>CAIUOU010000001.1 GCA_903900845.1 uncultured Opitutia bacterium
ACCGCCTCATCGCCGCGTACGAACGCGGCCTGGCCGCCGCGCGCCGGGAGTTTTGAGGCAGGCAAGCCGCGCCGTTTTATCAGCCCGAACCCGTTCGCGTTCCCTCGCGTCCATCCGTGATCACGCCTCGCGGAGCGGTTCGGGAAAGCCTGCGGCAATACTTTTCCCGGCATGATCCGCGGCGGACGGCCGCGGCTACACCAAGCCTCGCCTAACCGTGGTACCACACCTTGAAATCATCGTTTCCCGCGATGATTACCTTGGTGGCGCCTTGGTCACATTTATCCGTGCGATCCGCGAAATCCGCGGTTTACGTTCGCAGTCTTCGGGACAGGCTTCGGCCTTAAGGTCGCCCGCTTAGTCCGGGGTCGCCGGACCCGGCTTCAAAAGAACCCCATTTATCCGTGTTTATCCGCGTTCATCCGTGGTTAAACCCCTCCGGACGCGACGCCTTCAGGGTGCGGTCACCAATTCGCGGAACCACCGCCGCAATTGCTCGGTGGAAGGGCGTTCATCGAGGAACATCGCGGTGGCGTGGGCCCGCAGGCCGGAGTCGGCCCACGTCACCGGCACCCGCATCGCGTCCATCACCGTCTGGAATTTCGCGCGCGGGTTGTCGGTCTGGAAGACCGCACGCCCGCGGAAGCGCTGCGCCCGTTCGAGCGCGCCTGCCTCGGTGGCGCCGTTCCAGCCGTCACCGTCATAGTGCTGGCAGGCGTGGAATCCTTTCCACAAGGCGGCGATGCGGTCGTTCCGCAGCCCGATGAAGCCGCAGGCAAGCGCGCCGCGCGAGAAGCCAGTGAGGATGATGTTCGCGCGATCGGCGCCGAACTCGCGGCAGACCTGCTCCACCATCGCCACGGCGTAGGATGCGGTGTCGTCCGGCACGCCCCAGCCGCCTTCCGCGATCACGCCGGCCGAACGGTCGACGAACGGCAGCGCGAGACAGATGGCACCGCGGCCGCGCGCGATGCCCGCGCCGATCACACATTGGTCCGGCAGTCCGGTGGAATAGCAGCCCGGCACGAAGAAGATGTTGCCGGGATACTCGACGATCAGCGGCAGAACCGCACCGGGTCGCCAGTCCTCGGGAAGATGCAGGACCGCGTACGGACCGCCCGCTGGATCCCCCGCGAGGCGATAACGCACCCGCCGACCGGGCGCGGGCTCGTCTTCCGTAACCGCCGGAACCGCAACCCGAGCCGTCGGTGGCGACCACGGCGGTTCCGCGCCGCGCGCCTCGAGACCCCGCACCTCGAGCGCAAGCGGCGCGCGGAATCGTCCGCGCACCATCACCCGGATATCCTTCACGCGCGCCGGATCGATCTTGGGCGTGCCATCGGGAAAAGTCTCGCGCAGCCGGCAGCTGAATCGCCGGGTTTCCCCCGGGGCCAGTTTCGCGCCGGCCGGCACCGCATCCCAGCCGCTTTCGCCGACGACCCACAGCAACACGTCAGCCTCCGCGGCTCCCGCATTCGTGATGTCAGCCTCCACCTTGGCACGTCGCTCCAACTTCCACCCTCCCGACGGCGGAGGGATCGCCGCCCAAACATAGGGCGCGGCGGCCGGAGGCGGCCGATCGGCGACGACCCGCAGCGTTTTGCCCGTCCACGCGGCCCGCAGGCCGCGGAGCTCACCCAGCGACGGCGTCCCGCCATAGCGCGACAGGAGCGAATCTTCCTCGGCCGACCAGACGGTCTTGGCCGGACAAAAAAGCATCCACGCAAAACCAAGCAGCGAAACGATCCAGGGCCGGCACGACATTCCAGCTCCGCTATGCCCGACCGCTGGCGAGGCGTGCAAACGTTTTGGCGCGGCGTGCTGCCCGGCGAAACTTGCAGTTGAAACACCGGCACCGCGGCGCGAATCCTTGCGCGCCCCATGACCCCGCCGATCCGCGTCCGGATGAGCCGCCGGTTGCACGCCACCACCCTGCTGGCCGCGCTGCTGGCCGCGGTTGCACCGGCGACAGCCGCCGAACAGGTCGTTCCGGCTGCCCGCGAGGCGATGCTGATCCTGAAGGGCGAATGCTTCCCGTGCCACAACGAGCGCAAACGTAAGGGCGGGCTGGTGCTCACGTCGCGCGATGCGCTGCTCCGCGGCAACGAGTCGGGGCCGGCCGCCGAGGCCGGCCGGCCCGAAGAAAGCGCGATCATCCGCGTGATCGCCCACGACGCCGATCCGCAGATGCCACCCGATCGACCGCTGACGGATGCGCAGCGCAAAACCCTCCGCGATTGGGTAGCCTCCGGCCTGCCGTGGGACGACGACGCCCTAACCACGGATGAGCTAAGGCCGGTGCAACTCGCCTCGCTGCCGACCGGCTATCATCCCGTGCTCGCGCTCGCGCTCTCCGACGACGGCAAGCGCCTCGCCGTCGGCCGCGGTGGCGAGATCGTGATTCACGACACCACGGCGAAGGATTTCCGCGAGGTCGGTCGCACCGCCGAAGCAGGCGACGCCGTGCAATCGCTCGCGTGGAGCCCCGACGGGCGGTGGCTGGCCTCGGGCGGCTTCCGTCGGGTCGTCCGGCGTGACGCGGCGTCACTCGCCGTGGCGCACGAACTGTCCGACGGATTGGCTGGACGGGTGACAGCGCTCCGGTTTTCACCCGATTCCCGACTGCTTGCCCTGGCTGAAGGAGTCACGGGCCGCAGCGGAATCGTGCGTCTCATCGATGCCACGGGCGGCCGCGTCACCGCGGCGTGGACGGCGCACGACGACACCGTGTTCGCACTCGATTTCTCGCGGGATGGCGCGCGGCTCGCGACGGCGGGCGGCGACCGGCTGGTGAAGATCTGGGACCCGGCGACCCATGCCGAGGTGGCCCGCCTCGAGGGCCACGGGGCGCCGGTGCACGCGGTGGCGTTCAACGCCGACGGCACGCAACTGGCGAGCGGCGGCGCCGACCGGGAACTCAACGTCTGGGATACCGCCACGCGGGAGAAGATCATCAGCCTCGGCGCGCCGGCGTCGGCGGTGAACGCGGTGTACTGGCCCGGCGACGGCGCGAAACTCCTCGCCGCGACCGCGACCAGCGGCGTCCACGCCTACACGAACCTGAAGGTCCACCCGGGCGGGGAAAGGGCCAAAGGTGGCGACGAGCGAAAACTCGGCGAGCCCGGGGACGCCGTGCTCTGCCTCACGGCGAACGCCGACGCCTCGCTGGTGTTCGCCGGCGCGCACGACGGCTCGGTGACCGTCTGGGACGGGGCGGGAAAACAAGTCGCGCGGTTGCAACCGACGGGCGGCGCGGCTGTTCCACCCGCCGCGGTGGAACCGGTGAGCTTCCTGCGCGACGTCCTCCCGGCGCTGACGCGCGCCGGCTGCAGCACGGGAGGATGCCACGCGAAGGCGGAGGGACAGAACGGCTTCCGGCTTTCGGTTTTCACCTACGACCCGCGGGGGGATTTCGACGCGATCGTGAAGGGGGCGCGCGGCCGGCGCGTGTTCCCCGCCGCACCCGAGGAGAGCCTGGTCATCCGGAAACCCACCGGGGCGCTCGACCATGAGGGCGGCCGGCGCTTCGACACCGGCTCGGAACTGCACCGGCTGCTCACACGCTGGATGAGCGAAGGCATGGTCTACCGCGCGGCCGGAGAACCCGACCTGACGCGGATCGAGGTGACGCCCCGCGAAGGCAGCTATCGTCGCCGCGAAAGCCGCGAACTCCGCGTCGAGGCGCGCTATGCCGACGGATCGAAGCGGGACGTCACCCATCTCGCGGCCTACGCGGCGAACGACCCCGAGGTTGCTGCGGTCGACGAGAACGGCCGCATGCAGGTCGGCGTGATCGCCGGCGAGGCGGTCGTCGTCGCCCGCTACATGGGACTCGTCGCCGACTCCCGTATCACCGTGCCCGCCGAAGGGCTGCTCCCGTCGGAGCGGTACGCCAACCTGCCACGCAACAACTTCATCGACGAGCTCGCGCAGGAAAACTTCCGGCGGCTCGGACTCCTGCCGTCAGCCGTCTGCACCGACGCCGAGTTCCTGCGCCGTGCGAAGCTCGATGCCATCGGTGTGCTGCCGACTCCGGCGGAGGTGCGCGCGTTCCTCGCCGATCCCTCACCCGACAAGCGCCGACGCGTCATCGGCGAGATTCTCGGGCATCCCGCCTATGCCGACCATTGGGCGACGAAATGGGCCGACCTCGTGCGGCCGAACCCCGACCGGGTCGGGCTGAAAAGCGTGCTCATTCTGGACCAGTGGCTCCGGCGGAGCTTCCGCGAGAACCAGCCGTACGACCGGTTTGTGGGCGAGATCCTGCTCGCCGAAGGGACCAACCACCGTGACGGCCCCGCCGTGATCTACCGCGACCGCCGCGAACCCGCCGAGCGGGCGACGATGTTCGCACAGCTTTTCCTCGGCACACGCCTCGACTGCGCGCGCTGCCATAACCACCCCAACGAGAAATGGACCCAGGCTGACTTCACCCGCTTCGCCGCCTTCTTCGGCGGCGTGAAGCAGAAGGGCGCCGGTCTCTCGCCGCCGATCTCCGCCGGCACCGAAACCTTTTACCATGCGCCGGGCGGTGTGGTGAAACATCCCGTCACGGGCGAGGTCATGGCGCCGCGGCCGCTCGACGGTCCCCACCAGCCGGGCGCGAAGGACGAGGACCCGCGCCAATCGCTCGTCGCGTCCTTGCTCCACCCCGACAACCCGTACTTCGCCGTCGCCGCGGTGAACCGCGTGTGGGCCGCGTTCTTCGGCCGCGGTTTTGTGGAGCCGGTGGACGACTTCCGCATCTCGAACCCCGCGGCGCAGCCCGCGCTCCTCACCGCGCTCGCCCGCGACTTCGTCGCTCGCGGCTACGACCTGAAGCACCTGATGCGTGTCATCATGGAGTCGTCGCTCTACCAGCTGAGTTCCGAGCCCAACGAGACCAACCTCGCCGACACGCGGAACTTCTCGCGCGCCTATCGGCGCCGTCTGCCCGCCGAGGTGCTGCTCGACGCCGTCAACGACGCTTCCGGTGGATCCGACACGTTCGCCGGCATGCCGCCCGGCAGCCGCGCCGTCCAGGCGTGGAGCTACAAGATCGAGTCGCAGTTCATGGACGCGTTCAGCCGGCCCGACCCGAGCATGGACCCGCCGTGCGAACGCGACGCCCACCTGAGCGTCGTGCAGTCGCTCCATCTGATGAACTCCAAGGGCCTGCAGGGAAAACTCAGCGCCCCCGGCGGCCGCGCCCGGAGGCTCGCGGACCGAACCGTTTCACCGGCGGAGATCGTGACCGAACTCTACCTCGCCACGCTCAGCCGCCCGCCGCAGCCGGCGGAACTGGCGGTTGCCACCGCGGCCTTCACCGCGCCCGGCGCCACGCGCGTTCATGCGACCGAGGACGTGCTTTGGGCGTTGCTCAACTCAGCCGAATTCGTGTTCAACCACTGAGGCCCGCCCCGCCATGAACCCCACGCACAACTGCGCCGGTCTGCCCCGCCGCGACTTCCTGCAGCTCGGCGTCGGGGGCCTCGGCCTGGCCGGCCTGCTGCAGGCGCGCGCCCTCGCCGGCCCCGCGTTATCCCGTGGCTCCGCGCGACCGGGCGACCGCGTCAACTGCATCATGATCTGGCTCGACGGGGGACCGTCGCATTACGAGACGTTCGACCCGAAGCCCGACGCCCCGGCGGAGATCCGCGGTGCGCTCGGCACCATTCCGACGGCGGTGTCCGGGCTGCGCTTCTCCGAGGCAGTGCCGGAGCTCGCCAAGGTGGCCGGCAAGGTGACGGTCGTGCGCTCGATCTGCCACAAGGATCCGAACCACGGCGGCGGGAACCACTACATGATGACCGGCGCGCGCACGCCGGTGCCGGTCGCCTGCGGCGCATCAGTGACGTTTCACCCGTCGTTCGGGTCCGTCGTCTCGCACCACCGCGGCCTGCGCCACGGGCTGCCGGCCTACGTCTCGCTGCCGCGCGTTTCCCGCTCCGGCGGGCCCAATTTCCTCGGCGGGAAAAACGCGCCGTTCGTCATCGGCGGCAACCCGCAGGACAAGTCATTCCAAGTGCGCGACGTCGTGCTGCCCGCCGACATCAGCGAGGGCCGCGCCGCCTCGCGCCGCGAGCTGCGCGCGTCGCTCGACCGCATGCGCCGCCATACCGACCGCCTCGCGGAGGACCCGGCGGTGAACTTCGACCAGTATTTCCAGCAGGGCGTCGACCTCGTGCTTTCGCCGCGGGCGCAGGCGGCCTTCGACCTCAATCGCGAGGACGCCACGGTGCGCGACGCCTACGGGCGCCACGACTTCGGGCAGCGCCTCCTGCTCGCGCGCCGCCTGGTCGAGGTCGGTGTCTCGTGGCTCACGGTCTATTCCGGCGGCTGGGACCACCACACGAAGCTCTTCGACGCGTACCGCGGCGAGCAGGTGCGCAAGCTGGACCAGGGCGTGGCCGCGCTGATCAACGACCTCGACGCGCGCGGGCTGCTCGACACGACGCTCGTGCTGCTCCTCGGCGAATTCGGCCGCACGCCGAAGGTGAACAAGGACGCCGGCCGCGACCATTGGCCCCACGCGATGTCGGTACTCATGGCCGGCGCCGGCGTGCCGCGCGGGCAGGTCGTGGGCGCGACTGACGCGAAGGGTTACCATGCGTCGGAGAATATTTACCGCCCGGAGGATTTTGCGGCCTCGATCTACACCAAGATGGGTGTCGATCCCGCGCAGATGCTGCACACCAACACCGGGCGCCCCGTGCAGCTCGTGAACAACGGGCGGCTGATCAAGGAGCTGTTCGCGTAGCGCCGGTCGCGGCGTCCTCCCCGCATGCCCCGCCCGCCGCTCCGGCGTCTCGCCGTCCTGCTCGCGCTCGTCCCGCCGATCGCGGCGGCCGAACCCCGCCCGGCCGCGCCTTCGCTCGAGGCTTTTTTCCCGCCGGTCGTCGTCGCCGGCGCCACCACCGCGGTCACAGCCGCGGGCAAGTTCGCGGACTGGCCGCCGACGGTCTGGACGGACGCGGCGGGAATTGTTCTCCGACCGGAAAAGGAGAGCGGAAAGTTCCGCGTCGAGATCGCCGCGGACACCGCCCCCGGTCCGCATCTGGTCCGGCTCATCAACTCCTCCGGCGCGAGCGTGCCGCGTTTCCTGCTGGTCACGAAGGAGGCGCCGCTCGCGGAATCGGAGCCGAACGACGACCCCGCGCGGGCGCAGCCGGTGCCGGCGCTGCCCGCGGTGATCACCGGCCGACTCGGCAAAACGGGGGACGTAGACTGCTACGCGTTCGACCTCGCGGCGGGCCAGACCCTCAACGCCATCCTTGACGCGCAGGTGATCGCCTCGCCGGCCGACGGCGCGCTGCGGCTGATCGACGCGCGCGGCGTCGAGGTGGCGTTCAACCACGACAACGGCCGCAACCTGGATCCATTCCTCACGTTCACCACCGCCGCGGCTGGACGGTTCACGCTACAGGTCTTCGGGTTCGCCCACCCGGCGAACGCCGAGGTGCGGTTGCATGGCTCCGACGCGGCCGTCTACCGGCTGACGCTCACCACCGGTGCCCCCCCGACGCTGGCGCCGTCGCCCGCGGAAGGCCCGCTCTTTCACTTTGCGGAATACCCGAAGGGTGCGCCGCGACCGCCCTTCGCCGCCGAGGGAGTCATCTCCCGATCGGGCGAGGAGTCCCTGCATGCGTTCACCGCCACGAAGGGCGACACGCTCGTGCTAGCCGTGCAGGCCGCGGCGCTTGGTTCACCGCTGGACGCCTGGGTCGTGGTGAGGGATTCCGCGGGTAAGGAACTGACCCGCAACGACGACGGGGCGAACACCGGCGCCGACCCCCTGCTCGAGTGGAAGGCTCCTGCCGACGGCACCTACACGGCGGTGGTCGGCAACCTGCTGCGCCGCGGCGGAACTGATCATTTTTTCCGTTTGGTCGTACGACACGCGCATCCGCGGTTTGAGGCGGTCATCAACGCCGCTGGCTGCGTGATAGAACCCGGGAAATCCGCGGAGATCAAGGTGGCCCTGCGTCGCCTCGAAGGCTTCAAGGGTGCGCTCGTCGCCTCTGTCGAGGGGCTGCCCGACTGCGTCAGCGCTTCGGAGGTGACGGCCGACGAAAAACAGAAGGAGCTCACGCTCACGGTGAAGGCGCCGTCCGACGCCGCGCCGTTCAACGGCCTCGTCGAGGTTCGCCTGCGCGAAGCGGACGGCGCGGGCAGGTGGACCGCTGCGCACGAGCTGGTCTCGACCACCCTCAACAACGGCGTGCCCCAAGGTTACCGCGACCTGCTCATCCGCTCCACTCCGGGAGTGTGGCTGACCGTGACTCCACCGGGGCCCGCGGCGGCACCGGCCAAGCGCAAGAAATAGGGACGGGCGGAAGGCGCAGTCGTCTTCAGTCGCAACCCCTCGCGCGGCGGGCCGTCTTCCGTTGCGCCGGTCCACCCTTTCCCTTTCCTGCCGAACATGAATCTCGCCGACGTCTTCACCGTGGTGCTCGTCGTCCTCGGCGTGCTGTCGGTTTTCATCGCGGTTTGGCTGGCGACCGCGGGGCTGTTCCCGGCGCTTGCCTCCCGGTGCGCCGAGCGGCTGGGCGATTCGCCTTTCGGTTGCGCCGCCGCCGGGCTCGGGGCCGCGATCCCGCTCCTCACCGCCGGAGTGATGCTGGGCCGCGCTTCGACCAACCCGCTCGGCAAGCTTGGCTCGGCCGTGGTGCTCATCCTCACTTTGATCGCGATGCTGGCCGGCACGACGGGGCTCGCGCTTCGCATCGGCCGGGGGCTCGCCTCCGCCCGCGACGGGGCCGAACCGTGGCGCCGCGTGCTCCGGGGCGGCGTCGTGCTCGCGCTCACATTTCTGTCCCTCGTGATGATCCCGCTCACGCTCGTGCCGGGACTCGGCGCACTGTTGCTGGCCGGCCGCAGGAAACCGGGGACCGACCCGACCAACGCCGCGGGATGAGGCCGACCCGTCGGCAATTCATCGCCACCGGCGCCGGTGCGGTCCTCGCGACAGGGACCGGCTGCGGCCGCGGAGGAGAGGACGTCCGAAGCCGGATGGGCCTGCCCACGCATCGGCCGCTCAGTGGCGATGTGACTCCGCCGGCCGGCCGGGAGATCGATGCGGTTTCCCACGCGTTGAACCGGCTGACCTTTGGTGTGCGGCCCGGTGACCACCGGCGCGTCGCGGCGATGGGGGTGCCGGCGTTCATCGAGGAGCAGTTGGCGCCGGAAAAGATCGAAGACCGCCTGTGCGAACGCGTGCTCCGCCGCGGCTTCGACCACCTCAGCGATCCGCGGAGCTCCCTCCTGCCCCGCGGGGCCGGGGCGCCCGACGCGCTCGCGCGGATGTTTCCCGCGCTCGAACATCAATCGACGCGGGTGGGCGAGCTATACGAGTTCAAGGACAAGACCCTGCTGGAGGACCTCTCGCGCGCTACCGTACTCCGCGCGGTCCTGAGCGAGCGCCAGCTGCTCGAGGTGATGGTCCAGTTCTGGACCGACCACTTCAACATCGACCCCTCGAAGGGCGAATCCCGCTGGCTGAAAGCCGCCGACGACCGCGACGTGATCCGGGCACACGCGCTGGGGAATTTCCGCGCGTTGCTGCGCGCCAGTGCCGTGAGCCCGGCGATGCTCTGGTACCTCGACGGCCGTGTGAACCGCCACGCGGGCGGCAACGACCGCCCAAACGAGAACTATGCCCGCGAACTCCTTGAGCTGCACACCCTGGGCGTGCACGGCGGCTACACGCAGGGCGATGTGCTGGAGGTTGCGCGCTGCCTCACGGGCTGGACGGTCCGCGATCGCAAGCGCTTCCTGCGCGGACGGGTGGAGTTCATGGCCCGGCTCCACGACGACGGCCCGAAACGCGTGCTCGGCCACGAGGTTCCGGCCGGGCTCGGCCCCGGTGACCTCGACCGCGTGCTGGACATCCTGGCGGGCCATCCGGCAACCGCGCGTCATCTCGCGGGAAAGCTCTGCCGGCGCTTCATCGCCGACGATCCCCCGGAAACGGCGGTCGCGGCCGTGGCGGCGGCGTTCACCGCGGCGGGTGGAGCCATCCCCGCCACCCTGCGCGCGCTCTTCGCAACCCCGGAGTTCGGCGCGCCCGGGGTGCGCGCCGCGAAGTTCAAGCGACCCTTTCATTTCGTTGTTTCGGCGCTGCGCGCCACCAACGCCCGCACCGACTCCTCGCGCGACGTGCTCGACGCCCTGGTGCGCCTCGGCCACGCACCGTTCCGGTGGGCTACACCGGACGGTTATCCGGAAGAGGCGGGCCATTGGCGGAACACCCTGTTGTGGCGCTGGAACTTCGCCACCGCCCTCGTGGGCGGACGCGTGCGCGGATCAACCGTCGACGCCGCCGGCCTCAGGCAAACACTGGGGGGCGACGACGCCGTGATGGCGACCGTGCTCGGTCGGCTCCCGACCGAAACCGAGCGCGTCGCCTACCACCAATCCCGTTCCGGGCTGGCGCTGTTGCTCGCGTCGCCGGCGTTTCAAGCCTGCTGACCATGGCGACGCAGGCGGTCATCAGCGGCCAAGGCGATCAGCGGCGAACGCTCGTGGTGATTTTCCTGCGCGGCGCGGCCGATGGACTCGCGCTCGTTCCGCCGTTGGGCGACGACCACTTTCATCGCGCCCGCCCCCGGCTGGCCGCGGTCGCCACAAAGGGTGTGCGACTCGACGATCTCTTCGGCCTGCACGCGCGGATGCGATCGCTGGAGAATGCGTGGCGCGAAGGGGAACTGGCGATCGTTCACGCTTGCGGGATCGAGGATGACACCCGGTCGCATTTCGAGGCGCAGGACCTGATGGAGCACGGCGGCGTGGCTGCGGGCGGCTGGCTCGGGCGCTACCTGCGCTCCCGGCCACCGGCCGGGGCAGGGGCGCTCGCGTGCGTCGCGGTGGGCAAGGCGTTGCCGGAATGCCTCATCGGGGCGCCGAGCGTTTCGGTGATGCAGACCTTCGAGGACTTTTCCCTGGGCGGAGGGACGCCAGCGTTCCGCGCGCAACTGGAGCGCCTTTACGCAATGGAGCGGGGAGACCTCGGAGCGGCCGCGAGGGACACGTTTGACGCGCTGGTACGGATCGAGGCATTGCGCACCTCACCGCGTCCGCCGGACAACGGCGCGATCTACGGTCGCGACGAATTTTCCGCCGGCCTCGCGCGGCTCGCCCAGTTGATCAAGGCGGATGTCGGGTTGGAGGCGGCCTCGATCGACCTGCCGGGGTGGGATTCGCATTTCGCGCAGCAAGGCCAAGTCGACACCCTGGCCGGGCGGCTGGCGGATGGAATCGCGGCCTTTCGACGGGATCTAGGGTTGAGGATGGCAACGACGACGGTGGTGGTGATGACGGAATTCGGCCGAACCGTGGAGGAGAACTCCGCCTTCGGCACGGATCACGGCCGCGGGTCGACGATGTTGGTGCTTGGCGGGGGCGTTAGGGGTGGCCGGATGCACGGAGAATGGCACGGACTGGCTCCCGAGAAACTGGAGCGTCGAGGGGTTTTGGAGGGCTACGGCGACCTTCCTGTGCTGAACAATTACCGCAATGTGCTCGGCGCAGTCCTGAACCGCCATGGTGGAACCTCGGCGAATCTCGCAGCCACCTTCCCTGAATTCAGCCTGAATACCCTCCCTCTTTTTGATTAGGCAGTTAATGACCTAGGGAATAGGCGAGCCCCGACAGCGGTGCACCGAGTCGGAATCGGACGCTTAATATTCATTAAAGTGATGATGATCATATTTTTATAAATACAACACCCCTGAAATAAACCCGATTTCCTGGGGACAGGCTGTTTAGCTCCCGTCGGGGACAGGTTACACAACTTTGGGGACAGGCTATGGCAGCAGCATGCCGCCGGCCTTTCGGGGACAGGCCTTTCGGGGACAGGCTATCGCTGAAAAGCACCGCCTTATTGCCTGATCAGAGGCTGAGAGCGGTTTTGACACGCCGGTCGGTGCAGGTTCTGCTGCCCGACCCTCGATTCCGAGACCTTCACCGCCGAACGCGCCGCCATCCCGATGAAGCATCTGCATCCCTATTGGCGCATGGAATACATCGAGGCGCCAAAGTACCCGGCGGAGATGCGAAGGCCCTTCACGGAACTACCCGCCCTGGGCGACGACCGCGCCGCGCTCATCGTGCATCGTTCGCGTCAGACGTATCTTATTTTGAACCGGTTCCCCTACAACCCCGGTCACCTGCTGGCGGTCCCCTACCGGGAGGTCGTGAACCTGGAGGATCTGGACGCCAACGAACGCACCGACCTCTTCGACCAGATCATCTTTGCGAAACGCATCCTCGCCGCCGCCCTGAGGGCCGATGGTTTCAACGTGGGCTTCAATCTAGGTCACGCCGCCGCCGGCGGCAGCATCCCGCATCTGCACGGTCACGTCGTCCCGCGCTGGAATGGTGATAACAACTTCATGCCCGTGGTGGGACAAACCCGCATTCTGCCGCAGTCGCTCGAAGCCACGTGGGAGAAGCTGGCGGCCGTGGCCGTGAACTTGGGCGAACGCCAACCTCCACCGCGCTGAGCCCCGCCCCCGTGGCCTCCAAGACCCTGCGTTTCCCCAGTCCGCGCCACGCCGCGGCCCTCTACGCCAGCCGCGAGGAAAACCTCGTCCACGCCGAGCGCACCCTCGGGGTAAAACTTGCCACGCGAGAGGATTGGTTGCGCATCGAGGGGGAACCGGAGCCCCTGGCGCGCGCGGAGGCCCTGTTCGGCTTCCTCGACGGCGCCCGCGCGCAGGGCATGGCGATCCGCACGCCCGACTTCCACCGCATCACCGACGCCTTCGCCCGCGGCGAGGGCCCGCAGCTGCAGTCACTCCTCGAGGAACCGCTGGTCATCGCGACCAACCGCCGCACGATCGTTCCCAAGACGCTCGCGCAAAAACTCTACCTGCAGTCGATGCTGGAGCATCCGGTGGTCTTCGGCATCGGCCCCGCGGGTACCGGAAAGACCTACCTCGCCATGGCCGCCGCGGTGAACGCGCTGCTCCAGAACCAGGTGGAGCGCGTCATCCTCACCCGTCCGGCCGTCGAGGCCGGCGAGGCCCTCGGCTTTCTGCCCGGCGATCTCCGGGAGAAAATCCTGCCCTACCTGCGGCCGCTCTACGACGCGCTCCACGACATGCTCGAAGCCGAGGACGTCGCCCGCCTGAGCGAGAAGGGCGTGATCGAGATCGCCCCGCTCGCCTACATGCGCGGCCGCACCCTCACCCGCGCGTTCGTGGTGCTCGACGAGGCCCAGAACACCACCTCCGAGCAGATGATGATGTTCCTCACCCGTCTCGGGGAGGATTCCCGCATGGTCATCACCGGCGACATCACCCAGATCGACCTGCCCCGGGCCAAACAGAGCGGCCTGGCGGAGGTACGGCACATCCTCGGCGACATCCCGGGAGTCGATTTCCACACGTTCAGCGGCGCCGATGTCGTGCGCCACCCGCTGGTCGCGCGCATCATCGAGGCCTACGAGGCCTACCGGAGCCCGATGACCCGCACCGCGCCGGAAACGGGCAAACCCTGAGCCATGTCGGTCCGCAACCAGCTCCGGCTCCTTCTGGGCGGCCTCGGCGCCGGTCGCTCCGCGCGGCCGGAAGCGCGTTCGGCCATGGGCGAGTTCCTCGAGCGCAGCCGGCTCGTCGGCGTGCTGATCTTCATCGTGACCGTGATGGCGATTGTCGTCATCAGTTCCGCCGGTCTCACGACGCTCGACGCGCCGCTGCTGCCGAACCAGACGGCCACCACGAGAGTCTCGGCCCAGGCCTCCTTCGAGTACGAGAGCGCCGAGCGCACCCGGGCCGCGCGGGAACAACTGCGCAGCCGCGTGCCACCGGTCTACAAGCTCGACACCGAGCCGCTGCGGCGGTTCGAGGCGGCCGCCCGCATGCTGCTGACGCAGCTCGCCGCCTTCGAGCAGGCGCGGCCGGGAGCCCTCGATCCGATCCTGGGGCACCGCGCCGAGCTCGCCGCGATCGCCGAAACCTTCAACTCCCACGGCTCCTACCACGCCACGCCGGAGGACATCGCGGCGTTCCTCGCCGCCGGTGACGCCCGTGCCCGCGCCGCGATCCTGGAAAACGGCCTGGCCAACCTGCGGGACCTTTACGCGCAGGGCATCGCCGATTCGTCGCTGGGGCTGTCGAGCCCGGGCTCCGCGCTCGCCTTCGAACTCGCGCGGCAGAGCGGCGGCTTCGCGCAGCGGCCCGTGCACTCGATGGAGGACGCGCTCACCGTGCTGCGCGTGAGTCTGGGGTCTGAGCAGGTTCCCCGCGCCTCGACCCAGGCAGTCTTCCGACTCTTCCGCTTCGGGCTCACGCCGAATCTCGTCTTTGACCGCGCCGCGACCGTCTCCCGCCAGGAAGCCGCGGCGAAGGGAGTGCCCCCGGTCGCGGTGAAGGTCCCGCGCGGCCAAACCCTCGTCGAGGCCGGCGACCGCGTGACCCCCGACGTCTACGAGTCCCTGGTGGCCCATCGCCGCTACCTCCGCGAACACTCCGAGGTCGACACGGAGGAAGGTCTGACCCTTTTCGGCCGCGTCCTCCTCGTGCTGGCGATGGTCATCGCCTCCCTGATCTACATCCGCATCGAGGATCCCGAGACCCTGCGGAGCAACGTCCGCTGCGGACTCCTCGCGCTGGTGGTCATCGGCAACCTCGCGCTGGTGCGCGCCAATTACTCGCTGGGCGGCGCCGAGTTCTTCCTGCGCGACGAGGCGTGGACATCCACCCTGCCCTACGTCGCACCGACGGCGTTCGCACCGCTGATCGTCGCCATCCTGATCGACGCCGGCTCCGGCATCTTCATGGCGCTGTTTGTATCCATCTTCACGGGCGTCATCTACGGGAACCGCCTCGACCTGCTGGTGCTCACGTTCCTCGCCTCGCTGGTGAGCATTTATTTCGGCCGCGAGGCGCGCCGTCGCGGCCGGCTGGTGCGCGCCGCCGGCATGGGCGGCCTCACGGTCGCCGGGTTCGCGGCTTTGATCGGCTTCGCCGACCGCACCCCGATCGAAACCCTCTTGCGCCAGATGGCCGCCGGCCTCGGCACCGGCGTCCTCACAGGCATCGGGGTCGTCGGCCTGCTGCCCGTGCTTGAGTCACTCTTCAAGCGCACCACCGACATCACCCTGCTCGAGCTCACCGACTACAATCATCCGCTCCTGCGCCGCATGCAGCTGGAGGCTCCGGGCACCTACCATCACTCGCTGGTGGTCGCACAACTCTCGGAAAACGCCGCCAATGCGATCGGGGCCAACCCGCTGATCGCCCGCGTCTGCGCTCTCTTCCACGACGTCGGCAAGACCCTCCATCCGCAGTATTTCGCCGAGAACCAGCGCGACCGCTCCAACCCGCACGACCAACTCGCGCCGGCCGAGTCCGCCCGCCTCATCAAGGCGCATGTGGCCGACGGCGTGGAGCTGGCGCAGCGCCACAACCTGCCCCGCGCCGTGGTTGACGCGATCTGCCAGCACCACGGCACGTCCCTGGTGCGCTATTTCTACGATCGCGCCGTGGAGGAAACGCGGGGCGGACCTGTCCGCGGACGCGGCGCCCGCCGGGAGGCGGCCGAAGCGGCGAAAGCCGCGGCGCGGCCGGTGGACGAGGCGGCTTTCCGCTACGACGGTCCCAAGCCGCAGTCGCGCGAGGCCGCGATCATCTCCCTGGCCGACGGCGTCGAGGCGGCCTCGCGGTCATTGAAGCAATTCGGCGCGGAGGAACTGCAGCAGATCATCACCCGGATCGTCGGTGAACGCATCGCCGAGGGCCAGCTGGACGAGTCCCCCCTCACGCTC
This sequence comes from uncultured Opitutia bacterium, assembly GCA_903900845.1. Classification (GTDB taxonomy): domain Bacteria; phylum Verrucomicrobiota; class Verrucomicrobiia; order Opitutales; family Opitutaceae; genus ER46. Next base: position 15,749 of record CAIUOU010000001.1, read on the forward strand.
GAGGAGATCACGCGTATCCGGAACAGCTTCCAGTTCACGCTGCTCAACATGCTGCACGCGCGGATCGCCTACCCATCACCCGAAAAGCCCGCCGCCGAGGCCGGAGCCTGAGCCGATGCCGGCGCGCCACCCGCCGCGTCCTGTCGCGGTCGCCAACCGCCACCCACGGCTGCGCGTGCCTCGCGGCTCCGTCGAGCGTCTGGTGGCGATCCTCGACGCTCAAGCCGCGCGTCTCGCGCCGCGCGGTTCCTCCATGCCAGCGGGAGAACTCTCGGTCGTTTTCCTCGACGATCCCGCGCTCGCCACACTGCACGCGGACTTCCTGCGTGACCCGTCCACCACCGATGTGATCACCTTCGAGGGCGCCCCGGCGCTCGGCGTCGCCGGGGAAATCTGCGTCTCGGCGGACACCGCCCTCACCTATGCCCGCCGACACGAGCGCGAGTTCGCTTCCGAACTGGCGCTTTACGTCGTGCACGGCTGGTTGCACCTCGCCGGCCATGACGACCTCGAGCCCCTCAGGAAGCGGGCGATGCGCCGGGCCGAGGCGCGGGCGATGCGGATGCTCACGGCGGCAGGCGCCGTGCCGGGATTCACTCTCGCGAACGCCCGCCAGCGCCGCTGAACCCCTTGCGACCACGACGGGACCGGGCGAACCTACCCTCCGCACCGCCATGAAGACCGTCCAATTCATCGCCCTGCTAGTCCTTGCGCTCGCGCGTCCGCTGCACGGGCAGGCCGTCCGTCCTCCGGGCGAGACAACGCTGCTGCTCGAGGTCGGCTCCGGTATCCGCCCGATCTCACCGTCCCGGGTCACCGTGCCGACCGGCGAACGCGTGCAACTGGTTGGTCCGGAGGCCCGCGCGGGGTTCGGGTACATCTGGACGCGCAACAACCGCGCGCTGCCGGGCGCGACCGATCGCAGCCTCGTCCTGAACTCCGTGACCGCGGCCGAAGCCGGATCCTACGCCTGCCTCCACAGCAGTCCCACCGCGCTGCCCGTTCCCTCTCAATCCCTCGTGCTCGGAGTCGGCCCAGTCGATCGCCTGCTTAACATTTCCACGCGGGCGGAATTGGGCGCCGGCACCGAGGCCGCGGTCACGGCCGGCTTCGTCGTGGCCTCGCCGGGACCCGCGAAAAAGATCATCGTGCGGGCCGTGGGGCCGGCGCTCGCGCAATTCGGCGTGGCCAACCCGTTGCGCGCTCCGGTTCTTCGCGTTCTCGACGCCTCCGGGCGCCCTTACGAAAACGGCTACGTCTATCCCGCGGTCGTCGGCGGCCTGACCTATGAGCAGGACCTGGCCGACTCGCTCGCGCGATGCGGCGCCTTCCCGATCCCGCGAGGAACGCGCGACGTCGTCGTGATGATGCCCTTTCCGGCCGGGCTCTACACCGCCCAGGTCACGAGCGCTGACAGCGGCTCCGGATCCGTGCTGGTCGAGATCTACGAGGTGCCCTGACTAGGCCGGGTCACCCCGCCTTTGGGTCGGGGAACTCGCGGCTCCGCACCTTTGCGACCGGCACGCCGGCCACGTCGATGCGCGAAAGATCACAGGGGCCGAGCCCCGCGCGCTCGGCCATCACCAGATGGTTGTCGCCAGGCAGGAACGGCGCGATGCCACGCGGCGCGCGCAGGTTGTTGAAGCCCATGACGGAGGTGCCGACCGCGTCGGTCGCAACCGGATTGAACCCGCAGATGATGACGCCCGGCGAGGCGATCCGCTGCGTGCGGCCCTTCACCCAAGGGCCCTCGGCCCAGTTCAGCGTCGTGATGCCGTCGATCAGGCCGAGATGGATGGGACGGGCCTCGCAAATGTCGGACACGATGCGCGGCACGCGGTAACCGCCGTCGTTGGGCGTGAAGAATTCGCGCTTGGAACCCGGCGGGTCGAAAGGCGCCGCGTTCTCCGCCACGGCCCAACCTTTGAGATTGTGGAGCCGTCCGCGGCCTTTCACGCCGTCCTCCGACGGCGCGTCATCACCATACAGCGCGTTCGGGGTGACGCCGAAGAGGTTCTTCATCGTGAGGGTGATGCCCGTCGTGATGTGGGTCTTCAGCTTGCAGAGGGAGACGAACACATCGCAGTCGGCGTAGGACCGGTTCAACTCGAACTGCTCGAAAAGATGCCCACCCGTCGGCACGCGGAACGAGGCGTAATCGCGCGAACGGCCCAGGTTGCGGGTATCCTCGGCCTCGACGCGACCCAGCGCCTGCAGCGCGTTCCAGTCGAAGCCGGCATCCACCAGCGTCTTCTCCAGCGGCTGGCGCAGGTTGGTCGACTCGACCAGCCGCACCCGCCGCGCGCCGGCGGCGAAAAACGCGGACGTGACGGCCATCACGGTCACGGGGTGCGTCATGTAGCTCTCGCCAACCGGTCGCCCGAGCAGGGCGCCGAACTTCGAGCCGGTGAGGTTGACCTTCATTGTGATGGTGCGGTCCTTCACCAGCGCGCCAATCCCGCCCAGCTGATCGAAGCTACGATCAAAGGCCGTGCGCACCTCGCGCGGGTCGTAGCCGCGACAGGTCACGATGGAAACTCGCGCGCTCCGCGGCCCAGTCGGCTCCGCCGACCGCACGAGCGGCGCTAGAGCCGAGCCGAAAACCGCACCGGCACCGGCACGCAGAAAGTCACGACGATGAAGACCGTTCGCGGAGGCGGGATTCATTCGGTGAACATGGCGCGATACCGCTGAGCGGCGCCACCACGAATTTCCTGATCCCGAAAAGTGGCGGCGATAAAACCGGCGTCACCCAGCGGAGCCAGGAGATGGGCAAAAAAGCCGGGAGCATCGTGCAGGTTTCGCGCCACTTGGAACCGCCCGATCGTCGCCCGCTGAACAGTCTGCGAAGAAAGACCCGTATCTTCGAAACCGTCTCCGGCCGTTTAATCCGCGGTATGATCCGAGGCTGCAGCAGCGCCGGCCTCGGCCGTGTCCCTTCGCGTCCCTTCGTGGTTGCTCACCCGCGGAGCGATTTGGTCACGAAGTCCGTTCCGTCACGCTTCTCAAGAGCCCGGCGAAAGGAGCCGCTCCAAGTCCGCGGACAGCGTGACCGGAGCCTGGCAGGAAAACTCCTCGCAGACGTAGGCCGTCGCGCGACCGCCGATCGGCACCATCGCCCCGATCCACGGCGCGCGAGCGGCCAGCCAAGCCTGTCCTTCGCCGCCATCGGCCGCCGCCACGGCCCGGTACGGGCCGAACTTTGCGCCGACCACCCGGGCCAACGCCTGAAAATCCTCCGCGCGCGGATCGCCGGCGATGACCACGTGACGCGCCGGCTCCAGAGCCAGCTCGAGCGCGCAAAGCATCTGGGGCATCGCCTGGGGCGCCCGCGACCACGTGTCACGAAACGCCTCAAGCACGCGCCGTCCTCGCTCGCGATAAGAACGCCCGCCGGAGTCGGCCTCGAACCACGCGCCGAGGCGTAAGAGATTCAGGGCCGCGACGCTCGACGGCGCCGGTTCGGCGCCGTCGTAATCCTCCTTCAGGCGGATCATGATGCTGGTGTCCCAACCCGGCGAATTGAAGTAACCGCCCGCCGCCTCGTCCCAGAAAAGCTCGTCCATCTTCGCCTGCAGCCAGACCGCCCATTGCAGCCAGCGCACTTCAAAGGAGGCTTCATGCAGGTCGAGCAGCGCCTGGATCAGGAAGGCATAGTCCTCGGCGAAACCCTCCGTGAGGGCCCGCACTCCCTGCCGCCAGGAGCGGAACAGGACCCCCCGGTTTCCGTCGTGCAGCTCACGCGCGATGAAGTCGGCGGCGGCCGTCGCCGTCGCGAGGTATTCGGCGTCGCCCAGCACGCGGTACGCCCGGGCGAACGCCGAGATCATGAGGGCGTTGCATGAGGTGAGCACCTTGTCGTCGAGGTGCGGGCGCGGCCGCCGCGCGCGCGCGGAGCGCAACCGTTCGACGACGGAGAGCAGCCGGTCGTTGGCCGCCTCCGGGTCGAGTCCGAATTGCCGGGCGGTCTCCGCGAGCCCGCGGCGCTGGACGAGGATATTGCGGCCCCGGAGTTCACCCTGCGGATCCAGCTGGGCGGGCACGTTGCCCTGCTCCTCCACCCCGAAATGCCAAGCGGCGAATTCCGCGTCATCAGCCAGCGCCGTCCGCAGCTCCGCGGGAGTCCAGACGTAGAACGCTCCCTCGGCGTGGCCGGTGATCGCGCCCGTGGAGTCCGCCACGGGCGAATCGGCGTCCTCCGCGGTGAAGAACCCCCCGCCGGGGGCGGCAAGATCGCGGCTGACGTAGCCGAGGATGTCGCGCGCCAGCCAAGCGTAACGTTCGTCGCCGGTCGCCTGCCGCGCCTCCAGGCAGTTCACGGCGATCTGCGCCTGATCGTAGAGCATCTTCTCGAAGTGCGGCACCAGCCAGCCCTCATCGACCGAGTAGCGATGGAAACCGCCGCCCACGTGGTCGTGGATGCCCCCGCGGGCCATCGCTCGCAGCGTGGACGTCGCGAGTCGCATCGCCTCGGCGCCGAGCTCGCTGGCGGCACCCTGCAGGGCCACGACGCGGAGGAGAAACGCGAGATTGGAAGCCCGCGGGAACTTCGGCGCGCCGCCGAAGCCCCCGTTCCGGGCGTCGAAGCTCTCGTGATAGTGGCGGAACCCTTCCTCAAAGGCGCGCCCCGCGGCCTCCACCAGGGGCTCGGAGGTCTCCGCCCGGCCGGCGCCCTCCGCGCGGGCACGGAGCAGCCCGAGCGCGCGCTCGCCCTCGGCGACCAGTTTCACGCGCTCCTCGCGCCAGCCGCGGGCGATCGCCCGCAGCACCGTCGGGAAACCCGCGCGGCCGTGGCGGTCCTCGGGCGGGTAGTACGTGCCGCCGTAGAAGGGCTTCAGGTCCGGCGTAAGCCACGCGCTCAAAGGCCAGCCTCCGTGGCCGGTCATCGTCTGCACATACGCCATGTAGACGCGGTCGACGTCAGGCCGCTCCTCGCGATCGACCTTGATGCTGATGAAGTGCTCGTTGAGCAGCGCGGCGGTGGCGTCGCTCTCAAACGACTCGTGCGCCATCACGTGACACCAATGGCAGGTCGAGTAGCCGATGCTCAGGAAGATCGGTTTATCCTCGCGCCGCGCCCGCTCGAAGGCGGCGTCGCCCCACGGCATCCAGTCGACCGGGTTGTCGGCATGCTGGAGCAGGTACGGCGAGGTCTCCCGGGCGAGGGCGTTGGGCATGACGACGGAAAGACGCACAGCCCGGTGGCGTCCGCAAAGCCCAACCGCGGAAAGTCCGCGCCGGCGCGGCCGGCCTCACCAACCCAGCACCCAGGCGAAGATGAGCGGCGCGACGATCGTGGCGTCGCTCTCGATGATGAACTTCGGCGTGCTCGCGGCCAGTTTGCCCCAGGTGATCTTCTCGTTGGGCACGGCGCCGGAGTAGCTGCCGTAGCTGGTGGTGGAGTCGCTGATCTGCGAGAAGTAGCCCCAGAGCGGGATGCCCTTGCGCCGCAGGTCCTGGTGCAGCATCGGCACCACGCAGATCGGGAAGTCGCCCGCGATGCCGCCGCCGATCTGGAAGAAACCGATCGAGCCCTCGCCGGTCTTCAGCTTGCGGGCGGTGCGCGTGTACCACGCGGCGAGCACCGTCATGTATTCGATACCCGTGCGCACGGTGTGGACGTTGCGGATGTGGCCGCTGATGACATGCCCGGCGTACATGTTGCCCAAGGTGGCATCCTCCCAACCCGGCACGAAGATCGGCAGGTCCTTCTCGCACGCGGCCAACAGCCAGGAGTTGCGCGGGTCGATCTGGTAGCTCTTCCGCAATTTGCCGCTCCGCAACACCCGATACATGAACTCGTGCGGGAAGCAGCGCTCGCCCGCCCGGTCGGCCGCCACCCATTCAGCCAGCACCGCCGCCTCGATCCGCCGCATCGCCTCCATCTCCGGGATGCAGGTGTCGGTGACACGATTCATATGCCTCCGCAGCAAGGCCTGCTCGTCCTTGGCCGAGAGCTGCCGGTAGTCCGGCACGCGCTCGTAATGGTCGTGAGCGACCAGGTTGAAAATATCCTCCTCGAGGTTGGCGCCGGTGCAGACGATCGCGTGGACCTTGTCGCCCCGGATCATCTCGGCGAGCGAGAGCCCCAGTTCGGCGGTCGACATGGCGCCGGCAAGCGTGACGAGCATCCTGCCGCCCGCCTGCAGGTGCGCCTCGTAACCCCTGGCGGAGTCGACCAGCGCGGCGGAGTTGAAATGCCGGTAATGCCGGGCGACGAAACGGGAGACCGGCCCCTTGCGGGCCGCGAGGGCGGCGTTGTGGTCCTCCGAACGTGGCGACGGGCGTTTGGACTTCATGGCGGAACGCTCAACCATACCCCGTACCCCCCCGGCTTCGCCACCCAAAAACCGCCGGCGCCGTTCGCGGAAAACCACGGACCGGCTTTGCCAAGCCGCGCTTTTCCCCCATGGCTGGCCGTTCACGACCGCATGCTCGCCGCCTTCCTCGCCGCGCTCTTCTTCGCCTTCAACGCGACCTGCGCCAACCGCAGTGCGCGGGCGCTGGGCGGCGCACGGGCCAACCTTGGCCGCCTGACAGTCGCCGTGGTGGTGTTGGCGGCGTTCGCGCACACCCTCGGCGGTGGTCTGGCGAGCGCCAGCCTGCCATGGTTTCTGCTGAGCGGAGTCATCGGCATGGGGCTCGGCGACATCGCGGTGTTCGCCGCGCTCCCGCTCCTCGGCTCGCGGCTGACCGTCCTCCTGACCCAATGCCTCGCCGCACCGATCGCGGCGCTCGGGGAATGGCTGTGGCTGGGCCACCGCCTCACGCCCGCGCAGATGCTGTGGGGCGTGGTGATTATCGCAGGGGTGGCCTTCGCGATCATGCCGAGCCGCTCCAGTCCGCCGCGCGTGACGGTGCGGCCGATCGGGTTTCTGTTCGGATTCCTCGCCGCCTGCGGACAAGGCCTCGGCGCGCTCGTGAGCCGGCGCGGGCTCGAAGCCGCGGTGGCGGCGGGCGAGCTGCCGAACAACGCGCTCTTCGGCCTCACCGCCGCCTATCAACGCATCCTCGCGGGTTTCGCGTTCCTCGCCGTCTGGCTGCTGGTCTTGCGACTGGCGGGAAGATTCCCGGCGGCTCCCGCCGCAACCTCGGAGGAGCGCCGGCGGGATTACCGCTGGATGGTCGCCAATGGCCTGGCGGGGCCGGTCTTCGGAGTAGGCTGTTACCAATGGGCGCTGGCGACCACGCCGAGCGGCATCGTGCTGCCGATCGCCGCCACCGCTCCGCTGCTGGCCATGCCGATCGCCTACTGGTTGGAAGGCGACCGTCCCTCCCGCCGCGCGGTGACCGGCGGCATCATTGCCGTCGCCGGCTGCGTCGCCCTCACGCTGGCGCGCTGACGATGACCCCGAGGACCCGTCCTCGGTGTGGATCAGGGATCAGACCAGCAACTCGCGGATCACCTGACCGTGGACATCGGTCAGACGGCGATCGATGCCGTTATGGCGGAACGTGAGCTTCGTGTGGTCGATGCCAAGCTGGTGCAGGAGCGTCGCGTGGATGTCGTAAACCGTCGTGGGCTTGGAACGGTCGAGCGGCTTGTAACCCCAAATGTCACTCTCGCCATGCGTGATCCCGCCGCGGATACCGCCACCACACAGCCAATTGGTGAACACGAACGGATTATGGTCGCGGCCCTTGCCTCCCTGCGTTGATGGCATGCGGCCGAACTCCGTGGTCCAAAGGATCAGCGTGTCTTCGAGCAGCCCGCGCTGCCGCAGGTCCTTGATGAAGGCCGCCGCGCCGCGGGCCATGCCGAGGGCCAGCGGGCCGTGGTCGCGCTTCACGTCCTCGTGGGAATCCCAGTTGCGGCGCGGGAAGCTGTTGTCGTTGCCGCTCCAGACCTGGACAAAACGCACGCCGCGCTCGAGCAGTCGGCGAGCGGCGAGGCATTTACGGGAGAAGTGCCACGTTTCCTCCTCCGCGTTGATCTCCTTCGGCCAGGCCTGCGGGCCCCGGTCCAGACCGTAGAGTTTCATCACATGCTCCGGCTCGGACTTAAGGTCGAGCGCCTCGGGCGCGGCCAGCTGCATGCGCGCCGCGAGTTCGTAGCTGCGGATGCGGGCGTCGAGGCGTTGATCGCCCTCGCGGGACGCGGCGTGCCCGCGGTTCAGCTCGGCCATCAGCCGGTGCGCGGCGGCCTCGCCGCCCGCGGTCACATAATCCCCCGCGCGGTGGGGATGCAGGTCGGCGATCGGCGCGTCCGCATCGGGATAAACCAGCGTGCCGCTGTGCTGCGCCGGCAGGAACGCGGCATCCCAGTTCTTCACGCCGTTGGACGGGAAGCCGCGGTGGTCGGGAAGGACCACAAAGGTCGGCAGGTTGTCGTTGAGGGAGCCAAGGCCGTAACTCACCCACGACCCGGCACCGGGGAAACCCGGCAGCTGAAAACCTGTCGCCTGCAGGAGTGTCGCGGCGCTGTGCACGCCGGACTTCCCGGTCATGTTGTGCACGAACGCGAGGTCGTCGACGACGTCACCCAGCGGGGCGACAACCTCGCTCAGTAGCTTGCCGCAGCGGCCGTAAGGCCGGAACTCCCACAATGGCCGCAGCCAAGGGCCGAGCCCGTTTTGAAATGCCTCCACCGGTTCGCCGAAATCGCTCGGCTGGCCGTTCCTCTGCACGAGCTCGGGCTTGTAGTCGAACAGGTCGATGTGGCTGGCGGCCCCCGCCATGAAAAATTGCACGACGCGCTTTGCCCGCGGGGCCGGCGCGCCGGCGGCGGGAGCCGCCAGCGCACGATCGCGACCGAGCATCGCCGCGAGCGCGAGCCCTCCAAGGCCGCCGCCCGAGCTCCAGAGAAATTCCCGGCGCGTCGGGGACCGTCCGGGAGCCACACGATGGTAGGGGGAGTCGTTGATCATGTTCCGTCGCGCCGCGGCGTTCAGTCGATGAAGAGAAACTCGTTCAAGTTCAGCAGCACCCGGCACAGCGCCGGCAGGCCGTGCGCGCGCCCGAACTCCCCGAGCCGCGCCGCCTCCTCGGACGACGGCGCGCGGCCGATCGCCAGCACGTGCGCGCGCGCCACCTGCGCCGCGAGGTCGGCCGTCTCCGCCGACACCCGCGCCGCGAAATGCCGCGCCTGGGTGAGCATGAATCCGTTGTTCAGCAGCGCCAGCGCCTGCAGGGGGGACAGGCTCTCGCTGCGGCGGTCGACGCGCATCGAGGGATCCGCGCAGTCGAGCGACGTCATCCAGGGTTGCGTCTGGGAGCGCACGATGAAGCGGTAGATCGAACGGCGGAACGTCGTGGCGTCCTCCGGGTCCGCCTTCCCGTAAACGTAGTGCGGCGAGTGCTCGGGGCGTTCGATCACGAAATCCTGCCAGCCGGGGCCGCCCATGCGCAGATCCAAACGGCCGCTCACCGCCAGCACCGAGTCGCGGACCGCCTCCGCCTCCAGCCGGCGCCGGTTCTGCCGCCAGAGGAGGGTGTTGCCGGAGTCGATCTCCGCACCAGCGGGATCACCCGAGGAGGACTGACGGTAGGTTTCGCTCGTGACGATCAGGCGATGCAGGGATTTCAGCGAACCCCCGCCGTCACGGAACTCCGCCGCGAGCCAGTCGAGCAACTCGGGGTGGGAGGGCGGACCGCCGTTACGGCCGAAATCGTCCGGCGTTTCCACCAGCCCACGACCGAAATGGTAGTGCCAGATCCGGTTCACGATGCTGCGCCACGGGAGCGGGTTGCGGGGATCCGTCAGCCACCGCGCGAGCGCAGCGCGACGCGCGCCTTCCGGCGCGTCTTCGGGTAGATCGAAACGCGCCGGCGCGAAGGTGAGCGCGGAAAGCGCGCCCGGGCCAACCAGACGACCGGGCTGGGTGACCTGCCCGCGGCCGAGGAAATGAATCGGCCGCGACCGGCCCCCGGAGGCGCCCGTCCCGGTGAAGCTGCCGGTCCCGCGATGGATGCCGCCCGCGTAGACGAGGTTGGGCTTGGGCAACGCAGCCACCTCCGCCGCCAACCGTCGCGCGTCACCGCGCAGTTCGTCTCGACGAACGCGCACGCCGTCTTCGGCCGCGGCCAGCAGGAGCGCCTCGCGCCGCGTCTCCAACTCCGCCTTCTCCGCGGCCGTCAGACCGGAAGGCGCGAGACCGTCCGTAAGATTGGCCCGGGACCAGCGCTCGCGGGACTCGATGGAGTCGGGGGAGGTGACCGGTTTACCTAGGGCGACGTTGATACCGGCGCGGTCGGTCACCTTGAGTTCGGCCAATGCGAAGATGTAATCGTCCTTGCGCGGCGCGAGGCGGGTCGCGGTCACGCGCACGTAGCGCCCGGCGATACCGTCGTCCTTGCTCCCGCCCGTCGAGAAAGGCGTGAGGCCGGGATTCGGGAAATCAGCCATGAACGTCACGTCGTAGCGGATCCACGCGAGCTTCACGCCCTCGCGGAACTCCGGGTCATCGCTCACCTCCACCTTGAAGCGCACCGGGAAGCCGAATCCGTCGCCGATCCCGTTGAAGGGATCGCTCGCCGGGAGCAGCCAGACGCGGTCGATGTCCACGGATGCGCCGAGATCAACCTGAACCCATTTCAAGGTGTCGGGCGTGCGGGCGACGGCGCTGTGGTAACCGCGACGCGTATTCGGGCCCGTCGCCGCGCTTTCGCGCAGCGTCTTTTCCAGTTCAACCAGCACGGGACCGGCCTGGGCACGCAACGGCGCCTCAAGCGCGGCCAGCGCCGCGGTGTTTTCCCGAAATCGCTCGTCGAGCGCGCGCCGGCGCGCGTGGATCGCCGGGTCGCGGTCATAGGGCCGGTCAGTGCGATCCAACGCGGCGAACACTGCCTGCAGCCGGTAGTAATCCTCCTGTGGCACCGGGTCGAACTTGTGGTTGTGGCACTGCGCGCAATGCACCGTGACGCTGGCAAAGGTGCCGATCGCGTTCGCTACCATGTCGTCGCGGTCGAGGTGGCGGGCCAGCTTGCCGTCGATCTTCGATTCCGGCACCTCCGCGTGGCCGATGAAGTCCCACGGGCCCGCCGCGATGAATCCGAGCGCCTCCACTCCGTCCGGCGAATCCGGGAAGAGCACGTCACCCGCGATCTGCTCCTGCACGAAGCGCGCGTAGGGCTTGTCGGTGTTGAAGGCGCGAACGACGTAATCGCGGTAGGGCCACGCGTTGGGGCGGGGCTTGTCCTTGTCGTAACCGTGCGTGTCGCCGTAGTGCACCACGTCGAGCCAGTGCCGCGCCCAGCGTTCGCCGTGACGCGGCGAGGAGAGGAGACGGTCAACCAACCGCTCGTACGCCCCGGGCGAATGGTCCGCGGCGAAAGCCGTAATCTCCTCCGGCGTGGGCGGGAGGCCGGTCAGGTCGAAGTAAAGGCGGCGGATGAGCGTGCGGGCGTCGGCGGCCGCGCCCGGGCGCAGGTTCGCGGCGGCGAGCCGGGCGCGGATGAACGCGTCGACCGGATGCGCGGCGCCCGGCGGCGGCGCGACCTTCGCGATGGGCTTGAGCGACCACCAATCAAGCGGGTCCGCGACCACGGCACTCGCGGAATCGGGCCAGTTCGCGCCCGCATTGATCCAGGCGCGCACCACGGCGACCTCCGCCGCCGAGAGCGGCGGTTCCTCCGCCGGCGGCATCCGCAGGTCCGGGTCGGCGCCGCTCACGTAACGCAGGAGCGGACTGCCCGCGGCGTTGCCGGGGATGATGTTCGGGGCGGAGCCGTCGCCGCCGGTCAGCGCCACCGCTTTCGCATCCACGCGATAGCCACCCTTCTGCTTTTCGGGACCGTGGCACTTCACGCAATGCGCCGAGAATATCGGCTGCACGTCGCGCTCGAAATCGGGTGCCGCCGCCGCGGCGACACCGGCCGAAAAAAACAGCGCGCAGCTCCGGAACCGTGGAAGGTATCGCGCAAGCAACGCAGGGAAGGTGGGGAGTCGGGGCACCACGGACGGACTGGCGAAAACGTCCCCGCGCCCAGCACACCGACGCAACCCTTTCCTCGGTCCGTGCCGACACCCGGATGCCGCGATGAAGGATGGGATCCGAGCTTTGGCGGATGCGCCCTCTTCTTCGCCAAACCTCCGGCGGGAAAGCAACCGCGACTGCACCGCATGCCTCATCCGATTGCGACTTTTGCGCGTCCTCGCGGCCATCAGAGCCATTGGTGGCAAAAAGGATCGAGCTTCACCGAAGCGGACAGGTTCACCACCGAGAGACGGAGAAAGACCTACGGCGCTCGCCACGGGGTCGAGGATCGCCCTCACGCCCTTCGCCTCTGGCACTGATTGGGCGCGCTCCCCGACCTTCCCGTCCTTCCTGTTCAACTTCGCCCGTACGCTCCGTTCATGCGGAAGCGCCGAACGAATTCCGGTATTATCCGCGCCATCCGCGAAATCCGCGGTGAAAAACGCCGAGCGATTCGGTAACGCCTTCCTCCTTCGCCAACCCTGCGGAAGACGAGTCGGTGGTTACACGTCCTGCCCTATCCTACCTTTTTCGGCCTCCGTCATGACCCAATCTCGGGGTAAGTCGGGAACGCGTAACGACCCGGGACTCGGGCCTGAGGATCGGACTCGGTGAACTCGGATCAGGCCTCGGTGCCCTGTGTCCCAACTGCACTCCCCCTCGGTGGCGGCGGAACCGCGCTGGCTCCACCAGCCCAGCCGTGGTTACCCACCCGCGGAGCGAGTCGGGAGCGCGGGGTTGACGGGACGGCGCGCGGGGCGTGTTCTCGCCGGTTCCGATGCTCACCATCGCCGACGTCTCCAAGTCCTATGGCACCCGCGAACTGTTCGCCGAGGTATCGCTTTTCATCGCGCGGACCGACCGGCTGGGGCTCGTGGGCCCGAACGGCGCGGGCAAATCGACGCTCTTCAGCCTGATCCTCGGGGAGGAGCGGCCCGATACGGGAACGATCGAGTGGGAGCGCGGGGCCGATTTCGGCTTCCTGCCGCAGGAGAGCGCGCCGGCCGGCGAGGAGACGATCCTCCACATCGCCACGAGCGGGAAGAAGCTGCAACCCGACGAGGACGATTGGGACATCGACTACACGCTGGAGCCGCGGGCGCGTAAGATTCTGGCGGGACTCGGATTCAAGGAGGGAGACGCGGAGAAGCTGGCGAAGACCTTCTCGGGCGGCTGGGTGATGCGGGCGCACCTTGCGCGGCTCCTCGTCGCCGAGCCGGCGCTGCTGCTGCTCGACGAACCGACCAACCATCTCGATCTGGAGGCGCTGCTTTGGTTCCAGGACTACCTTTCACGCTATCCGGGCGGGCTGGTGGTGATCTCGCACGATCGCGCGTTCCTCAACGCACTCTGCACGGGCATGCTCGAACTGCGCGGCGGCCGGCTGAACTACTACCACGGCAACTACGACGACTACCTGAAGGAGAAGGAGGCGCGGAAGGACCAGCAGGCGGCGCTCTTCAAGAACCAGCAGCGTGAAATCGCCCACCTGCAGAAATTTGTCGATCGCTTCGGCGCGAAGGCGTCGATGGCCTCGCGCGCGAAATCGAAGGAAAAACAAATCGAGCGCCTGCAGGAGGTAGCCGTCGAGGAACCGCACGAGGAACTCAAGCGGATCAATTTCCGCTTCCCGCAGCCGCCCCGCTCAGGCCTCAAGGTGATCGAATTGGCGAAAGTGCAGCAGGCCTACGGGGACCACGTTGTCTACCGCGACCTCAACTTCACCGCCGAACGCGGCCAGCGTATCGTGCTCGTCGGCCCCAACGGGGCGGGCAAGTCCACGCTGCTCAAGATCCTGGCCGGCGTGCTTTCGATCCAGGGGGGTGAGCGCGAGCTGGGCAGCAATGTCTTCACCGGCTACTTCGCCCAGAACCGCATCGACAACCTGAAGCCCGAACTGACGGTCTTTGAGAATGTGATGGAGCTGCGGACGAACGAGAACCAACTCACGGAGCAGCAGGCCCGCGCGATCCTTGGCGCCTTCCTTTTCCGCAAGGATGACGTGCACAAGCCCATCGGCGTGCTCTCCGGCGGAGAAAAATCGCGCCTCGCCCTCGCCCGGCTGCTGGTGAAGCCGCCGAATCTGCTGCTGATGGACGAGCCGACCACGCACCTCGACATCGCCTCGATCGACGCGCTCATCAACGCGCTCAAGTCCTACGAGGGCACGCTGATCTTCATCAGCCACGACGTGCACTTCATCCGCGCGCTCGCGGAGAACGTGCTGCACGTCCACAGCGGCCGCCTCACGCCTTACGCCGGCAACTACGACTACTACCTCGAGAAATCCAAGGCGGGCGACGCCCGCGCCGCGCTCACCGCGGGTTTCTCCGACGCCCGGCCGAAACAGGCGGCCACCCCGGCGCCGGCCCCCGTTTCCGTGCCGGCGGCCCCGGCGCGCAAGAAGGCGTCCGCCTCGGAGATTCGGAAATTCCGCGAGCACGTCGGCCAGCTGGAGAAGGCCGTGGTCGAGCTCGAGGCCAAGCAAGCCGAGATCACCGCGCAGCTCGAGGCGCCGGAGACCTACGCCGACAAGGGCAAGTTCCACCATCTCAACCGGGAGTTGAGCACGGTCGTCGACGAAATCCGCGCCGCCACCGCCGCCTGGGAGGAAGCCGCCACCAAGCTGGCGGAAATGGAATAGTGAACCGCGGTCAGGACTTGAGACGCCGGATGAGCTCCGCCTCAAAGACTTCGTACACCAAACTTCGCTCTTCCATGAATAGGGCTTCGATCGCTTCGTCCGCGGCGTAGGAAAAGATGATTCGGAAGCGGCCCGTACGCAGCCGGTGGTAACCTGACAAAACTCCCTCCAGGGACCGTATATCACCTCGCTCTGCCCTGAGGTCCCTCAGGGGTTGTTTCACCGCACGACGTGGTACCGGCGCGAGATTGGTCGAAAATCGCACCACCTGCGCAGATCTGCGCACCATACGATTCATTCAGGAATATCGTCGAGTTCTCCGAAAACCGTCCTGCCGGCTTTGTGATCGCTGATCGCCTGGACGAGTTCGGGGTTCGCCATGAGCTCCAGCGTCTCAGCGACCGCCGCCATACGCTCGTAACTCATCACGCATGCCACCGGCGCATCATGGCGCGTGACCGTGACGACTCGGCCAGACTCCGCGGCCCTAATGAGCGCAGGGAAGTTATTTTGCCCCTCGGAAATGCTCACGGTAGATTTCATGATAAAATACCCACCCTTCGGACTTACCCTCGTCAAGAAACCGACTCACTCACCCGCCGGGTCAGTCCGCAATCAGCTCGGCGATCAGTGGCGGCGGCGAGACGGGGCTGTCCGCCAGCGCGAACGCGCCCGCAAGGAGCGCGCGAGCGTCCGCAAGGGCGGCCGGATCATTGGCGTGAATCTCGGCCAGCGGCTGGCCCGCCGCGACGTGTTCACCGACTTTGACCAGACCGGCGATACCCACCGCCGGATCAATCACGTCCTCCGCGCGCGTCCGGCCCGCGCCGAGGCGAACGGCCGCCAGCGCCACCGCGCGGGCATCCACCGCGGCGACGAAACCCGTCCGCGGCGCCGGCCACGGCTCGATGAGCCTCGCCCGCGGGAGCAAACCGGGGTCATCGATCACGCGGACATCCCCGCCCTGCGCGGCGACGATCTCACGGAATTTTGTGAACGCGGCTCCGCTCCGCAGGGCGGCGTCGAGCCGTGCCAACGCGTCGAACTCCGTCGGGGCGACTCCGCCGAGGACGAGCATCTGGGCGCCGAGCGAGCGCGTGACCTCCATGACGTCGGAGGGACCGGCACCGCGCAGGCACGCGACCGACTCGGCCACCTCCAACGCGTTGCCCACCGCGCGGCCCAGCGGTTGATCCATGCGCGTGAGCAGCGCGCGCACCCGTTTGCCGGAAGCGCGTCCAACGCGCACCAGCGTGGACGCCAGTTCCCGCGCGGAATCCAGGTTCGGCATGAAAGCCCCGCGGCCGAACTTCACGTCGAGCACAAGCGCATCGATGCCCTCGGCGAGTTTTTTGGACAGGATGGACCCGCAGATCAGGGGAACACATTCGACCGTGGCGGTGACGTCACGCAACGCGTAGAGTTTGCGGTCAGCCGGTGCGAGATCGCGGGTCTGCCCGATCAGCGCGCAGCCGACGCGGGCGACCTGGGCCTTGAACTCGTCGAGCGAGAGACTGGTGCGGAAACCCGGGATGGACTCGAGCTTGTCGAGCGTGCCGCCGGAAAATCCGAGCCCGCGGCCGCTGATCATCGGCACCGGCACGCCGCAGGCCGCCACAAGGGGCGCCAGCGGCAACGAGATCTTGTCCCCCACGCCGCCGGTGGAGTGTTTGTCGACCTTAAGCCCCGGGATTCCGGACAGATCGGCGACCGTGCCGGAACGCATCATCGCGTCGGTGTACCACGCCGTCTCCTCCGCGTTCATGCCGCGCAGGAAGACGGCCATCAGCATCGCTCCCAGTTGGTAATCGGCCCACGAGCCGTCGGTGGCGCCGCGGACGAAGGCGATGATCTCCTCCCGGGCGAGAGCGTGCCCGTCCCGCTTGCGCGCGATGATCGACGACGGGGACATAGGCGGAAGTTCGCAGCGTGCTCGCCGGGAGGCAACGCCCGTTGCAGCCCGCCGACTCCGTTAACTCCGTTGCTTGCTGTTCGAGCCCTTCCAACAGGAGCAAACGGAGCCAACAGAGGGGAACACGGCGGCCGCGACATTCGGAAAAGCGTAAGACAGTTTTCATCATCCGCGGCACCCGCACCATCTGCCGTCAAGAATCCGGGGCTTTCGGAAACGCTTTCAGCCGTCACACGTTCACATTTATCCGCACAAGCAGCCTCGGCTACTCCGAGCCCGGCGCATCTGTGTTGATCCGTGGTTGGCTCCTCGTGCGGGACGGTTCGGAAGCGCGACCGGTTACCCACGGAGACACGGAGGACAATGCGAATTTGGAAATCAGGAACTCAGGGCGCCGGCTTGATGAAGCTCGAAAACACCGCGAAGTGGGCCCACGGAAAACTCGGAAGACGCGGAAGGCGGGATCATTCGGGCGGATTTGTGTCCCTTCGTGGTTGCCCCCTCGCGAGGGGTTTCCGGAACCCGTACTCTTTACGTGCGCTTCCGTAGGCAACCCCGTTTCGGAAACCCGCTTCCGCCTTCGTTCTCAGGTGCGGAACATGACCTCCTCGCGTCCGAACATCCGCACCGCAAGCCCCAGCGCGACACCGGCGTAGAGGCAGGAGGAACCGAAGATCAGGCCAATGTAGCCCCAGTTCCAGACGCCCGAGAGCATCTCCTTGCAGACGAGCGAGAGGTTCAGGAGCGGCACGAGCGCCGTTCCGGTGGTGAGCTCCATGCCGGGCAGCACGCCGAGGGACGTCGGCAGGACCACGAGCACGATCATCGGCCCGAGGTAACTCTGCGCCTCCTTCTGGCTCTTCGCGAAGAGCGAAACGGTGAACGCGAGCGCGGCGAAGAGCACGGCGACCGGCACGACCATCGCCATGACCCCGACGATGCCGAGCGGGTCGATGATCGGGAGAGGTCCCGCGGGAAGCTCCGGCGGACGCATCGCACCGGCCGCGGCGACGGCGGACCGCGCCCCGGCGCCTCCGCCCAACAGCGCGGCGCCGCCGATCAGGATGCTCGCCGCGGTCGAGATCAGCATGAACACCATCGCCGACACCGATCCGGTGAGAACCATCAGGAACTTGCCCAGCACGAGGTCGACCCGCGGCACCGGGCTGCAGAGCAGCGTTTCCATCGTGCCACGCTCCTTCTCGCCCGCCGTAAGGTCCATCGCCGGGTACATTGCCCCGGTAAAGCACAGCAAAATGATCAGGTAAGGCACGAGCCCGCCGAAGAGATTACCGCCCACCTTCTCCGGCGGAGCGACGTTCTCGCGACGGAACTCGAAAGGACGCGCCGCACCCTTCGGCAGACCGGCGGCCGCTAGGCGGCGCGCCACCGTGTCCTCACGCAACTCAGCGAGGAAGCGCTCCACCACCCGCACCCCATTCTCCGACTTCAACTCGCCCTGGTAATGGTAAATCCGCACCGCAGGTACCTCGCCCGACTCCAGCCGCGCGGCGAATCGGTCGGGAATATCCACTGCCACCCGCAGGGTCTTGGCCGCAATCGCGTCGCGCCAGTCGGCCTTCGCCTCGACGACGCGCATGCCCTTGGCCTCGCGGAAACGCCGCAGCACCTCGGGGGAGTCGCTTCCTCCGATCACCGCCACCGTCGGTACATCCTCGCGGGCCTTGGCGACCGAGCTGGCCGTGACTTTGCCGAAGATCAGGAACATCAGTGGCATCACCACCGTCGGCACCACGATCACGGAGATCAGCGTGCGACGATCGCGGAGCGAGTCCTTCAGTTCCTTGAGGTAAACCGTCGTGATATTGCGCCAGTTCATCGGGCTTCTCCCCCGGCTCCCTCGACCAGGTGCACGAAGATATCCTCCAGGTCGGTGAGGCCGTGCCGCGCCCGCAGCTCCGCCAGCGAGCCCTCGGCCAGGAGCCGGCCGCCGTGGATCACGCCGATCACGTCGCAAAGTTTCTCCACCTCGCTCATGACGTGGGTGGAGTAGACCACGGTCTTGCCGGCGGCGCGGCACTCGCGGACAAAGCCCACGACCGTGCGGGCCGTCATGACGTCGAGTCCGAGCGTGGGCTCGTCGAAGATCAGCACCGTCGGGTCATGCACGATCGTGCGCGCGATGGAGGTCTTCTGCTTCATGCCGGTCGACAGCTGGTCGCAGCGGCGGTCGAGGAACTCTCCCATCCCGAGGCGCTCGGAAAGCTCGCCGGTGCGGGCGCGGATGGCGGCGTCGGTCATGCCGTTGAGGCGCCCGAAGTAGCCGATCATCTCGCGGGCGGTGAGCCGCGCATAGAGCGCGGTGGAGGCCGCTAGAAAACCCACCCGGGCCCGAACGCGGTCGGGTTCGGCGGCGACGTCATGCCCCGCGACGACCGCTGTGCCGCGGGTTGGCCGCAGGAGCGTGGCGAGCATACGCAGCGTGGTGGTCTTGCCGGCGCCGTTGGCGCCAAGCAGGCCGTAGATCGTGCCGGGTTCGACGCGGAACGACACGTCGAGCGCGCCGTGGATTTCCCCGCGCTTCTTGTCGCGGAAGGTCTTGGTGAGTTGGCGGGCCTCGATCACGGGAGAAGCGTCACGGCATCGTCGCGACGCCGAGGATGATAGCCGCCGCGAGGGTGAAATCCTTCACGGCCTGCGTCTTCTCGACGTCGGTCCACTCGTCGAGGGAATGGCTGCGGCCGCCCTTGTTCGCGGAGTTTCGGGCGATCGCCACGGCCGGAATCCCGAGGCTGATCGGGATGTTGGCGTCGGTGCTGCTGGTCTCCCAGACCGGCACCTTGTCGAAGTTCTTCATCGTGCCCGCGATCTGGCGCGCGATCGGGGAATCCGGCGCGGTCGTGCCCGAGGGTCGCTCGCCAATCAGCTTCAACTCGACCGTCACACGGCCGAACGTCGTCTGGCGGGTGGCGTTCTCCTCGTCCACCGCCTCGGCGACGATCCTTTTGAACTCGGCGTCGATTTTCCGGAGCTCCTCGGGCGAGGCGGACCGCATGTCGACCTCCATCGCGACCTCGAACGGGATGGAATTCACCGAGGTGCCGCCGGAAACGACCCCGACATTGTAGGAAACCTTGGGCCGCTTCGGCACCACCACCTTGCCGAGCTTCGCCATGGCGTTGCCCATCGCGAAAGCGGGGTTAACCTGGCCGAACGCGCCCCAACTGTGGCCGCCGGGTCCCTTGAACGTGACCTTGTACCGCAGGCTGCCGAGCGCGCCGGAGGTGACGAGGTCGAGGTTGCCGCCGTCGACGGAGATGAACCGCGCGATACGATCCTTCCAAGGACCTTTCGTGAAAAGGTATCGCATCCCGCGGAGATCCCCCTGCCCCTCCTCGCCGACGTTGCCGATGATCAACAGGTCGCCGGGCGTCTCGATCTTCGCCTCCCGGATCGCCCTTGTGAACGCCAGGACGAACGCGAGGCCGCGGGTGTCGTCACCCACGCCGGGCGCGATGAGCCGCGTGCCGCTGCGCTTCACGCGGACGTCGGTTCCGGCCGGAAAAACGGTGTCGAGATGCGCCGCGACCGCGAGGAGCGGTCCC
Organism: uncultured Opitutia bacterium; assembly: GCA_903900845.1. GTDB lineage: Bacteria > Verrucomicrobiota > Verrucomicrobiia > Opitutales > Opitutaceae > ER46. The sequence goes on from CAIUOU010000001.1 coordinate 35,786, forward strand.
TGCCCCTTGCCCCGCCGGACGCCGATGACATTGCCCTCGGCGTCGGTGGAGACGTCCTCGAGGCCCGACTCCCGGAGCAGCCGCGAGAACGCCTCCCCGCGCGCCTTCTCGCCGAACGGAGGCGCGGGTATCTCCGTGAGCTGGATCAGCTCCGCCACAAAACGGTCGAAGTCGCGTTCATAGTTGGCGACGACCGCTTGGAATTGAGGCGAAGCGATGAGTTCGCGCGCGCGGGCCTCCTCCGGCGTGGCAGCCGCGACGGCAGCGGAAAGCGCGAAGACGGAGCACAGCGAGGCCAGTAGGCGCCGCGGCCAGCGGGCGGGGGAAATCATCCCGTGAACGGGAGCCTTCGCCCGCGCCGGGTCAAGTTCCGCGGTCAAGCCCCCACCGGGTGCCAGATGGTCTTGAACTCCACGAAGTCGCGGATCGCGTGCACGGATTGGCCGCCGGCGCCCAGCCAGTCGGCGGGACTGGCGAGTTCGGTGAAACGCACCCGCTTCACGCTCTCCGCGGCACCGAGGCGCAGCGCCTGGCGTTCGTCGGCGGACGCGGCCGCGCTGATCGCGCGCAGGTGGGCGTGCGTCGCGAAGGTCGGCAGCAGTTCGCGGCGGAAGCCGGTGAGCAGATTCACGACACCGCCCGGCAGGTCGCTGGTCGCGAGCATTTCCCCGAGCAGGACCGCGGGATAGGGCGTTTTCTCCGAAGCGAGGACGATCACGGTGTTCCCGCTCACGATCACGGGCGCGACGAGGGAAATCAGCCCGAGGAGCGCGGGGGCGTCGGGCGCGATCACGCCGACCACACCCATCGGCTCGGTGACGGTGAAATTGAAATGCGGCGATGCGACCGGGTTCACATTGCCCAGCACCTGCTCATACTTGTCGGCCCATCCGGCGTAGTGCACGAGCCGGTCCGTGGCGGCGTCGACCTCACGCGTCGCCGCGGCGCGGGCGGCGCCGAAGCGGGCGAGCGTATCGATCATCTCGGCGCGGCGCGCCTCGAGCATCTCACCCAGCCGGTAGAGGATCTGGCCCCGGTTGTACGCGGTGCGCCGCGCCCAGCCGGGGCCGGCCTTGGCGGCGACCTCGACGGCGTTGCGCAGGTCCTTGCGGGAGCACTGCGGCACATGGGCGAAGAACGCGCCGCGCGCATCGTGCACGGGAAACACGCGGCCGGATTCCGAGCGGATGAACGCCCCGCCCACGTAGGGTTTCGGGGTCTTGGTGACAGTCAGGCGAGGCATGGGAGGGTTAACCACGGATGGACGCGGATGAACTCGGATTCAGAGAACGACACGTTCCCATTCCAATTTGGGTTTTTGAAAGGTTAGGATCAGACCCACGTGAAGACCGGTGATGCGGAGGTAGTTCAGCATCTGTCCCCGTTCGTGATCGGTGATGCGATCAATGACCTTGGTGTCCACCACCACCGCTGATCCCACCAGCAGGTCGGGCACGTATTCAGCCACCTGGACGCCCTTGTAGAGAACCGGATAACGACGCTGCTGCTCAAATGGCAGCCCTCGCATGCCAAGCTCAACCACGAGAGCGTTCTCATAGGGCTTCTCGTGCAGCCCATGGCCGAGCGCATTCAGGACCTCGAAAGCCGCGCCGATAATCGCATGGGTCTGCGATCCCTCAGCTAGGCCGAATCCGTGTCTATCCGTGTCCATCCGTAGTTAACCTACCCGCACGTAATCGAGCAATCCGTGACGGCCGCCTTCGCGGCCGAAGCCGCTTTCCTTGTAGCCGCCGAAGGGCGAGGCGGGGTCGAACTTGTTGTAGGTGTTGGCCCACACGACGCCGGCCTTCAGCTCGGCGCTGAGCTTCAGGATGCGCGAGCCCTTCCCGGTCCACACGCCGGCGCTCAAGCCGTAGGCGGTGTTGTTGGCCTTCTCCACCGCTTCGTCGATCGTACGGAAGGTGAGCACGCTCAGCACCGGTCCGAAGATCTCCTCGCGGGCGATGCGGTGGCTCATCGTCACGTCGCTGAAAACGCTCGGCCGGAAATAAAATCCCTTCTCCGGCAAGACGCACGCCGGCTGGTGCAACGTCGCGCCCTCGCGCACGCCGCTAGCGACCAGCGCCGTGATGCGCTTGAGCTGCGCCCGGGAGTTGATCGCGCCGATGTCGGTGTTCTTGTCCATCGGGTCGCCGACCCGCAGCGTCGCGATCCGCCGCCGCAGGCGGGCCAAGACCTCCTCGGCGACGGACTCCTGCACCAGCAAGCGCGAGCCCGCGCAGCACACATGGCCCTGGTTGAAGAAGATGCCGTTGACGATCCCCTCGACGGCCTGGTCGAGCGGAGCGTCGTCGAGGATGAGGTTGGCCGCCTTGCCGCCCAGCTCGAGCGTCAGCTTCTTCTCGGTGCCGGCCAGCGAACGGAGGATCGCCTTGCCGACTTCCGTCGAGCCGGTGAACGCGATCTTATCGGCCGACGGGTGCGCCACCACCGCGGCGCCCGTCTCGCCCGCGCCGGCGACGAAATTAACCACGCCGGGCGGCAAACCGGCCTCCTGCAGGATCTCCGCGAACTTGAGGCAGGTGATGCTCGTCGTCTCGGCAGGCTTCAGCACGACCGTGTTGCCCGCGGCGAGCGCCGGCCCGAGTTTCCACGCGAGCATCAGCAAAGGGAAATTCCACGGAATCACCTGCCCCACCACCCCGAGCGGGGCGACGCGCGCTCCGGGGGCGACGTATTCCAGTTTATCGGCCCAGCCGGCATGGTAGAAGAAGTGGGCCGCGGTCATCGGCACGTCGAAGTCGCGCGACTCCTTGATCGGCTTGCCGCCGTTCAGCGTCTCGGCGACGGCGAACTCCCGCGCGCGGTCCTGCAGCAACCGCGCGATGCGGAAGAGATATTTGCCCCGCTCGGCTCCGGGGAGTCGGCTCCACGCCGGGAACGCCCTCCGCGCCGCCGCGTACGCCGCGTCCACATCGGCCGCGCCAGCCAGCGCGATCTCCGCGAGCTTCCGCTCGTCGGCCGGGTTGATCGTCTCGAAATACCGGCCCGACTTCGGCGCGGTGAAGCGGCCGTTGATGAACAGGTCGTAACGGGGTTTGAGCTTCGGGTCGGCCGTCTCGGGCGCCGGATCGAAGGTCCAGCGGTCGCCGAACCGCAGTTCGGGCGCGCGCCGGGAGGAACGGGAGGACGGACGGGCGGACGGGGCGGGCATGGACGGAAATTCGTGACGGCTCAGTAGGACTCGGCGGCCTCGCTGAAGTAGAACGGCGCCTGGTAGGCGCCCGTGCGCTCCTTCTCGAGCTGGCGCACGAGATCGTTGAGGAGCGCGCTCGCGCCGAAACGGTAGCGGGTGTTGTCGAGCCACGCGTCCCCGAGCGTCTCCTTCACCGCGATCAGGAATTGCAGCGCCTGTTTCGCCGTGCGGATGCCACCGGCGGGTTTCATGCCGGCGGCGACGCCGGTGGCGAGGTAGTGGTCGCGGATCGCCTCGAGCATCACCTGGTTGTTGCCGAGCGTGGCGTTGAGACCGGTCTTGCCCGTGCTGGTCTTGATGAAGTCGCCCTCGCGGATTACGCGCAGCGCGAGAAACGAGGCCGCGCGGATGCTGTCGTAGGCCTCCAACTCGCTGACCTCGAGAATCACCTTGAGCGCCGCGGGGCCGCACGCCTCGACGACGGCGGAAATCTCGTCCTGCACCCGGCCCAGCTCGCCGGCCAGGAACGCTCCGCGGTTGATCACCATGTCGATCTCGTCGGCGCCTTCCTCCACCGCGGCCCGCACCTCGGCGAGCCGCGTGCGCAGCGGCGCCTGCCCGCTGGGGAAAGCGGTCGCGACCGAGGCGATGCGCACGCCGGAGCCCTCGCCGAGCGCGCGGCGGGCGTGCCGCACCATCGACGGGTACACGCAGACGGCCGCGACCGCCGGGATGTCGCCGGTGTCGTGCGGCCGCCGCGCCTTGGCGCAGAGCGACGCCACCTTGCCGGGGGTGTCCTTGCCCTCGAGCGTCGTGAGGTCGACCATCGAGACGGCGGTGCGCAGGCCCCAGACCTTCGCGGTCTTCTTGATCGAGCGGGTCGCGTACTTCGCGACGCGTTCCTCGACCCCGACCTGATCCACGTTTCCCACCTCGTCGATCAGCCGCCGCAGGGCGGCCGGTTGAGCGTTCACGACCATGGGCTCGACTATCCGTCGGGCACCCGCGAAAACAAACGAAAACTCCCCCGCGCACGCAATGCACCGACCCTCGCGATTCCGTCTGACGCTCGCCGCCCTCGCCTTGTCCGCCACCGGCGGCGCGGCGCCCGCCCTCCGGCCGGTCGCGCCACCGGTCACCGCCGGCGCGCTCGAGGCACCGCCCAACGACGAGGCCAGCGGGCTCGCCGCCTCGCGGCGCAATCCGGGGCTGATCTGGACCCACGACGACAGCGGCGGTCGGCCCGAGCTTTTCGCGGTGGATTCGCAGGGCCGCCTCCGCGGTATTCTCGCCATCGAGGGCCGGCGCAACGAGGATTGGGAGGACCTCGCCGCCGCGGAGCTGGACGGCAAGCCCTGGCTGATCGTCGCCGACACCGGGGACAATTTTGCCAAGCGTCCGCACGTCTGGGTGCATCTGGTCGCCGAGCCCTCCGCCGACCGCGTTTCCCCGACCACGCCGATCAACGAACGCCCGGCCGCTTCGCTCAAGGTCACCTACCCCGACGGAGCCCGCGACTGCGAGTCGCTCGCCGTCGATACACGGGAACGGGCGATCTACCTTTTGAGCAAACGCGACCCCGTGCCGCGGCTGTACCGGGTTGATATCCCGAGCCCGCTGCGCGACGCGGAGGTCACCGCCCGCTTCATCGGCGAGGCGGGCCGCCTGCCGCAACCGACCGCGGCGCAAAAACTCGTGCGGGGCTACCTCGGAGAACACCGCTCCTGGCCCACCGGGATGGATTTCTCCGCGGACGGCTCGGCCGCGGTGGTGCTCACCTACGGGCAGGTGTTGCTGTTCCCGCGCAAGCAGAGCGAGACGTGGGCGACCGCCTTCGCTCGGGAGCCCGTGATGCTGCCTCCCCACAATCTCACGCAGGCCGAGGCCACCTGCTTTTCCGTCGACGGTCGCGCCATCTACGTCGCCTCCGAAAAGACCCGCCAGCTCCTGCGCTACGACCTCCGCTGACCGCTTCCCGAGTGCTCCCCATGAAAACCAACCTCATCCTGCTGCTGTTCAGCCTCGTATTCACCGTCACTCCGCGCGCCGCGGAGGACGCCGTCATCGCCGCCGTGCGCGCGGCCGACGACGAACGTGTGGCGGCGACGATGGCGGCCGACGCGGCGCGCCTGAGCGCATCCTACTCCGACGAGCTGCACTACGCGCACTCGAGCGGGAAGGTCGACACCAAGGGCTCGCAGATCGCGGGCATCACCACCGGCCCGAACAAGTACGAGCGTTTCGAATACCGGGAACGCACTTTCATCCCGGCCGGCCCCGGTGTCGTGCTGATGAAGGGCCACGTGCTCGTCCACACCCGGAACAAGAATTCCGGCCAAGCCGGCCTGCTCGACCTGAACTACCTCGCCGTCTGGCGCCAGGAGGCCGGCCGCTGGCGTTTTCTTGCCTGGCAGTCGTGCCGGAACCCGGCTCTGGCCGACGCGAAGAAGTAGCCGCGATGGCGCGGCGTCTCCGCTTCGCGGTCCTGGCCGGCCTGCTCGCCCCCGCAGGCGCGATCGGCGCGCCACCGGTGGCGGCCTCGTGGAACTTTGACGAAAAACCCGAAGTCCGGGTGTTGGCCGACGCCGGACCGCGCGGATTAGATCTCCAACCCGGATCAGGAGCGGAAACGGTCGGGGGCCGGAAGGGAAACGCGCTGCGTTCGCCGAACGCGGCTTCCCGGGACGGGCAGGTCGGCGCAGCCCTGTCCGGACCGGCGCTCGGCGCGGCGGTCGCCGCCGGGGATCTTTCCCCGGGAACGCGACGCTGGACCTTGTCCGCGGTTCTTCGCCTCGATGCGAGCGCGACGAGCGAAGGCGTGCTGTACGAGTTGGCCGTCCACCCGCCGGGCGGAACCACGCTCGTGTTTTCCGTCGCCGTGTCGCCATCGGAGAACGCCTTTATTGTCCGTCACCTCGGCCGGGCCAGCGCCGCCGCCCTCGACGCCTCCGCGGTGCGCGTCGCGTTTCCCGACCCCGGCGGCCCGCCGCACCGCGAGGCGATCGCACGCACGGTCTTTTTGGTCCCTGGTGAACCGCTCCCACGCGAGCGGTGGTTCCGGGCCGAGCTGGACTTCGCCGGCGGCAACGCCCTGAACCTGCGCATCGATGGTTCCACGGCCACGGCGGCCACCATGACCGGAGGCGCGGAAACCATGCCGGGAGAGTTCCCCGCGCGGCTCGCGATCGGAGCCGACCACGCGGGACGCCAGCCGTTTCCCGGCGCGATCGACGAACTCGTGGTCCTCACCGATCCCGACGAACGATGAGCGACTACTTTATCGCCGATGATCTCAGCGGAGCGCTCGATGCTGCCGCCGCGTTCCACCGGGCAGGCCACTTGGTCCGCGTGCCGCTCAACCCGGCCGACTGGAACGGCACCGAGCCCGGGGAAATCACCGGCCTAAGCACCGAGACGCGGAATTCCCCGCCGACGGAGGCGGCGGCCGCGGTCGCGGCGGTGATCGCTCGCGGCCGGAGGCATGGGGCGCGCCTCATCTACAAAAAGATCGATTCCACCCTGCGCGGGCCCGTCGCCGCGGAACTCGCGGCTGCACTGGGCGCGCTCCCGGGAGCCCGCCTGCTTTTCGCCCCCGCCAATCCCGCGGTCGGGCGCACCGTGCGCGACGGCGTTCTGCTGGTGCACGGCCAGCCGGTCCATGAGACGGATTTCGGCCGCGACCCAGTGAGCCCCGTTCGCGAATCGCGACTGCGCGCGCTGCTCGCGGCGTTGCCCGCTGGTTCAGTCGAGATTCCCGACACGGCCGACACCGCTGACCTCTCCCGGGCGGTCACCGATCAGGTGACACGCGGCGGAGCGTGGATTGCGGTCGGATCCGGCGCTCTTGCGCGGCCCGTTGCGACGACGCTGGCCGCCGGCGACGTTCCGGAGGATTCGGCAACGGCCTCACCCGTTCCCCCTCCCGGCCCGATGCTCTTCCTCGGCGGCAGCGCCCACGCCTTGAACCGGCGGCAGGCGGCGCGGCTTTGGTCGGCGCGCAAGGTACCGCTGCATGAATTCAGCCTGACCGATTCGGTCGAGGTCTTCGCCGCCAAGGTCGCGGGGAGCCTCCGCGACCGGAAGGCGGCTTCCGTGCTCGTGGCGCCGGAACGGGGAAACAGCGCCCTGATCCGGGACCGTCTCGCCGCGGTGGCGAGCGCCGCACTCGCCGCGACCGGCACCGCACGCGTCTTCGCCACCGGCGGAGAAACCGCGCGGGCGCTTTGCGTGGCGCTGGGCGTGCGCAGCCTGCGCTTCGAAGCGGAACTGGAGCCCGGCCTCGCCGCGGCGAGCGGCGAGCGTTCCAGCGGCCCGCTCCTCCTCGCGGTAAAGCCCGGCGGTTTCGGGGACGACGACACCTGGCTGCGCGCGGCGGATTACCTCGGAGGCGGCTCCTGAATCCGCGAGGCTACAGCCTCGGCTACACCGGATGACTTTCGTCCGGACGAGCCAAACCTGCCTTTGTAAAGAACCGCGTGCGATGTAGCCGAGGGTGTTTACCCGTCCAAGGCGGGCTCCCTCGGATCGTCGGGCATCCTTCGCCCCCTTCACTCCCTCCCGCATTCACTCCTACCCTACCAACGCGCGCAGCCCCCGCACGAGCCGCCCGACGCCCTCGGCGGCGGTGTCCGGCGTGAGCGCCCCGTAGGCGACGCGCAGGCTGCAACCCACCGCGTCGCCAAAGGCTGATCCCGGCACAACCGCGACGCCATGCTCGCGCACGAGCCGCTCGGCGAGCTCGAGCGCCGGGCGCGTCGATCGGGCGCGGACGAGAAAGTAAAAAGCGCCGTCGGCCGGCGGGGCCGTCACCCTGCCCTCCTCCCCGAGCGGCCGCAGCGCGTCGCGGAGGATGCGGCGATTATCCGCGATCCTGGCGACCTTTCCGCGCACCCAGTCGCCACCGGCCTCGAGCGCTCCCAGGGCGGCAAACTGGGAGACCACCGGCGGACAAATCACGAGCGTGTCCTGCACCTTGCGGAGGGCCGACTCGAGCGGCGCCGGAAAAACCAGCCAGCCGATCCGCCAGCTCGCGAAACCAAACGCCTTTGACATCGAGTGCAGCGAGATCGTGTGGCCCGCGGCGCCGGGCAACGAGGCCGGAGAAAAATGCTCCGTACCGTCCCACGTGAACGGCGCGTACGCCTCGTCGCTCAGGTGGTAGATGCCCCGCTCGGCGCAGAGGGCGTTGACCGCCCGAAGGGTCGCCGCCGGGTAGACGGCACCCGTCGGGTTGTTGGGCGAAACCGTCACGATCGCCCGCGTGCGCGGCGTGATGGCCGCGCGGATGGTCGCGAGATCTAGCTGATGGGCGGAGTCGGTGGGCACCGGCACCGGACGGCAATCGGCCATCGTCACCGCCATCTCATGGTTGAAGTAGTAAGGCGCGGGCAGGATCACCTCGTCGCCGGGATCGGCGATCGCAAGGACGGCCGCGAGAAACGCGTTGTTGCCGCCCGCGGTCACCATGAGCCGGTTGACGTGCTCCGCGCCGACGCGCACGCCGTGCTCCATCGCCATCCACCGCGTGAGCGCCTCGATCAGCGGCGGGATGCCGCCGACCGCCTGGTAGCGATGATTGAGCGGATCGGCGAGAAACCGGCCGATCGCCGCGGCGGCCTGCGCCGGTGGCCCGTAGCCCACGACACCCTGACCCAACGAGATCGTACCGGGATGCGCGCGGATGAGGTCCGCGATCACCGGAATGACCGGTGACCGCACGGCACGCAGCCGACGGGATTCGGATAAGGGCGTCACCAAGTGGAGACAGAGCGTGAGGCGCTTCCGGGGCAAAGCTTCAGGTGAAAAGATTCCCTTACCGTGGCAGATGTTGCCTTACCATGATTCCTTACCATTGGTTCAAAACATGGAAACCACCGTAACCACCAAGGGGCAGCTCACCCTTCCGGTCCAAGTGCGGCGCGCGCTGGGAATCGACACCGGCACCGTTCTCGAGGTCGAGCTTGGGGCGGAAGGTTGCGTCGTTCTGCGCAAGCGAGCCACGCCCGGTTTCTTTGACCAGTTCGTGGGGCTCAAGGCCGCTGGTGCCCCGTTCGCCAGCGGCGATGAGGCACGCGAGGAAATGCGCGTCGAGGAAGGCGCACCGCCGTCAAGCGCGGCCACCCTGAAACCGAAAAAGTCCCGGCGGCGCTGACCATGGCCATCGCGATCGACTCCAATATCCTCATTGACCTGCTCGGGAAACCGACCGCCTTCACCGCCCACGCGGTGGATACCCTCAACGCAGCCCTCGGGCGCGGCGCGTTGATCATTTGCCCGGTCGTCGCGGCGGAAACTTCGCTCTACTTTGAAAGTGCGGAGGAAGCCGAGGACACGCTGCGTCGGATGCAGATCCGGCTGTCTCCCTTCTCATGGCCGGACCTGCATCTCGCGGGTCGCGTCTTCGCCGAGTACCGCAAACAAGCACCACGGCCGCGCGACCGTGTCATCGCCGACTTTCTCGTGGCGGCGCACGCCTTGCACCACGCCACCGAGTTGATCACGCGCGACCGCGGATTCTACCGGCGCTACTTCCCGCGCTTGAACATCACCCGCGTCGGAACCGACTGAAACTCACCGCGGCCGCGACCTCATGGCGCACCCAGATGCTTCGCGAGGAAGCCGAGGAAAATGGCGCGAACGTTGAGCGGCAGCGGCTTCTTCGACCACTTGTCCAAGTCGAAGGTATGGCCCACGCCGTCGATCAGCAGCAGTTCGTGCCGCGCGCCGCGTTCGCGAGCCACCCGATCGAGCTCCTCGGCTTGAAGATAGTCCACGGTCGCGTCGGCCTTACCGTGCAAGGTGAGCAGCGGGACGCTGTCGCGGCGCACGTGGTTCACCGGCGAGGCCAGCTTGAGCACGGGGGCGGTGTTGTCGGTCGCGCCATAAACCTTGAGCGCTCCGCCCGACCACGCCCGCAATTCGCCAGGCACGCCGGCCGGGCTCACGTCCCTGCGCGTGATGATGTTGGTGATGCCGTACATGTTCACCGCGCAGCGCACCGCGCTGGAAACCCCGGGGTAAGGCGTGTCCGCTCCACCCGGTTCCAGTCCCTCGGCGCCGGCGGTCAGGGCGACCATCAACGCGAGGTGGCCGCCGGCGGAGCCGCCCGCGACCGCGATCCGCGCGGGATCGACGGAATGGCGCGCAGCGTTGGCGCGCAGGAAGCGCACCGCGTTCTTGCAGTCGAAGAGGTTGGTGGGCCACGCGCCGTCGCCGAGTCGGTAGTCGATGCTCACCGCCACGTAGCCCGCCGCGGCCGCCGCACGGCAGATGTTGTCGGCCCGCGCCTCGTTTTTCGTGCCACCCGTCCAGCCGCCGCCGTGGATCCAGAAGAGCGCGGGATGGAGACGGCCGTCGGCGCGCGAAGCCGGTTGGTAAAGGTCCAGCTTCTCGGCGCGCCCGGGGGCGAGGAAGGAAACATCCTTCGTCACCCGGACGTCGTCGGCGGCGCGGGCGGCGAGGGGAAGCAGGAGCAGGGCGACGAGGATCGTCCGCCGGTAAGCGGGAAGGGAGGGCGGCTTCATAGGGGTTTGGATCGGGCGTTCACCTCGCGCGGTGGAGGAGCGGCGCGGATCATCACCAAGGCATGCAAAGCGGCCGCCGGCCTCGCGACGAACTGAAAAGCCGTCCGACGCGCGCAGCGGCGAAACCTTGGTTAGCGGCGGCCGCTTTCCCCGTTGCCACGCGCCTCGCCGTTCCCGAAATCACCTCACCCCGCTCTATTCACCCATGCGCACCCAAAGCCCCTTCCTGCGCGCCGGCCTGGCCGTGCTCGCCCTTGCCGCGCCCGCCGCGGCCCAATCCCCCGCCCCGGCGGTGAATGACGCCGCCACCCTGGCGCGATGGGACGCGAATCGGAACGGCCGACTCGACCCCGACGAGCTCGCCGCGAAACAGGCGGAGGAGGCCCGCGCGGGGGACTCGGTCATGCTGACGCCCTTCGAGGTCAAGACCGACGCGTTCGACACCTACGAGGCCAACAACACCAACTCGATCACCGGCACCAACACGGCGCTCGGCAAGACCCCGCTCGACGCCAAGGTATTCAACCGTCAGCTGATGGACGAGATGGGGGTGGTCGACATGACCGAGATGCTCTCGAAGCTCGGCGGTCTCGGCTCCGCGATCATCGGCGGCGGCAACGAGGACGTCCGTGGCGACCTCGAGGGTGACCGGCAGGACCCGAAGAGCATGACGATGCGCGGACTGCAGATCAACAATCCGCGCCGCGACGGCTTCCTGCGCTCCGACACGACGCTGCTCGACTCGTTCGACATCGAGCGCGTCGAGGCGATCGGCGGCTCGAACTCGCTCCTCTTCGGCTCAGGTGACGCGGGCGGTGTGGTGACAAGCGCCTCGAAGCGCGCGTACCTGAACCGCCGGCCGACGATGACCTTCGCCGCCACGGGCGACTCGGAGGGCTCGCGGCGCTACACCTTGGACCTGCAGGCGGGCTACCGGTACGGCGGGTTCCGGGTGAACGCGGTCCGCGGCGACACGAAGTATTTCCGCCCCGGCACCCGCCAGCGAAACGAGGGCCTGCATCTTTCCGGGACCATCCAGCCCTGGAAGCGCCTGCAGATCCGCGGCGAGTGGCGGCACTTCACGCGCGACACCATTTTCGCCCAGGCGGTCACGGTGCGCGCCCCGTCGACCCTGCGGCTGCCGACCGGGGAGCTCGTGGACAACCAGAACACCCGCTACCTCGTGGCGTTTCCCAACGTTAGCGAGCTCACGGGCGGCAATTTCGACCTCACGAAGGTCGACTCCGCGATCGGCCCGTTCAATCGCGACGCCTACAAGAACGGCATCAAGTCGATCGTGGCCGAGGCCACGCTCACCGAGGGCCTCGCCCTGCAGATGCGGTATGGGCACGATGCCCGCATCAACGATCCGCTGCGCACGACGTCCACGACCATCTACGCGCCCGGAGCGCCGGGTAACAATTACGTCGATCCGGCGACCGGCCAGATCGGGACCCAATGGGCCTTCAACCCATCGATGAACGCCGTGCCGTTCCACACCGGCGCCCGCGGCTACCGCGCCGCCCTTGCCTACCAAAAGAACCTCGGCCGTTGGGGTCGCCACCAGGCGAGCGTTTTCTATCAGGACATGGAGTCCTGGGTGAACCAGGAGCCGTGGCGCTTCTACGAGGCCGACGCCTCCGGCAAGGCGATCCAGAATCCCGCCCAGATCAACACCACGGATTCCGGCCGCACCACCCTGCCTACCGTCTGGATGCCGATCTTCCCCACCCAGGTGATCGGGGGACAGCAGTGGCCGTTCACGTCGCTGGTGCACCCGAATGGAAAGACCTATGTCTACCAGCCGCAGGTCTACGCGGGCGCCGTGCCACCTACCCGGAACAACCCGCTTGGTCTCTCGGGACCAATCAACGCGACGACGGGCGAAAGCACGGTCACGGGCTTCTATCACGACGACACCAACGAGCGCAGTTACGGTTTCAGTCTCTTCAGCGAATGGTGGAAGGGCCGCATCGACACCATGGCCGGCTACCGCGCGGAGGAGGCGACCGCCTTCCGCACCAACACCGGCCTGAAGCGGGGCCCGATCACCTACGACAGCCTGACCACCGGCGCGGTCATCGACACCCCGGTCAAGGGCCTGCGCGTGTCGCTCAACTACTCCACCAACGCGAAGATCAATTTCGACACCACCCGCGACATCTTCAACCAGCCCCTGCCCCCCGGCAAAGGCGAGAGCCGCGACATCGGCCTGAAGTTCGGCCTCTGGGACCAGCGCATCTCGGGTAATTTCAATTACTACGTGTCCGAGGCCCAGAACTTCACCGCCGGTCTCGGCGGCACCCAGAACGACGTCGATCCCGCCGGCATCAACGGCCGCAACGGCGGCGGCGCGTACACGTACAGCCGCACGTCGGACGGGTACAACCTCACGCTCTCCTCGCGGCCCCTCAAGGGCTGGGAGGTGCGCGTGAACTTCGCCACCGCCAACGGCAGCGAGCGCAGCGACATCACCCTGCCGCAGTTCTACAACGACCAGTTCAACACCACCATCGTGGGCGGCCAGACCGTGGTCGGGGTGCGCGCCACCGCCGGCGGCGCGGTCACGCCGCTGCTCGTCCCCGCGGACCCGCGCGACCCGGCCTCGACGCCGATCCCGCTCACCGTCGCAATGATGAAGGACCCGAACAGCCCGTACTACGCGCAGCTCGATCTCGAGTCCGGCCAGATTCTCAACGCCCAGAACCTCGGCCTGCTTACGCCCGGTGTCGGCACCAACGCCACCGGACTGCCCATCACGGACCACCAACTTGGCTTCGTCTCACCCTCCGGCGGAAGCCTCATCGTTCGCCGCGCCGGCGAACGGACGATCGGCTATGCCGAGCGCAGCTACAGCCTGATCAACCGCTTCCAATTCGACCAGGGCCGTCTGCGCGGTCTGATCGTCGGCCTCAGCAGCAGCCTCCGCGAAAACCACCGAGGCTACATGTACAACGACGCCGCCGACGGGAACAAAAGGAAGATGTACTACTTCCCCGACCGCATGCTCCACGACCTTTTCGCGATCTACCGCCTGAAGCCCGTCGGCCGCATCCGCACCACCGTGCAGATCAACGTGTCCAACCTCCTCGACACGAACAAGGTCATGTACCTCATCCGCTCGACCAACGGCACCCTCCGCTACGCCCAGTGGCTCAACGCCCCTCGCAAGCTCGGCGTGACGACGACGGTGACGTTCTGAGCGGGGCGACCTTCGCGTCGCGGGCCCGGGACTGATCTTCGAAGCAATTCCGGGCGGCTTCGCCGATACCGAACCCCAAACCTCAATCGCGATGAAGGCCTTCGGTTAAGCTGAGGCTGCAGACTCCGATCAGTCCTCTTCCGGGCGCCGCGGACTCAACGACCCAGGTCGTTGGTCCGCACGGCGCGCAGTTTGTCGGCAAGGCGTTCGCGGTAGGCCGTGACCGTGGACGCGTGTTCAGCGCGGCGGGCAAGATTGGTGTACTGGCGGGGGTCGGCGACGATATCGTACAATTCGATCCCGGCTGATGCGTCCTCCTGATACTGGATGTACGCGAAACGGTCGTCGCGCAGGAGAAAGCCCTTCGTCGAGGGCGCCACGCTGAACGCGGTGTCGCGCACGCGGTGCGAGGGATCGTCGAGCGTTCGCGCGATATTCAATCCCTGCAGGCGCGCCGGCACCTCGAGTCCGCAGAGCGCGGCGACCGTCGGGTAGAGATCGAGCAACTCGACCAGCGAGTCGCAGACGACCGGGGCCTTGCCCGGCACGCGAATGATCAGCGGGACCTTGGAGGACTCGTCGAGCAGGCTGACCTTCGCCCAGAAGTCGTGTTCACCGAGGTGGTAGCCATGATCGCTCGTGAAGATGACGATCGTGTTGTCCTCGAGACCGGACTCGCGGAGCGCGGCGAGCACCTTGCCGACCTGCGCGTCCATGAAGGAGACACTGGCGTAGTAACCACCGAGCGCTTTCTTCTGACGACGCTCGTCCATCTTCATGTTGACGCTGGTCTTGTAGTTGATGCCCGGCTTGGGCAGGTCGTCCCAGTCACCCGGCACCTTGGGCGGCAACGTGAGCTTTTCGTACGGGAGGTATGGCGCGAAGTACTTACGCGGCGCGACGAACGGGACGTGCGGACGCACAAAGCCCACCGCGAGGAAGAAAGGTTCCGGCCGGCCGCGGCGGGCGCGGAGTAACTCGATCGCCTTGGCGGCGGCCTTGCCGTCGGCGTGCGTGTCGTCGTCGCCGTCGGCCTCGACCACCACGAAGGTGTTGCCGCCCACCACGGGCTTTTTCCCGTCGGGGTTGTTTTCCAAAGTCTCGCCGGTGCCCGCCGCGCGCCACTCCGGCCCCGGGGTATTGAAACGTTCCGTCCAGGACGCCGGGTCGTCGGCACCATCGTGGTCGCGGCCGGACCCGAAGTCCTCGACGCCGCCCGGAACCCCCATGTGGTAGATCTTGCCGACGCGCGCCGTGTGATAACCGGCCTGCTTGAAATGCTGGGCCCAGGTGGAGCGGTCGCCGATCGCCGGCCGCGGGCTGGTGTAGCCGAGCACGCCGGTGGCGTGCGGGTAGTAACCCGACATAAACGAGGCGCGTGAGGGCCCGCAGTAGGTGCCTTGGCAATAGGCGCGGGTGAAGCGCACCCCCGAGGCGGCAAGCCGGTCGAGGTTGGGCGTGCGGCAGACCTGGTTTCCATAGGCACCGAGCGCCGTGTAGGTGAGGTCGTCCGAGATGATGAACAGCACATTCGGCCTCGGGGAGGACGAGGTGGCGGCGAAAAGCGACCCAGCGAGCAAAACCAGCAGCGAAAACAACCGGAAGGTAACCATGGGGCCTGCCAGCCTGCCCAACACCCCGCGGAAATCCAGCCGCCACAAACAATCAACGCCCTGACCCCTTTTGAAGGGGTCAGGGCGTTGATTGTTTAAATCATACCGCACGGCCTGGTATTCCCACCGGTTTTCCGCGGCAGGAAGATCGCGGCACACACCACGCAGCATCCGCATCGACGGCGACTTACGAAATGCTGAGCCTCAACGCGTGAATCGCGAGCGGCTGCACTGGGTTCGAAGCAACTCAGCGAAAGCGGTCAGCTAGCTGAAACGCCCAACGCCCTGACCCCTTTGCGGGATGTCACCAACGTGGCGATGATCGCGGCCATCTGGCGGTCGAGCGCGGGGTCGCGGGTCACGGCGTGGACCTGCGCGAGCGCCTCGAGGTACTTCAGGAAATCACCGTCTTTGAACGGTGGACCGTGGAATCGGCCGTCGCGTCACCGGCCCTCCCCTGCCGCAATCAGGAAATTCTACCACGCGTGGCTCTCCTGGTCGTCGCGAAAGATCGTCCACAAGTCCGGCCCCATTGTTTCCCGGCAAACCTCGAACCGACCGCCGAGCAGTCCCCCGCGCCACCGCACTTCGTCGAGCCCGAACATACCCAGCACCGCGTGCGGCGGGCGGCTGGTGTCGAAGAGGGCGCGCACGCCGGTGAGGGCCGAACCCGCCGCCAGCAGCGCGAGCAGGGAAAAAAGAACGCATTTCATCGGATACCTTCCTCCAATCGCATTGGATCAAGGATCACGTGCTTGATGCGTTTCCGATCATGCGTGTAGGCGATATGCACCCGCCCGTCCGTCGTCTGAATCACTGCCGGATACGCGTAACCACTGCGGGCCGGCTCGGTCTCGAGCGTGAGCACCCGGTTCCAAACCAGGCCGTCGCGCGATAGCGCCACGTCGAGCGGGTAACGGTTGCCCTTCGCCTCGCCCGCCCGGTGCCCGGAATGGTTGTAGACGATCAGGTGGCGGCCATCCGACAGCGTGACTGCGTCGGTCCCGGAATTCGGGTTCGGCAACTCCGTTGCGGTTAGGACGCTCCAGGTGGCCCCACCGTCACGCGACCAGGTCTGCGCCACATTTCCCTGCCGCGTGCGCGCCAACGCCTGCAAAACCCCGCCGGGATGCAGCAGCACACTCGGCTGGATCGCGTCCAGACCGGGCCCCTTGCCCACCGCCCCGATGCGGGTCCATGTCGCCCCCGCGTCGCGCGACAGCTCGAAATGCAGGCGCCAGCCGTCGGCATTGCCCTCCGTGCTGCTGCCCGACAGCCACGCGCCGTCGGCCAGCACGACCGGCTTGTTCTTCACCGGACCGAGGATGCCCGCCGCCAGTCGACGGGCCGCGGACCACGTCCGGCCGCCGTCGCGCGATTCCCGCACCATGCCCCACCAAGCCGATGGCGACGGACCAACCTTGTAGAAGAGATGCAGGCCCCCGTCGGGCGGCGCGAACAATACCGGATTCCACGTGGGAAAGCGTTTGCCGTCCTCCTGGCGACCGTCGGCGATCTCAGTGGCTGGAAGCCAGCGCCCCTCATCCTGCCGCGTGAACCAGATGCCGACGTCGGGATTGCGTTCCTTGGTACCGCCGAACCAGGCAGCCGCCAGCCGTCCCGGAGCGACCTCGGCAAGCGTCGCGGCGTGGCATTCCGGATACGGTGCGTCCGGATTGATGAAAGCGGCGGCGAGGACGGCGTCGCCCCGCACGGACGGCGCGGCGGCGAACACGGCGGGCAACGTGAGGAACGGGAAGGCAAAGGCGGCAAGGTGCATGAATCTCATCGAGGAAGGGACTGGGAGCGGGCGAGGCGGCGGGCGAAATCGAGCAGGAACTCCTGACGCCAGCGGCTGACCACCACGCGCGGCCGCGCGGATGGCGCGGGGAGGTTCTCCGCGGCTTCGGCCACGATCCCCGCGATGACGGGGAGAAACAAGCTGAGGATCAATCGTGGCGGGTTGATCATGGGCTGCTCATCGCGCGGGCATCAGACCGGTGACTCTTTGCAGACCCGGCGCCTGCGCGACCATCACGCCCTCGACCAGGACCCGCAACCCGCGGCCCCGGCCGAACCGGCGGCCATCGCGGTCCCAAACAATCTCCAGCTCGCGACCGTGGTACTTCACGGCCGTCACGCGGAACCAGTCCCACGCGCCGTCCGGCAGCAGCGGATGCACCTCGACCACATCGTCCTCGCGCGGGCGTAAACCGGCGAGCCCCGCGATGACGAGGTCGGCAAACGTGGAGTGGTTGTACCAGCGGCTCCGCGGGTGGTCGCCCTTCAGCCACGCACCGGTTCGCTCGCAGAGGTATTCGCCGATGTAGG
>CAIUOU010000002.1 GCA_903900845.1 uncultured Opitutia bacterium
GGCGGTGTAGCCCCGGCTGCAGCCGCGGATGATTCTGAAGCTGATGCCGAAAGGTCTTCGTGGGTCTTCGACGCCACCTCCCAAAGGGGTCAGGGCGTTGGGCGTTTTTTGGCGATCACGGCTGGGGGGTGACTTCAAACAATCAACGCCCTGACCCCTTAGGGATTCGTTCTGAACCCCAACTCTTCCTTTCTCTGTACCCTTAGATCCGACGGGTGGACGCTGTGACCTACGACTCTCAGGAACCGATCCCGAGGTGTAGCACTGGGACCGGGGGTTGACTCGTCCGGTGGCCGCGCACCTCCTCGCGGACTTCCCGCATGCGCCTGCGCCGGATCACGCTCCGCCACTTCCGCAACGTGGGCTTCACCACGCTGGAGCTCGCGGGCGCGCGGCAATTCCTCGTGGGGAGGAACGGGCAGGGGAAGACCAACCTGCTGGAGGCCGCGGGTTTCGTGACCGCGCTGCGCTCCTTCCGCACCAACGATCACCGGCTGCTGATCGGCCACGGGCAGGACTGCGCCGCGCTGTCGTTCGCGCTCGAGCATGAGAGGGAAGGCGAGGTGCGGGTGAATCTCACGCTGCGGCCCGACGGTAAGGAGGTTTGGTGCGACCAGGCCCGTGTGACGAAGCTGGGCGAGTATCTCGGCCGTTTTCCGACCGTTGTTTTCTCCTCGCAGGACATGCAGCTGGTGCGCGGCTCGTCTGTGGTGCGGCGACGCTGGCTTGATCTCACCCTCTCGGCAATCGATCCGCTTTATCTCCGCTCGCTGCAGACCGCGACGCGCGCGTTGGCGGAGCGGAACGCGCTGCTGAAGTCGGGGCAGGGAACCGACGCGGAGCTGGGTGCGTTCGAGTCCGCGCTCGCGCCGTCGGCGGCCGACCTGATCGCGCGGCGCGCCGCGGGGATGGCGGAGCTCGGGCGCCGGCTGGTGGAGTTCTACGCGAAGCTGAGTGGCGACGCGGAGCCCGCAGCTTTAGGTTACGAACCCAACTTCGCCGAACCCTCGGCTGAGGCCTTGCGGGCGCGACTCGAGGCGGGGCGTGAACGGGACCGTCGGTTTCGCTCCACGCTGGTCGGGCCGCACCGAGACGACTTCGCGTTCCGCGTCCGGAGTACGACGGCGAAGGACTTCGCATCGGAGGGCCAGCAGCGTTCCCTCGTGTTATCGCTGCGGCTCGCGCAGGCGGCCTGGTTCCACGAACGCACGGGCGTGCGGCCCGTGCTGCTCGCCGATGACGTCCTAGGCGAACTCGACCCGGAGCGACGGGCGCGCTTTTGGGCGGCGGTCGATGCCGACTCGCAGGTGATCGCAACCGGCACGCATCTGCCGGACGCGGCGGGCGAGGCGGAGCGGCGCTTCGGCGACTGGCAGGTTTACACGGTGACCGACGGGCAATTCACGGAAGGTGGGGCGGCGGTATGAATCTGGACGCGTGGCAATGGACGCTCGCGATCGTGGCGGCGGCGATCGTGGGCGTGTCCAAGTCCGGCATCGGCGGCCTCGGGATTCTTTCGGTTGTGCTCTTCGCGCAGATCCTGCCGGCGAAGCAGGCGACGGGCGCGGTGCTGCCGCTGCTGTGCTTCGGCGACGTGGTGGGCGCTTACTATTACCGGAAGCACGCGAGCTGGCGGCATCTCTGGCGGCTGTTCCCGTGGACGGCGGCGGGGGTGGTGGCGGGATGGTTTTCGCTGGGACGGATCGACGACCATGCGGCGCGGGTGATGATCGGGATCATCATCCTTTCCATGGCGGCGATGCACCTGATCCGGCGCAGGTTCGGCGGGCATGAGACCGAGCATGGCGCGTGGTTCGCGCCGGTGATCGGCGTCCTGGCGGGCTTCACGACGCTGGTGGCCAACGCCGCCGGACCGCTGATGGCGATCTACATGCTCGCGATGCGGCTGCCGAAGATGGACTACGTCGGCACCGGGGCGGTGTTCTTCCTCGCGATTAATTTCTTCAAGGTGCCGTTCATGTTGCAGCTCGGTCTGATCACGGCGGACAGCTTCACGCTGAACCTCGCGCTCGCGCCGCTCGTCGTGGCCGGGGCGTGGTTCGGCCGGCGGCTCGTGCTCGCCATCGACCAGCGCCTTTTCGAGAACATCGCCCTCGGACTCAGCCTCTTCGCCGGCCTACGCCTGCTTTGGTGATCCTCCGTTTCCCTTTCACCCTCCCTTTCCCTTTTCCTCCATGCCCCGCATGAACGTCCGCCAAATGTGGGCCGCGAAACTCGCTGGGCGTCCCCTGCCGGCCGCGCAGGCCATCCCGCGTGCCGGGGCGGGCAGCGCGCAGGCGTCGGTCGGCGTACGGGCGCGCATGCCGTTCGCGGGGCTGGTGCTCGGCGTTGACCCTTCGTTGCGCGGCACGGGCCTCGCGCTCGTGGAGTTCGCGGCGGGGCGCTCACCGGTGCTGCTGCGGTGCCAGACGGTGCGCGTGCCGGAGCGGCGGCCGATGGCGGAGGCGCTGGCCGAGATTCACCGCGCGGTGACCGGTATTCTCGACGGCCGGGGGGTGCGTCACGTCGCGCTGGAGCAGACCATCTACGTGCAGAACATCCGGACCGCCCAGATCCTTGGTGCCGCGCGCGGCGCGGCCATCGCGGCGGCCGCATTGCAGGATTTGCCCGTTTTCGAATATCCGCCGCTGCGCGTGAAGCAGGCGGTGGTCGGCTTCGGTCGCGCGTCCAAGGAGCAAATGGCGCGTACCGTGATGGCATTGCTCGGACACGGGCGTCCCCTGGCGACGGACGAGGCCGACGCGGCCGGCGTGGCGTTGTGCCACGCCTTCACCTGGCGCGAGTAACGGTCCTTAGACCGCGCCCGATGTCAGCCAGCGCTCGCAGCGGCCGGCGAGGAAACCGATGTAGGCGTCGTGATCGTTCAGGCAGGGCACCTGCTTGAACGACTCTCCGCCGGCTTCCATGAACATTTCCTTACCTTCGCCGCTGATCTCCTCGATTGTCTCGAGGCAGTCCGCCACGAAGGCCGGGCACATGATCAGCAGCCGCTTCTTGCCCTCCTTCGCCAGGCGTTCCAGTTCGTGATCGGTGAAGGGCGTCAGCCATGGCTCGCCGGCGAGGCGCGACTGGAAGGCGACCGAGTGGCGTTCCTTGGCGAGGCCGGCGCGCCTGGCGAGCGCCTTCATGGTGGCGACGCATTGCGCGCGGTAGCACGTCGCGTGGATCGGAGAGCAGGTGTCGCAGCAATCCTTCACGAGCGTGCAATGCGCCTTCGACGGGTCGCCTTTGCGCAGATGTCGCACGGGGATGCCGTGGAAGCTGAAGAGCAGGTAATCGTGCGGTTCCGCGAAATGGGGCGCGGAAACCGTGTAGAGCGCCTCGATGTAGTCCGCGTCCTGGTAGAATGGCTGCACGCAGGCCACGCGCATCGACGGGGCGAGCTTCGCGGCCTCCGCATAGACCTTCACCACGACCGTTTCCCATGAGGACATCGCATAGTGGGGGTACTGAGGGAACAGCAGCACCTCGGTGACGCCGTCGGCCGCCATCTGCGCGACCACGGAGGCGATCGAGGGATTGCCGTAGCGCATCGCGAGGTAGACCGGCGTTTTCGCGCCCAGATGCGCGGCCAGCTTTTGGCGGACACTTTTGGAAGTGAGGACCAGCGGCGAGCCGTCCTTGGTCCAGATCTCCTCGTAAGCGTGCGCCGAGCGCTTCGGCCGCGTGCGCAGGATGATGCCCTCCAGAAGCAGCCAGCGGAGCGGCGCCGGCACGTCGATGACCCGCTCATCGCCGAGAAATTCACGGAGATAACGGCGCACGTCGGGCACCGAGGTGGAGTCGGGCGAACCGAGGTTCACCAGCAGGATGGCTCGCTTGGACATGGAAGCGGTCAATCCCGTCCATCTTCCACGCCAAGTCAAACGGCGGGACAGTGCCCGCAGGATCACGGATTTCGCGCCGAGAATTGCCTTTTGTCCGCGCAGAGCGGCGTGCACCGTTTCGTTTTTCCGCCATGTCCACGTCCCTTCCGCCCGTCCTCCTCGTCATCCGCGATGGCTGGGGTCAGAACTCCGACCGCTCGCTCGACGCCACCAACGCCGTGGCGCAGGCGCGCAAGCCCTGCGACGACGCGCTCCGCGCCCGCAGCCCGCGCACCCTGGTCCGCGCCTCGGGGCTCGATGTCGGCCTGCCTGACGGCGTGATGGGTAACAGCGAGGTCGGGCACGAGAACATCGGCGCCGGCCGCGTGGTCGACCAGGAGTTGGTGCGCCTCAACAAGCTTTTCTCCGAGGGCCGGCTCGCGACCAACCCAGTCTGGCGCGCCGTGGTCGAGCGCGCGCGTCGTCCGGGCGCTAAACTGCACCTGTTCGGCATCGTCAGCGACGCCGGCGTGCACGGCATGCTTGAGCACCTCTATGGTATCCTGCGCCAGGCGAAGGCCGATGGTCTGCGCGAGGTCTATCTGCACGCGTTCACCGACGGCCGCGATACGCCGCCGTCCTCCGGCCTCGGCTACGTGCGCCAGGTCGAGGAGCAGATGCGCGCCATCGGCGTCGGCCGGATCGCGAGTGTGTGCGGACGTTTCTGGGCAATGGACCGCGACAACCGCTGGGAGCGCGTGCAGAAAGCCTATGACATGCTCACCGGTCGTGCGGCGGCAGCCACCGCGGGGAGCGCCGAGGCAGCGGTGCAGTCGTACTACGATCGGCCGCTCAGCCCGACGCAGATCGGCGATGAGTTCGTGCCGGCCACATGGATCATGGACGTCGGTGGAAAGCCCGTCGCGACCGTCGGCGACGGGGATGCCGTTCTGTTTTACAATTACCGTGGTGACCGGCCGCGTGAGATCACGCGCGCCTTCGTGCAGGACGACTTCGCGGGCTTCGACCGCGGACGGAAGCTTGACCTCCATTACGCCACGATGACCGAGTACGAGGCGGGCCTGCCCGTGCAGGTGGTGTCCCCGAAGCCGGAGAAGTTGAAGAACATCCTCGGCGAAGTGGTGAGCAAGGCGGGCATCGCGCAGTTCCGCTGCGCCGAGACCGAAAAGAACCCGCACGTCACGTTCTTCTTCAATAATTACCGCAAGGATCCGTTCCCGGGCGAGGATCGCGCGTGCCCGCCGAGCCCGAAGGTCGCGACCTACGATCTGCAGCCGGAGATGTCGGCCGCCGACGTGACGCGCGCCGCGAAGGAGGCGATCCTGAGCGGCAAGTACGGGCTGATCGTCGTGAATTACGCCAACCCCGACATGGTGGGGCACACGGGCTCGCTGCCCGCGACTACCCGTGCCGTCGAGGCGACGGATGGCGGGGTGGGGGAATTGCTCGAGGCGTTGGCGGCCCGCGGCGGTCGTGCCGTCGTGTGCGCCGACCACGGCAACGCGGAGCAGATGTGGGACCCGACGGTGAATGGTCCGCACACCGCGCACACGCTCAACCTGGTGGAGGTATTCGTGGTCGGCGAGGGCTTCGCCCAGGGGCAGACCCGGATACGCGACGGCGGCCGGCTGGCCGACATCGCGCCCACGGTGCTTCACCTGATGGGCCTGCCGAAGCCGGCCGAGATGACCGGCGAGAGCCTCGTTGCGGGTTGAAGCCGCGCGCGGCACGCCTCACCGGCGGCGGTCTCACCGACCGCGACCAGACTCAAGCGCCGGGAGCCACGCCCTTGGTTTTTTCCGATGTGGCAACCTCGGGCAAGGGTACCTCGAACCAGAAGGTCGTTTCGCGACCTGGGGTGCTTTCCACCCCGATGCGACCACGCATCAGATCGACGATGAGCTTGCAGATCGCCAGCCCAAGCCCCGTGCCGCCGAAGCGCCGGGACGTGCTGGAGTCGATCTGGCTGAAGCGCTTGAACAGCCGATCCATTTGGTCCGCTGGTATCCCGATGCCCGTGTCGCGAATCTCGAAACGGACGTCTTCTCCCGTGCGAGAAATGCTCAGGGTGACGGATCCGCGGTCGGTGAATTTCACCGCGTTCCCCAGCAGGTTCAGCAGCACCTGACGAAGGCGGTGGGCGTCGCCCCGCACCTGATCGGGCAGATCGGCGGCCAGCTCCACCCGCAGGTCCAGGCCTTTGCCGGCCGCAGCCGGGGTGATAATGCGGGCGGATCCCCGGGCTACTTCGGCGAGCGTGAAAGGCTCCGGGTTGAGAGACATGCGACCGGCCTCCGCTTGCGAGACGTCCAGCAGGTCATTCAGCACCAGCATCAGGGCCTTCCCCGAGTCGCGCACCACCCTGAGCATCTCCTCTTGTTTTCCCGTGAGCTGGGTTTCCCGGAGCAACTCGGTATAGCCGATGACTCCATTGAGAGGCGTGCGGAACTCGTGGCTCATGTTGGCCAGAAAAACGGTTTTCGCCTCGGTGGCCTCGTCCGCGAGCCGTCGCGCCGCCTCGAGCTTTTCGTTGCTGGCGAGCAGTTCCCGCGTCCGCGCGGCTACGGTCTCTTCCAATTCCCGTTGGCGCCGGCGCAACCAGGCGGTGCGGCCTTGCATCAAGGCGACGATCAGCAGCAGCCCCGCGAGCAACGCCGCACCGCGGGCGGTTTTGGTCTCGTGCCAAAACGGAGGAACGAGGATCGGATGCTCCAACTCGGCCAGTCGGGTGCCGGACGCCTTCGCAAGGGCGCGGATCTGCAACCGGTGGCGACCGGGGGGCAGATTCCTGTAAACCACCGCTGGTTGTTCGAGGGCGAGGGTCGTCCAATCCGTCTCAAGCCCTTCCAGCCGTGCCTGGTAGTAAAGGTCGCTGCGTGCGCGGTAATCCAGGAGCGAGATTTCGGCCTCCAGCGCCCGAACATCGAGGGGGAGTTCGATTGCCTTGGAGGGTGTTGGCAGCCATGCGGTGGGCACGCGCTTCCCGCCAAGAATAAGTCCGGTCAAGGCCAGGCGGGCGGATGACCGGGCGGGAGCCATCTCGCCCGGCAGCACCACCGATAGCCCGCCGGAGCCGCCGAAGAGCAGTTCTCCTGCCGGTCCTTGGGTGGCGGAGCGGATGAAGTAGCTCGTCACGGCTTGGCCCTCGCGCTCACCGATGGAGCGCACTTGCCGCGTCTTCCCATCCACCCGGGCGAGTGTCGTGGGGGTCGAGATCCAGAGGTTGCCGTCCGAATCGATCACCGTGCCCTCCGCTTTGGGGTTGGGTAGTCCGAGCGATGCTCCGATAAACCTGAAGCTAGGAGTGCCCGCGAAGTCGGCGGCCGGCGCGATCGCGATTCCGCCTCCCGACATGCCGACCCACACGTCGCCGCGGGCATCCAGGGATAGATTGGTGATGTATCCGTGGGGCAACGACCGTTGGCCGCCCCGGTTCGGCAGCAGATTGCGGTAACCCGGTGAGCCCGGATCGGAGATGCTGATGCCGCCCGCGGTGCCCACCAGCAGGCGGCCGTCGGGAAGCCGCAGCGCGACGCGCACGTGATCGTCCGCCAGTGCGTCCGGGAGCTTCGGGTTCGCTTGGCTCGCCGACCACGCTCCGGTGGCAGGGGTGTAGCGGTAGAGACCGCTGTAGGTACCGATGAGGTAGTCGGCTCCATCTTGCCCGATGAAGAGCACAATCTTGTTATCAACGCAGGGAATGGCCGAAGGGGTGACCGTCAGGGTGATCGGATCCACCCGGCAAACCCCCAGCGAGCCCACCAACAATGAGCCGTCCCGGCCGAGCGCCAGCGCCTGCACGTCGCGGTCGGCGTGCGGGGCCGGCAAGCGGAGGCGGGTGACGTTTCCCGAACGCAGGTCGAGGATATCCAGCCGGCCGGAAGCGAGGCCGGCCCAGACCCGGCCCTGTGGGTCGGAGAGGATCGAGTAAACGTTGCTGTCGGACAGCGCCCGCGGGTTGTTCGGCGAGGCGAACACGCTGCGGACGGTGCGTTGCGACAAGTCATGCCGTTCCAGGCCCCGGTGGGTGCCGACCCAGACGTTTCCGTGCGGATCGCCCAACATCGCCCTTATGGAATCACCGTTCAGGGTTCCGGGCACGGCCGGATCATGCGCCAGCCTCTCAACCTGTCCGCTATCCGGATCGTAACTGATGATACCGGCACCATCGGTGCCAAACCAGATGCGCTGTGGACTGATCTGAAGGATGCTGCGGACCGTGCGCCAAAGACCCATGCCGGGGACCTCGGCCAAAGCCGCGGGGCAGGTCACGACCCCATCGGGGGTCGCATAGGCCACACCGGAGGCGCCGGTTCCAAACCAGATGCGGCCTTTGTCGTCATCCCGCAAGGACCAGCATTCCCCGGCGAGAATCCGCTTGCCGGGTTCGTCTTTCGAGGTGGCGCGTTCGAAGGTATTTCGGCCCGCTCGCCGGACCGCGAGACCTAGGTTCCCACCCACCCAAAGGTTGCCTTGGGTGTCCTCCAGAACCGTGAACAGCCGGGCCGTCGCGGACTCGCCGTTTTCTAGAGTGAGGGATACCGGGCTGATGGATTCCCGATGCGGGTCCCAACGATCCAAGCCGCCATCGGTTGCGATCCAAACGCCGCCATCGCGGGCCGCGGCCAGCGCGAATATCTTGGAGTGGGAGGTCCCGCCCGGGCCGACGCGGTAGGTGCGAAAAGTTTCCCGATCCGCGTCGTAGCGAACCAGGCCTCCGGAGTTTGTGCCCAGCAGCATTCCGCCACCGGGCAAAGGGAGGATGGCGCGGATGTAGCGGTCACCGATCCTGGTTGAGTCATCCGATTGGTTTCCAAACTGGCGTAAACGATGGCCATCCCAGCGCGCCACTCCGCCAAAAGTCCCGATCCACAGGATGCCCGACGAATCCTTGGCAAGGGCGCTGATCGTCTCGTGGGGCAGGCCGTTCCTCGTGGTCAGCTCGTGGAAGACGGGGGTAGTGAACCGGTCCCAGTCGTCCTGGGTTCCGCTCCGCTCGGCGCCCCCAAGCGATACGGCCGGCGCGAGCGCGAGAAACAGCATGGCGGTCAGCGATGCCGCCCGACCGGCAATGGCTCCGTCCCGCTGCTGCCGCGAATTCGTGGGTTGGGCCATGAAAGGAGCCGGAGGGTAAAGGCTCGGCCCGAGACAGGATGATGCCCGTCAAGGCGCAAGCTCAGTCTCATGCCGCGCTCGCACCCCAAGGGGTCAGGGCGTTGGGCGTTTTTGGCGGCCGGCTCCCGTGTGAAAACAATCAACGCCCTGACCCCTTAGACGGGCGCCCTCGATGACCAAGGGACCGGGCGGGCTTAAGCCTAAGGCAACGGGGTGCTTTTCTTTTTCCGGTCGGCTTTGGTTTTTCTGGGCGGCAGGCCGGCCGGCTCCAGCCCGAAGCGTTTCCCAACGGACTTGGTCGGGCTGGCCATTTCGGCGAGCCAGCCGTCGTGCAGGCGGGTGAGCTCGGCGACTTTCTCCGGCATCCGCCCCGCAAGATCATCCCTCTCGGAAACGTCGCGGCTCAGGTCGAAGAGGCCGATCCGGCCCCTTTCGCACACGAGCTTCCAGTCGCCGGAACGCACCGCCCACCAGGGGTCCTCGCTGCCGGAGCACCAGAAAAGGTTACGCGGCGAAGCGGTGGTTCTTCCGCTCAACACCGGCAGCAGATTGATTCCGTCCAGCAGGTTTCCGTCGGGTGAGGCCAGGCCTGCGGCGGCGAGGGCCGTCGGCAGGATGTCCAGCGAGCTGACAACCGACTGGCTTTCCCCGGGTTTAAGCCGGCCCGGCCAGCAGACCAGAAATGGCACGCGGACCCCGCCCTCGTAGTTGGAGTGCTTGCCGCCGCGCAGCGGAGCGTTGTCGGCCGACTGGGCCAGCGGTCCGCCGTTGTCACTGATGAAGAAGACGACAGTGTTTTCCCAGATGCCCTCGCGCTTCAGCTTCGCGACGACGTTGCCGATCACGTCGTCCATGCGCTTGCCCATGGCGAGACGGGTGTCGCGGTCCTTGTTTCCGGTGTTGAAGCGCGCGATCTCGCTGGCCGGCGCCTGCAGCGGGGCGTGGACGGCATTGAAGGCGAGGTACAGGAAGAAAGGGTCGGCTTTTCGGCGCTCGATGAAGGCCACGGCCTCGTCGCCGAGCAGATCCGTCAGGTAGCCTTCGGGTTTGACCGGTTTGGTACCGCGGTAGATCGGGTGTTCGGGATCGTGGAAGTCGTAGTAGTCGTGACCGCCGCGACCGAGGAATCCGAACACCTCGTCGAAGCCCCGTAAGGCCGGGCTCCATTCCGGGGTCGGGCCGAGGTGCCATTTGCCGATCTGCATCGAGGTGTAGCCGGCGGTTTTGAGAAACTGTGGGAAGATTTTCTCCTTCATGGGTACGCCGGATCCAGCCTCGCCGGCGGTATAGAGACCTAGGCGCTGCTGGTAGCGGCCCGTCATCAGTCCGGTCCGCGTCGGCGAGCAGACGTGTCCGGTCACGTAGCCCTGCCGGCAGATCACGCTCTCGCGCGCGAGCCGGTCGAGGTTCGGCGTGGTGACCTCCCGTGCGTGCCGCGGGTTGAAGGAGACATCGGCGTAGCCGAGATCGTCTGCCACGATGAGTACGATATTCGGCGGCCGCGGCGGGCTACCTGCGGGGCATACGGCCGGGAAGGTGGCCGCGAGCAGGGAAAGGAGCAGCCACCGAGGAGCGGGTCGGGTCATTTGGGTAGGTTCCAGACGATGGGCATGATTGCCACCGGAAGGTGATGCATGCGCCCGACGACTCCCATCCGAAAGGGGCGTGGGGTGGACTGCTTGTTCCCTGGTTCGCGCCCGCCGGCCCGATCCGGGGTTTTGATCCGCCCCGAAAGATCAGGGGTCTTCGTCGGAAAGCCCGGCTTTCTTCTTCCGCTTCGCCTCGGCCTTGTCCTGGTTGGGCGGGGGCAGCGACTTGATCCGTTCCAAGCGGTCCCCGAGGTGGCCGGCTTCCGCGGCCGGGCGCGTTAGAGGGCCTCTTTCCCCCACCACGAGCATCTGTCGGTAGAGGTGAGGGTCGGCCGGATGGCGGGATGCGAGGAGCATGAGCGCATCCGGATGCGCACGACGCAGGAGGGCGGAAAGTCCGAAGCTTCTCTCGGCCGAAGCGACCAAAGTGGCGCCCTTTTTCCAGGTGCGTCCGCCGTCGGCGGTGTTCCACCAGCCGATCTCGCTGCCGGCCTCGGTGGCCAGCGCGAGGATCATGCGGACCCGTGAAGGGGACTCGATGATGAAGTCCCCGTCGTTGACGCGACCGGCGCCAGCCGCGACCGCTGCCGGGGCCTGCCAGGCCGATCCGTCCCAGCGGTAGTAGCGAACCTCCTGACCGACGGGGAAAGCTGCGTGGGGATGGCCATGCTCGTCGATATGGCAGGTCCCGTGCGTCGAGCGGAGGGTCCCGGTGGCCTCAATGAGCGTGAGTTGATCCGCGGACTCCTTGGTGACGGGTGATTCCAGGCGCCTGCCCTGCACGTTGGTCCATGCGCCGGTGCGGGTATCGAGCTGCATGAAGTACGTGTTTTGGCGGTGCGCGGTGTGCTTCGGGTTGGCGCACGGGTGGTACACGTAGGAGGCGGTGATCGTGTCGCCGCGGCCGTTGTCGAACCAGGCGTACCACGAGTCGTGCACCGAAGGATCGAGGGAACTCACCTTGTGCTTCAGAACCGAGAGCGGCGGGGAAAAAGTCCGGCCGTCATCCACGGATTTCTGGTAAACCCAGTCGCTGCGGTGGCCGCCGTGCCGGTAAAAGAGATAGAGGTCCCCGTTCGGGAGTTTCACCCATTGGTTGTAGGTTCCGAACGGCGGGATGTTGTCGAGAACGCGCCACGAGGAGATGTCGCGCGGCCGTGCCGAAACCGCGTGGGTCATCCGGCCCTTGGTGCCCATGAAGAACTCCCCGAGGGGATTGCGGCCGTGCTTCGGGTCGCCCCCGTGGGAACCGAAGACGAGGTGCAGATAACCCTCCCGGTCGACCACCAGCGCCGGCTTCCCGTGGTTGTCGAGTTCGGCCCGGTCGATCTGGTCGGGTGACTTTCCCATCGGGCTGACTCCGGCCTGGAACGGGCCGATCCACCGGCGGGTCGCGTGGACGTATGCGGCGACGTACGGGTCCTCATGCGGTCCCTGGTAAGCCACGTAGGTCACGCCCTCGTGGTATTCGCCGGCTGGATGCTGGAGAGAGCTGACCGGGTTGCCGTAGCCGTTATCGGCGAAATACGGCACCTCCGTTGCCGGGGCGGATCCGGCGGCCGCGAGACAGGCGAGGAGGGCGAGGGCCGGTGATTTCATGCGCTAAAAGTTTTCCGGGGCGTTCCGGGCGGCGAAACGGAATCTCCCTCTGGCCGTGGTGACGGTCTGGAGAGATCTGCTCTCCGATTCCGCGGGGTGGGTTCAGCCCGCGGAGGGCAGGGGCCTGGTGAGCAACGGCGAACTCAGGCCGGGCAGGCGTTCGGAGAATTCCTCGCGTTCGCCGGCCTGGCGGAGGGCGCGTTGCACCATGCCGAGGCGGGCGTCGAGGTTGTCGACCATCGAGACGAAGACGCCCTCGGGCGTGGCGGCGTAGACGGCGGCGCCCCACTCGGGTTCACCTTGGTGCGACAGGATGATGTGTTCGAGTCGCTCCAGGCGTTCCGCGTCGAGGCGCGCCTTCATGCCGTGCTTGCGCGTGAGTTGGTAGCCGAGGACCACGTGGCCCTGGAGGATGCCCTTGCGGCTGCGCCGCGTGGCGAGCGTGCCCTCGTACTCGATGCACTTGCCGGTGTCGTGCAGCAGGATGCCGGCGAGCGCGAGATCCGCGTCGACCTGGGGGTACAACGGCAGAAGCGCGCGGGCGGCGCGGGCCATGTGCAGCGTGTGCTCGAGCAGGCCGTGGCGGTAGGCGTGGTGCATGGCCACCGCCGCGGGCACCCAGCGGAACACCGCGCCGACCTCCTCGAACACGCCACGCACGGTGAGACGCAGCTCGTCGTGGCGGATCGCGTCGATGCAGTCGTTGAACTCCTTCCACATCGCCTCCGCGTTCTCAGGCGCCGTTTCCACCAGGGACTCCAGCACCCCTGGGGCCGCGAGCGCCTCGTCGTCCAGCGGCGTCGCGCGATTGAGGCGCGGGGAGAAACGGCCCTGGTAAAACTCGACCTTGCCCTCGACGCGCATCACGGCGCCTTCGCCGGCCGCGCGCAGGGTTTCGGAAACGGGGCTGTCGCCGAACACCGTGCAGCTGAAGACACCGCCGCGGTCGCCGAGGTCCACACTGTGGTAGGTGTTGCCGTTGTTGGCGGTCTTCGCCTGCAGCTTGCGGACCACCAGCACGGCGATGAAGGCGCGGCCGTGGTCGGCGGCCTCGAGGGCCTTCAGATCGCGGACGGTGAGAACGGGGATTTCCTCGGGCATGGCGGGTCAGGTCGCGGAGGGTTCGGCGTGGGTTTTCACGAGCCGCGTGAAATCGCGGAAGAAAGGGTGCCGGGCGGAACCCAGCAGCGAGTAAAACACGGTTTCCGAGGGCATCACGTGCACGCCGGCGGCGCGCAACGCGCTCAGGCAGACCTCCGCGTCATCAGCGCGCCGCGCGCCGATCACGTCGCTGAGCAGCGTGACCTCGATCCCGGCGCGACGTGCATCGAGCGAGGTTTGGTGGATGCAGATCGGCGTCTCGATGCCGCACAGCAGCAGGTGGTCGATGCGGCGCTCGTCGAGCAGCGCGGCGCGGACGGCTTCGTCGGCGAGGGCCGAGAATGTTTCCTTGGCGAAAACGGGCGCGCCCGGGGCGAGCCTGAGCAGCGCGGGCGCGGTGGGACCGAGCTTGGCCGGCACCTGCTCGGTGAAGGCGACCGGCAACCCTACTCCTTGCGCCGCCGCGACCGCGAACGCCGCGCGTCGCAGGGTGCGAGCCCCGCCGGGGATCGCGTCGAGGAACGCCGGTTGGAGGTCGACGACGAGCAGGAGGGTGGTGGCGGCTTCGGACAAGGGGCGGCTTTTGGGCGACAGTGGGTTGGTGCGCGGGAGCGGGGAAGCGTTTTTTCACGCCGGACAACGGCACGCTTGAAAGTGCTGGCATCCGCCCACCCCGCCGGTAACGACATGCCGCATGGATTTGCAGCTGCAGCCCCTTGCGACCCAGTGCGCAGTCTCCGGCGAGACCTTCTCCCCGGGAGCACGCGTCGCCAGCCACCTGGTGAGGGTGGGCGCGGCGCTTGAGATCGTGCGCTTCGACGTGCTGGAGACGCACCTCGGCGATTTCCGTCCCGAGGGTTTCGTCGCCTGCCGCTGGGTGCAGCCGTTCAAGCCGCGCCGCGCCGGCGAGAATCCGGATCGGGCGCTGAAGCTCACCGCGGAGAATCTTTTCGTGACGCTGGCCGATCCCATGACGGAGCCGACGCCGGAGAACACCCGGTTGCTGCAGTTCCTCGCCCTGATGCTGGAGCGGAAGAAGATCCTGCGGCCGCGCGGCGCGAGCGCCGACGGCCTGCGCCAGCGCTATGAGCACGCGAAGTCCAAGGCGATATTTGAGGTGCCGGCGGGTGAATTGACCGCCGAGTTCTTCGTGGCGGTGCAAGAACAGCTCAGCGTCCTGGTCGGAGCGCCCAAGGTAGCCGCGAGCCCCGCCCCCGCCCCGGCCGAGTCTGCGGTCCCGGCCCCGGCGGAGCCGACCCCGGCGTAGGACTCAGATCCGCACCGGCAGCCCGCGGGCCGCGAGGTGGCTCTTCACCTCGGGGATGGTGAGTGTGCCGAAGTGAAACAAGCTGGCCGCGAGGGCGGCGCTGGCATGACCGCGCTCCAGCACCTCGGCGAAATGATCCGGTGTACCGGCTCCGCCGCTGGCGATCACGGGCACGCCCACGGCGTCGCTCACTGCGCGGGTGAGCTCGCAGTCGTAGCCTGCCTGCGTGCCGTCGGCGTCCATGCTGGTGAGCAGGATCTCGCCGGCGCCCAGCGCGGCGGCCTCCGCGGCCCAGCGCACCGCGTCGAGTGCGGTCGGGTTGCGGCCGCCGTGGGTGTAGACCCGCCAGCCGCCGGCCGGCTCACGCTTGGCGTCGATTGCGACGACGATGCACTGCGCGCCGAAGCGGTCGGAGGCGGCGCGCACCAGTGCCGGCTCCTTGATCGCGGCGGTGTTGAGCGACACCTTGTCGGCGCCGCTGCGCAGCATGGACTCGATGTCCGCCACGGTGCGAAGACCACCACCCACGGTGAGTGGCATGAAGCATTGCTCGGCGGTGGCGGCGACGACGTCCCGCATGATCCCGCGGTTGTCGGAAGACGCCGTGATGTCGAGGAACACCAGTTCGTCGGCGCCCTGGGCGTCGTACGCGCGGGCGCATTGCACCGGATCGCCGGCGTCGCGCAGTTCCTGGAACTTCACGCCCTTGACGACGCGCCCCGCGTTGACGTCGAGACAAGGGATGATCCGGCGCGAGAGCATGAAGGGCGGGCGGCCGGTCGCGCGGGCGGGACCAGCCGGCCGGGCGGCGTCACCCGACGCGGGCGACGTCGGGCTCGAAGTTGACGGCGAGGCGGTAGACCTGACCCGGGCGCATGATCAGCTGGTGATCGCGGGCGAGGGTCTGGACGTAGTGGATCTTGCCGTAGTTGGTGCGGTAGGACGGATCGGCGCTGACGACCTCGGTTTCGCGCCACGTCGCCTGGAAGTCGTCCTTGGCCACGCTGCAACGCAGACCCTGGGCACCGAGCGTCGGGGCACTGGTGGCGTTGTACTTCGAGTGGGGGGCGGCAATGACGATGCAGTACCGGAACTTATCGAGGGTGACCTGCTGTTTGACGGTGTAGGCGAATTCGCAGCCGATCTTCGCGCCGGCGAACGTCCACTGCACCTTCACACTGCCGAGGCCCTTGGCAAACTCCTCCTTGGTGTTGATGAGCTCGGGCTGGTCGTAGCGGAAGTAGAAGCTGTTGCGGAGGCCGAGGCCGGTGACGCAGTTCTTGCCGTAGAAGGCGGGCAAGGTGACCTGTTCGCCGAACGTGAGCTCCGGCAGCATGACCGGCAGATAGGTGTTGTTGGGCCAGTCGAAGACTCCGGGACTGTGCGGGAAGGCGAGGGAGTCGCTGGTGATGGTCGTGCCGGAGCTGACGAGCGGGATCTGCAGGTGCAGACCGGACTCCGCGTCACGGTAGAGGAACAGGCCCTGCTCCTTGCGGTTGGACTTGTCGAAGATGACGAAGCGACCGGAGGTGCGAGGCGGCTCGACGCGCGGGGCGCCGGCGGGCATCTGAACGGTCTTCGCGAGGCGCGACCACTGGCAGAGGTAGCGGGCGGCGTCGAAGTTGGCCATGCGCGTGGTATGCTGCGCGTAGGCGGTGCGCTCCTCGTCACGCAGGTCGAGGAAGCCATGCTCCTGGTCGAGGTAAGTCTCGTAAAAGAACATGAACAGCCGGCGGAGGATGTCGTAATAGCGCGTCTTCTGGTCGTCCGGAATCCATCCGTCACGCAGGCCTTGCAGGATGAGGCTGATGCAGTGCATCTGGCCGTAGGCGCCGGCGGCGCGGCCGAACGCCCAACCCAGACCGTCGTGGCGGACGAGGTCGGGCATCATCTTGATGTACTTCTCGGCGTATGTGCGGAGGGTGGGGAGCTTGCGGTCGCGGACGCCCGAGTTGGCGTGCAGCTGGAGGGCGGAGCGCGCGAAGACGAACGCCATCACGCCGTAGAGATTGAAATTGCCACCGAACCCCTCGGTCGAGTCGTCGAAGAATCCGGCCGAGCTCGTCTGGTTGATGCGATCGCACATCCGTTCGATGAGCCGCGAAGTCTCGTCCTTCTTGGACAGACCGAGGCTGAAGCGGGCGACGGCCTTGGCGATGTTGAAGGCCTGCCAGTGGTTGTCGTAGTCGCTCCGGTGAAGGAGGGCCTTGTCGATCCGCTGCTGGGTCTCCTCGACCAGGCGCTCCCACACGGGATTGCGCTCCTTGGAAGGGCCGAAGGCGAGCAGACCGAGCGCGGCGTACGCGAGGCCGTTCTCGGCGGCCGGCTCGGTGAACATCTGGGCGGTGATGCAGCGCGCGGCGAGGTCGACGATGTCGTGACCCCCGAGGGTGGTCTCGCCGGTGGCGCGGTAGAACTCACCGAGCGCGAAGGCGACGTGGCCGGGTTCGTCGGGACGGGACTGTTCGTCGTGGGCGGGAAGGACGGTGCCGTCGGGCTGAATCGAGCCGATGTTGTGGGCCAACATCGAGCGGGCCATGTCGAGACATTGCTCGGAAAAACTATGCATGCGGTGGTTTGCGGAGAGCGTTAGACGCCAGTCAGGCGTCCGGGGAAACGTTGAATTTCAGAAGTTTGCGGGGAGGAGCAAGAGGTAATTGCCCCGGATCAGCGCGCGATGAGTTTGAGGAACTCGGCGTTGGACTTGGTCTTGGAGAGGCGCGCGATCATGGTGTCGGTGGCCTCCTCGATCTTCTGCTGCACGAGGGCGCGGCGGAAGAAATGGATGCCCTCGAGGGTCTTGGCGTCGATGAGGAGCTCCTCCTTACGGGTGCCGGAGGCGCCGATGTTGATGGCGGGCCAGAGGCGCATCTCGGCGCACTTGCGGTCAAGGACGAGCTCCATGTTGCCGGTGCCCTTGAACTCCTGGAAGATGACGTCGTCCATGCGGCTGCCGGTCTCGACCAGCACGCTGGCGACGATGGTGAGCGAACCGGCCTCCTCGGTGCGGCGGGCGGTGGCGAAGAGTTGGCGGGGTTTCTCGAGGGCGCGCACGTCGAGGCCGCCGGAGCCGGTGCGGCCGGAGTTGCGGGCGGTATTGTGGGCGCGGGAGAGGCGCGTGATGGAGTCGACGAAGAGCACGACGTCACGGCCCGCCTCGACGAGGCGCTTGGCGCGCTCGATGCAGAGGTCGGCGATGCGGATGTGGTTCTCGATTTGCTCGTCGTTGGAGGAGGCCCAGATCTCGGCGGCGGAGACGCTGCGGCGGAAATCCGTGACCTCCTCGGGGCGCTCGTCGATGAGCAGGATCATCACATGGCACTCGGGATTGTTTTCGAGCACTCCCAGGGCCATGTCGCGCAGAAGGGTGGTTTTGCCGGTGCGCGGAGGGGCAACGATCAGACCGCGGGTGCCCTTGCCGATCGGGCAGAACAGGTCGACTGCGCGGGAGGTGAGACGGCCGTCCTTCATCTCCATCTTCAGGTGCTGGTTGGGCGAGATGGTGGTGAGCGTCGTGAACTCGAAGAGTGCGCGGCGGTTCTCCAGGGCCACGCCGTCGACGGTCTCGATGAACCGCATCTTGGGGTTGGGGAAGCGGCCGTCGGGCGGAAACGCGGTGCCGCCGATGACGGAGCCGGCGCGAAGCTTGAAGCGGCGGATCAGCTCCTTCGGCACGAAGGTGTCCGTCGGGCGGCGTTTGCAGCCGCGCTTCAGGTCAATCAGCTGGCCGTTGCCGCCGCGCTGGAGATCGATGTCGAGCACGCCCTCGACGCGGATGGTGTTCTCGACCGGGGCGGACGCCGGCGTGGCGCCGGGGGCGGTGGCGGAAGGGGCGGGCGGGGCGCCGGTGTTTGGCGCCGGGGTCGCGGCGACGGGAGTGGGTTCGGCCTGGGCCGTGGCGGGATTCTTTTCCATGACAAACGTAAGTGCAGTGGGCCCCGAGACTTGACGCTTTGGAAACTCTGCGCGGGATAAGGAGCGATTGTTGTGCCCTTAAACCCTTAATCCGACACGCACGTGCCAGATCAGACGATTACCTCAGTTTCCCGGGAATCCCGGAAGTTCAGGCCTTCGGCCGAGTTCAAAGCCCAAGCAAATCTTGGGAGCGAGACTCTCTACAAGAAGCTCTACGCCGAGTCTGTCAATAGCCCAGAAAAGTTCTGGGCCCGCCAAGCCAAGGAGCATCTCGTCTGGCGCAAGCCGTTCAAGAAAGCCCTGAAATGGGATCCGCCGCACGCGCAGTGGTTCACCGGCGGCAAGCTGAACGTCGCCGAGAACTGCCTCGATCGCCACCTCGGCACCCATCGCGAGAACAAGGCCGCCATCATCTTCGAGGGCGAGCCGGGCGACGTCCGCACGATCACTTACAAGCAGCTGCATTTCCATGTCTGCCGCGTCGCCCATATTTTCCAGAACATGGGCGTGGGCGAAGGCGACCGCGTGGCCATCTACATGCCGATGATCCCCGAGGCGGTCGTTGCCATGCTGGCCTGCGCGCGGGTCGGCGCCGTCCACACGGTCGTCTTCGGCGGCTTCAGCCCCGAGTCGCTCAAGGACCGCATCAACGACTGCAAAGCCAAGCTCGTCATCACCGCCGACGGCGGCTGGCGCCGCGGGAAGGTAATCGAGCTCAAGGCCAACGTCGACAAAGCCCTCGAGGGCACGCCGTCCGTCCAGTCCGTCATCGTCGTCAAGCGCTGCGGCAACCCCGTCAACATGGTCGAGGGCCGCGACGTCTGGTGGAAGGACGCCTGGGTCGGCGCCCCCAACACCCACAAGGCCAAGGCCTTCGACTCCGAGCATCCGCTCTTCATTCTCTACACGAGCGGCTCGACCGGAAAACCCAAGGGAGTGCTCCACACGAGCGCCGGTTACCTGCTCGGAGCCAAACTCAGCTCCCACTACGTTTTCGACCTCAAGGAAAACGACCGCTACTTCTGCTCGGCCGACATCGGCTGGATCACCGGCCACAGCTACGTGGTCTACGGCCTGCTGAGCAACGGCGCCACGGTCTTCATCTACGAGGGCGCTCCCAACCATCCGGAGCCCGACCGTTTCTGGGAGATGATCGACCGCCACGGTCTCACCATCCTTTACACCGCGCCCACCGCGATTCGCGCGTTCATGCGCTGGGGTGACAATTACGTCCTGCGCCACCGGCTCGATTCGCTGCGCCTCCTCGGCAGCGTCGGCGAGCCGATCAACCCCGAGGCGTGGATGTGGTACCACACGATGATCGGCAAGAAGCGCTGCCCGATCGTCGACACGTGGTGGCAGACTGAGACCGGGTCGATCATGATCACGCCGCTGCCGGGCATCACTCCGACCAAGCCCGGCTCCGGCACGCGGCCGTTCTTCGGGGTCGTGCCCAAGGTGGTCGATGAGAAATGCCAGGAGGTCCCGCGTAATTCCGGCGGCAAGCTCGCCATCATGAAGCCGTGGCCGTCGATGCTCCGCACGCTCTGGGGCGACGACGACCGCTACCAGCGCCAGTACTTCAGCGAGTTCCCCGGCCGGCCCGATGTCTATTTCACCGGCGACGGCGCACGCCAGGATTCCGACGGCTACTTCTGGATCGTCGGCCGCATCGACGACGTGCTCAACGTTTCCGGCCACCGCATCGGCACCGCCGAGGTGGAGAGCGCGCTGGTCTCGCACCCGTCGGTCGCCGAGGCCGCCGCGGTCGGCCGACCCGACGAGCTTAAGGGCCAGGCGCTGGTCGTGTTCGTCACCCTGAAGGCCGGCCAGAAGGCCAGCGACGCGCTCAAGGACGAGCTCCGCGCCCATGTCGCCAGGGAGATCGGCTCGCTCGCGCGGCCCGACGCGGTGCGTTTCGCCGCGGGTCTCCCGAAGACCCGGAGCGGGAAGATCATGCGGCGGATCCTCAAGGAGATCGCCGCCGGCGGCCAGGTGAAGGGTGACACCACCACCCTCGAGGACTTCAGCGTCGTCGCGGCGCTGCAGTCGGAGGAGTGATCCCGGCAGTCACGCTCCTGATCACAGAAAACCGGCGCGCTGGACGCGCCGGTTTTTTTGCGTCCCGTCGAGGTGCGGGTGGATGTCGTCAGGCGTGCGGCGCCCGCATGCGGCCGGGCGACGCGACCCGGGGTGTCCCTCAGAAGGAGCCCTTCAGGCCGAGGGTGAAGGGCCGGCCGAAGGCGCCATGGTAGAACTCCCGCGCGTGCCGCGGGGTCTGCGACCCATAGGCGAACTCGTTCTGGATCTCGTCGGTCGCGTTACGGACATTCGCGTACAGCGACACGGTCCGCGCGAGGCGCACGTCGAGGCTGAGGTCGAGTTGCGTGCGGGGTTGCGGGTAGCGGAAGGCGTCCGGCCCCATGTCGGGGTAAGAGACGGCCTTTTGCTCGCCGCGGTAGTTCCACTTGGCGATGACCGTCGCGCGGCGCCAGGCCACCGTGAAGCCCCAGTTGACCGATTCCGGCAGAAAGCCCGTGAAGTCGGCCAAGGCGTCGCCCTCAAGCTTCAGCTTGGTGGCGTTCACGAAGACGGTGACGTGCCGGCCCCACGCCGCGAGCGGCGCGAGGGAGTGGCGTAGATTGATCTCCGCGCCGCGGACGCGGGCGGACCCGGAGTTGAATTTGGTGGTGACGCGCCAGCCGAGATAGCGCGCGTCCAACCCGAGGGTCTCGAGGTCCGCGGCGGTCGCGTCCTTGACGAAGTTGCCGAAGAAGTCGCGCACCTCCTTGAGGAAGACCCCGCCGCTGACGACCCCGCCCTGGTCGGTGTAGTACTCGGCGGAAAGGTCGTAGTTGTCGGCGGTCCACGGCTTCAGGCCGATGTTGCTCAGGGCGATTCGGCCGCGGGTTTGGTCCGGGTCCGCGTTCAGATCGTCATCCTGATTCACGGTGGTGTTGGGAATGATGTTGCTGAAGTTGGGCCGGCCGTAGGTGCGGGCGTAGGCGGCGCGGAGGAGGAGCCGCTCGGTCGCGTTGAAATTGAGGTGAAGACTGGGGTAGTAGCCCTGATAGGAGCGTTCGGCGCGAGCTGCCCGGGCGCGGTAAATCAGCGGCACCTCGGCCAGGGAGCCCGCGGCGCCGGCCTCCGGCTTTCGGATGCGGGCTCCCGTGGGTGTGCGGGCGAAACTGCCATTCGGGTTTCGCGCGAAGACCGCGTCGGGATCCTGGATCGGGCCGAAGCCGATGTCCGTGGTCCGCTCGAAACGCACGCCGGTCACGGCGTTGAGCCGGTTGCGGAAGGCGCTGGCCTCCATCTGGAGATAGCCGGCGGAAGCGGTTTCCTCGATGTATTTCGACTGGAGGAGGTTGTTGCTCAGCGTGGTGCGCTCCTGCGCGAGCGTCTGGCTGAAGAGTGCCGGATTGGCGGTGAAGGCGGTCCAGACCTTGTGCGGCGAAACCCATGGCACGTGGGGCTTCGAAGCGAGGGTGGAGAACTTGCGCGTGCCGTAGTAAACCTCGGCGAGATAGGGCGTCGCGGATCGGTCGCCGTTCACGCCGTTGTAGTTGTAGGTGCGGCCGTTCAGCCGCACATCATCATTGGTCTGCACCCGGTGGAGGCCGCCGATTTGCAGGGCCGCGGGGAAAGGAAGGAAGCCGAGCCGGCGGCGGACGTCGAGGCCGCCCCCGGTGATGGTCGCGCGGATATCCGTGTTGGGCACGCCGGCTGCGGAGGTGATCGCGTAGTTCCCGAGGTTGAACGCGTCGACCGGCCGGTCGGCGTTGTCGAAAACCTCGAAGTCCGAGAGGTTCCCTTCGCGGATTCCGCGGTAGTTGAGCCGTACCGGAACGGCGAGACCGACCGCCACGCTGTTGAAGAAGCCGCGCGCGGTGTCGCGCCTCCAGGCCTTGGAGTTCGAGCGACTGCCCGAGGCCTGAATGCGCCACGTGCCGTCATCATACCGGTAGCGGAGGTCGCCCGCGACGTTCAGCCCGTTGCTCTTCGCGAAGCTGAAGGATTGCGCCACGGATCCGCGGCCTGTCGCGCCGAGCACCTCCGACTCGGTGAAGGAAAGCGCGCGCCCTCCCGCCACGGAGGGGGTACCGACGTTCCCAAGCGTCGGGTTGAACTGGGAGTTATAGCTGTTGTGGTCGTAGTAGTTCACCGTGGCGCCCGCCGAGAGCACGGCGTGCCGGTGCGGCCGCCAGTCGAGTTTCACCGAGAGTGAGTCGCGCTCGTAGTCGCGGGAGACCTCCACGTTGCGGTGCCGCCAAAGGTAGGGGTTGGCGGGCGTCGCGCTGGTCCCGGTCGCGCTGGCCCGGTAGTCGGTGTACCAGGTGTCGGTCTCGAAGGAGGTCACCGAGTGGAGCGCCGTGATCACCAGACCGAGGTCGCGCGAGAGCGGCAGCGTGTAGTCGAGGCTGAGATCGGGGAGTAATTTGTAGCTGCGCTCATTGTCCGGCGCAGGCGTTCGCCCGAAGGCGAAGGACTGCTCGCTGGATGATATCCCGGCCCGCCAGCGCAGTTCCGCGCGACTGCGCTCGAAGGCGCTTTTCGTGACCAGGTTGATCGAGCCTGACATCGTGTCGGCGGGAGAGGAGGGCAGCGGCACCTTGGTGACCTCAACCCGCGAGATGCTGTTCACCCCCACCCGTGAGGGGGAGAAGTCGCGCTCGCCGGAGGCGTTGGCACCGGCCAGCTGCATGCCGTCGGACGAGACGATGGTCATGCCGCTGGGAAAGCCGCGGATGAGCACGCCTTCGGTCTCGAGGGCACCGTAGGCGGCGGCGACACCGGGCAGGAAGCGGAGGAAGTCGCCCACGCTCCCTCCCAGCGGATCGCCGAGGGTCTCGGTGGAAACGACGCTCTTAAGATTGGGGGAGAAGCGCTGCTCGTTGATCGCGATGGCCTGCCCGTCGGTCTCGCGGGCGGTGGCGACGCGGAAGGGGTCGAGTCGAACCGTGCCGTCGCCGGTCCCGTAGCGGGCGGCGCTCGACAGGACGAAGTCACGCTCAGCGGTGCCGCCGGGTGTCACGTTTACCGTCGCAGTCAACGGATCCAGGCCCGTGTAGAAGACCTCGAGGGTAACGGGGCCCGGTGCAACCTCGGCGAGATGGTAGGCTCCCGAGTCGTCCGTGAGGGCAAGGATCTCGGTGCCGCGGACGGCGACGCGGGCGCGTTGCAGGTAGGCTCCGGTGGCGGCGTTGCTGACGCGGCCGGTGATCACTCCAGCAGCCGGCGCGGCGGCCTGGGCCGGGAGGAGGCCGGCGAGCAGTCCGCAAAGAAGGCCGGCGATGGAGAGGGGGAATCGGATCAACATGGGGGAAGGGCGCGGAGTTTGGATGGAGCGAAGCGTGGATTTCAGCGGACCGGCGGGAGCCGAGCCTTCGCCTCCCGCAGCCAGCTTTCGTGGACGAAAAAGTCCTTCTGCGCGGTCCATTCCGCCGCGGTCAGGACGAAAAGTTCCTCGCGACGCAGCCCGCGCACGCCGGCGCCGATCGCGCGCGTGCCTCCCTCCCGCTGCTCGGTGGCGTAAAGGCGGTCCAGCTCGACGCCACCCGACTTTGCCCAGGGCCCGATATGGGTCTCGGGCAGCGCTTCGATGGCGGCTTCGTCCCAGCGGGGAAAGTCGATCTGTCGCTCCAGCCAGCGGGCCACGGGCTTGGTCACAAAATACGGCCGGTGTCCGGCCGCGGGCTCCCAGCCGAGGTCAAAGACGTTTTTCTCGTCGCCGCGCAGCGCCGTGACCCGCGCTCGAACGGACCGCATGTGTTCCTCCCCGAGGTGCGGGACTGAAACGGTGGTATCCTCCAGGCCGTTGTGCACCAGGGCGGGACCGCGGGCGGCGTGCAGTGCGTAGATGACCGCCGGACGGTCACCTAGGAACGAAAGCGAGCGGTAAGGTGTGCCCTGGCACATCGGCTTGGAGCGGTCCCAGTAGCCATCTGGGCCGTCGAGGTTGCCGCCGCCCACCAGGACGCAGGCCCGCAGGCGCGGATCCGCCGCCCCGGCCAGCGCAAGGATGAATGATCCCATCGAGTAGCCGGCCGCGGCGATCCGGCGCGCGTCGACGTCCGGGCGGGAGCGGAGGTAGGACACGGCCTGCAGCACGTCAGTCACCATGAGGCCGGCGACGCGCCGGGCGAGTTCCTCGGGGGGCTCGACCTTGTCGTGCGCGCGGGTGCCGGAACGGCGGTTGACGTTGCGCTCGCCCTCGCCCGCGGGGTCGTAGGTCAGCACGATCGCGCCGGCTCGGGCGTAGGCCACGCCGGAGTAAAACGCGTACCAGCTGAATTTATCCCCGCCGTGACCGTTGACGATGATCAATGCCGGGGCGGGCGCGCCCGCTTCGCGGGGCCGGTAAAGGATGGCGGGCACCCGCAGGCCGAATTGCGTCCCGTAGGTCACCCGTTCGGCCACGATCCCCGGCTCCGGTTCAAAGCCACCATGCACCCGGGGGGACAGTTCGGGCTGGGGATCGGGCACGTGCAGCGTCCGAAGGATGTCTCTCCTCCACGCGTTCTCCTGCGCCAAGGTTTGAGGTGAGGCGGCGAGCGGGCCGGCGGCCGCAACGAGGCAAACGGCGAAACAAAGGAACGAAAGCATGGGGAGGGGTGGCGCGGACCGGCCCGGGGACAGGATAGCTGGGTAGCCTACGGTGGGGTGTCGCGAGCCAGCCTTCGCTGTACGGCAAGGTCAACGCCTCATCCCTGCTGGAAGTCCGGGGAGCGGCGTTTCCCCGAGTTGTCGTTCTCCCGATCCCTTCGCCCGAGAAACCTGTTGCGGCGGCTGTAACGTTGGCGCTTCACTCACGTCCTTTCCCCCGATGCCGTTTGCGCAACCCGGCTCCTGTCGCCGACTTCCCGTGCGCGGCTGCCGCGAGGCGGCCGCCGGCGGTTTCACTTTGCTGGAGCTTCTCACCGTGATCGCGGTCATCGGCATCCTCGCCTCTTTGTCGGTGGGCGCGATCCGCGGGGCCAAGGAACGCGGGATGATCGCCCGCAGCCGCGGCGAGCTCGCCACCGTCTCGGCCGCGTTGGAGCAATTCAAGACACTTTACGGCGATTACCCGCAGACGGGCGGCTTCGCGCAGGCGCCGGCCACGCCGACCGCTACCGGCACCGGGCCGGGGACGCAGACCGCGCAGGCGAAGCTCTTCAATTGCCTGACCGGCGTCTTCGGGGCGCGGGCCTTCAACCCCAACAATCGCGTGAGCGGCCCCAACCTGCTCGAGATCTCGCGCTTCACGGTCAACGGCACACTCACCAACCAGTTCCTCATCCCGGTGAGCAACGCGCCCCTGCCTCCCGCCAAGGTCGAGCAGAACGCCTGCCTCGTCGACCCGTGGGGGCGCCGCTACAGCTACTACTACCGCACCGCGAACAACGCCGCCGGCTGGCAGGCCACCGGCTATGTGCTTTATTCCGCCGGTCCGCGCGTCGCCGCCAACGGCACCCAGACCGCACCCCTCAACCCGACCAACGGCTTGCTGCTCGCCACCCAGACCGCCGAGATGCTCGACAACATCTACGCCAGCGCCCCGTGAAGCGATGAAACTCCCCCGCCGCCTTCCTTCCCGCCGCCCGCGCCGCTCCGCCGGGTTCACCCTCATCGAGTTGCTCACCGTGGTCGCCATCCTTGGCATCCTCGCCGCGATCCTCGTGCCCACCACCTCGGCCGCGCGCAACGCCGCCAAAAAGGCCAAGACCCGCGGCCAGTTCGCCCAATGGGGCGCCGCCATCGAGGCTTTCCGCCAGGAGTACGGCTATTACCCGACGTTTGAGTCGACCGGCGCCGGCATGAACAAGGTCAATGGCAACACCGTCGGCGGCACCAACCTCG
The DNA here is from genome assembly GCA_903900845.1 of uncultured Opitutia bacterium. Lineage (GTDB taxonomy): Bacteria > Verrucomicrobiota > Verrucomicrobiia > Opitutales > Opitutaceae > ER46. Next base: position 26,277 of record CAIUOU010000002.1, read on the forward strand.
CCGCCGTCCACCGCTTCTACGAGACCCTCGTCGGTTCCCGCCGCGACGGCGCCGCCCTGCCGACCACCACCTCCGGCACGCCTCCGCCCCCGCAGGCGCAGAATTCCCGCCGCGTCCAGTTCATCACCTTCACCGAGGCCGACGTCGTGCCCGTCGCCACCACCGACGCCTCGCTCACCTCCAAGCGGGGCCTGATCCGCGACGCCTTCGAAAACACCGACATCGCCGTGCTCGTCGACCGCAACCTCGACGGGGCGATCAAGATCGGCGGCACCGGCGGCGACAGCATCGCCACCGCCCCGACCGTGACGCCTCCCGACAACACCGGCATCCGCCTCGCGCCGGTCACCTCGGGCACCACGCCCGACATCCCGCCGGTGGCCCAGGGAGGGCTGCGCCTTGGCGTCGCGTTCTACAGTCTGCCGCCCGGCGCGCGCACGACCTCGGATTTCATCTTCAGCTGGAAATGACCGGTCGGGAGAAGAGCCGCGGCGAACCGCGGGCGTGCCGGGCAAGAGCGTTCACCCTGATCGAGCTGATGGTGGTGATCGGCCTCATCGTCGTGCTCGCCGCCGGCGTGGGCATCGCGGTCGCGGGCCGGGGAGGTGAGGGCGCCGCGCTCGCGAACGCGCAAAACATGGTTTCCAGCCTCGTCGGCCTCACCCGCGTGCAGGCGGCCCTGCACCAGACAAACACGCGGCTGCTGGTCTACGCGCAGCAACCTCCGGCCGCCACCGCCGACGCCACCAAGTACCTCCGGGCCCTGCAGGTCGCGCGGCTCGACACCCTTCCGAACGGCGCGAGCGCGTGGGTCGCGGTCGGGGACCCGGTGCTGCTGCCCGAACCGATCTGCGTGGTGCCGCCCGCCCCGGTTCCGGTGAACCACCTCAACACGGGGGTGACGTGGCAGAACAACGCCGCCACCGGCCCGGTCTCCACCCTCTCCACCGCCACCGGTTTCAGCTACCGCGGCCAGTCCAACCCCGCCGCCGCGCTGCAGTTCTTCGGACGCCAGGGCCAGAACGGCCGTATCCATTTCCTGGAGTTCGCGCCCGACGGCACCGTGGTCTCCAACACCTCCGGCAATCCGACGAAGATCGCGCTGACCACCGCGGTCCTCGGCATCAACGCCCTGCCGCGGTTCAACAACGCCAACAGCGTGCGCGGGCTGTTCGTCCGCCGCTCCGGCTCGGTTTCGCTCGTCAACTCCGCGACCGGCTTTTGAGACGATGCGCGCGCACCGACCGGATTCCTTCCCCCGCCGCGGCCCCGCGGGCTTCTCGCTCATCGAGGTCATCGCCGCCGTCGTCATCTTCGCCATCGGCATGATCTCCGTGCTCGGCCTTTACGGGCCGCTCACGAAGTCGGTCGCGGCGGTGAGCGATACCGACGCCGCCGCGCGGGTGGCGGACGCCGTGCGCTCCCGGCTGCGGATGCTCCCCTTCGAGCAGGCGCTCGCCCTGGTGCAGGATCCTTCCGCGGTGGCGCGCAAGGACGCCGACGGCGCCTACAATCCCAACGACGGCGCGCGCCATCCGGCGGTGATGTTCGCGCGCGCCGACGGCGAGGTCGGCATCTACGACGCGGCGCAGGGCCGGCGCGCTTGGTTCAGCTCGACCGGGGCGCGCCTGCTCGACGCCGACAAGGCCTTCGAGCTCGACCTGATCCGCAACGAGACGCTTTCACCGAAGCCGGTGGCGGACGCGGCGACGGGCGTCACGCCGGTGGAACTTCACGTGGCTTACGCGCTCCGCGTCCGCTGGCCGGCCTTCGTGCAGACGGCTCCGGGCGTCGCGGTGCAGGGCGGTCAGAACACTTCGGGCGGCCCGGTGCCGTTCGACCACGGCCGCAAGGGCGTGGTGTACTTCTCGGGGGTGATCTCGCGGTGAGGACCCGCCCCGGCAATTCCCGCGGCGCCTCCACCCGCGGTTACACCCTGGTCGAGGTGCTCGTCGCGGCGGGGATCACCGCGCTCATCGCCGGCTTCATCGCCGCGATCGTGGCCAGCATCTCCACCTCGTGGTCGCGTTCCTCGACCCGCCTCGGCGCGGACGCGCAGGCCCGCCTGATTCTCGACCAAATCCAGCTCGATCTGCAGTCGGCGGTCTTCCGGGACGACGGCAACACGTGGTTCGCGGCCGACATCCTCAACGCGGCCAACGGGGGAGCCACCGGCATGTGGATCGTGACCCCGCGCAACCCGAAGCCGGTCGGCGGGATTTCGTTGAACCTCACGACGCCGGGAATCGCCCAGTCGCGCTTCGGCACCGCGGGCGTATGGCTGCGTTTCCTCGCGAACGGACGTCCCGTGACCAACACGGCCGGCGCGCTCACGACCGCGTCCGCCCCGGTCGCGGTGTCCTACCAGATCATCCGCCGCTACACCGCCACCAACCCCGCCAACACCAACACCGGCTACCTGCTGCACCGCGCCGAGGTGCGCCCGGGCGCGAACGGTACCAGCTCCACCTCGCGGCCCGGCGTGCTTGAGTCCGGCTACTCCGTCACGGCGGCCGCCTACACCACCAGTTCGTCCTCGACCAACTCGGGGGCGGTGCCCGGCGACCCGCGAAGCGTCCAGGTGCCGGGAACCGCACGTACGCTCGACATGGTTTTCGGCGACAACGTCATCGATTTCGGCATCCGCGCCTACGTGCGCGACGCGTCGGCCCCCGGCGGGCTCCGGCTCATCTTCCCCGCCACGACCAGCGGGGCCCTCACCAACTCACCCCAGCCGTTGCGGTCCTCGTTGCCGTCCAAGACGCCGCCGGCCGCCGCGGGTTACAACCCGCGGCTGCTCTTCCCTGATGTCGTCGACGTGATGGTGCGGATCCTCACCGACACCGGCGTCGAGGCGGTCGCCAACCTCGAGCGGGTGCAAACCCCGGCGCTCGCCGTGCCCCAGAAGTACAACAACAACGCGCAGCAATGGTGGTGGGGTGTCGCGGAGGAAAACTCCCGCGTCTATACCCGGCGCGTCGTCATCAACGCGGAACCGCTGTGATCCCTCGCGCGCCCGGCTCCGCCATCGCCCCCTCCCGCGGCCCGCGGGGAGGCTTCGCGCTGCTTTTCGTCGTCACGCTGCTCGCGTTCATCGTCCTGCTCCTCGTCGGGCTCGCCTCCTACACCCGCATCGAGACCGCCGCCGCCGGCAACACCCAGCGCCAGGCCCAGGCTCGCGAGAACGCGCTCCTTGCCCTTAATCTCGCGGTCGCCCAGCTCCAACGCCACGCCGGACCCGACACCCGCGTCACCGCCACCGCCGAGGCTGCGGCCACGGGCCCGACGGCGCGCTACACCGGCGTCTGGCCCGCTGACCCGGCGGAGGACGACGACAATGATCCGCTGACGCCGCTCGCCTGGCTGGCCAGCGGCAACGAGGTGCCGACCCCCGCCGGCGTACCGCAACCGCGCGCCGTCCCCCCCGGAGCGGCGATGAACGCAAACAACGCCGTCGCGCTGGTCGGAACCAACACCAGCCGCGTGAACAACGACGTGATGGCCCGCCTCGTCCCGATCACCGTGCCCGGCGCGCCCGGGTCCGGCGGGGCCTCGACGACCATCGGCCGCTACGCATGGTGGGTCGGTGATCAGGGCGTCAAGGCTCCGGTGGCGCTACCCGACACCTCCACCTCCGCGACGTACGCCCCCTACGACTCCGCCGATCTGCGTTCCCGGCTTCGGCAGCAGGTCACCGCGGGCGCCGGGGCCGCGACCGCGGCGGGCGCCGTGCTCTTCGAGCCGCGCGACAACAACAACGCCTCCCTCGTCGCCGGGGAGAAGATCCTGCAGCACTCGCAGGTCGCTTTCCTGCGCAACACCGGCGGGTCGCAACTCGGGCTCACGACCGCGCAGCAGTATTTCCACACGTGGTCGCCCAACAACCTCGCCGTGCTGGCCGACCCGCGGCGTGGCGGATTGAAGCGCGACCTGTCCATTGCCCCGTCCCTGCTCGGGGAGGCGTTCACGGCGTGGATGAATTACAAGGCCTACACCGAGGATCCCGCCGCGGCCGCTCCGGACAGCGGCCTGCCGCCGTCCATCTCCCCGGCCTACGGCAGCGATCCCGTCCGGCGCCGCCATGTCATGACCCCGCATGTGATGTCGGAGGGCGGCTCCCACCAGGTGGCGCCGGTGCTCAATTACTTCCTGATCACCTTCAACGTGCGGACGGTCAACGGCGGCAAGGGCGTCCAACCCCTGGAGGTGCGCGCGCGCTGGATGGTTTCGCTCTGGAACCCCTACACCTCGGCTCTGGTGCCCGAGGATTTGCGGGTCGAGGTCACCGGCCTGCCCTCCCGCATCCGCGTCAATACGGTTTCCAGCGACCCGGATCGCGCCCGCCCCCTCGGCTCCTTCTCCCTCGGCAGCGCTTTCGGGACGCCGGTGCGCATCAATCTGCCGTGGACGACCGGCGATGCGGGCGATCCCGACCGCCAGTCTTGGCTGCCCGGGCGCGTCTACACGTGGCGTTCCAAGGAGGACACCGCCAAGCCCGAGGATGTGCCGGCGGAGGGTTTCGGGTCGGAGTTTTATTCCCAGGTCCTCGATGATTCGGGGCAGGGTGTGATCCGGCCGCTTGGGCTCGCGGAGGTCGACGGGGACGAGGCGTGCCAGCTCGAGGTCGAGGGCGACCTGGAGAACCTCGGGATTGTGCTCCACGTCCTGCGGCGCGACGCCGATGGCAACGTCCAGCCGGTGGAGCTCAGCCGTCTCACGTCGCCCGCGTTCGCCCAGTACTTCCGCTCCAAGGCCCAGCTCGCGAGCGAGAACGGTTTCCAGTTCAGCTATGTTTTCCGCCTGGCCGAAAGCAAGGACACGCCCGACGCGCCGGGCACATGGCTGATGACGACCGGCCGTGATGTGCGCCGCCGCTCGATTCCTCCGGAGTGCTTCGTGATTCCGCCGCATGGCAATCCGGGCTCCGAGGAAGGATTCCCGCCGGCACCCAACGACCCGGCCGCCTTCGTCAATTACAAGACCATCCGCGACGAGGAGCGCCTGATCGACCGCGAGCACGGTTCCAACAAGTCCTACGAAAAGGACACTCCGCTGTTTGAGTTGCCGCGCGCCCCGGTGCTGTCGTTGGGCATGCTGCAGCATTTCCGCCAACCCGGCCTGCGGCCCTTCATGATCGGCAACCCGTGGGGCGCATCGGTCGATATCGCGGGTATCCGCGCCGCGGAGCTGTTCGACCGCTTCTTCCTCTCGGGATTGGTCGAGGGTGTCGCGCCCTCCAAGAACGCCGTCGGCGACCTGACTCTGCCGAATCCCCTGCATCGTACCCTGCGCAAGGCCTCGGTGGACGACCTGCGCGGTGTGCCGGAAGCGCGTTCATCGCGCTATCTGCTCCAGGCCGGCGCCTTCAACGTGAACTCGGTCAACCCCGCCTCGTGGGCCGCCGTGCTGCGGGGCGTACGGTTCCCTTCGCCGCAGACTTTCAGCTACTTGAACCTGTCGGCTTCCACCGGCACCGCGTCGGACACCCAAAAGCTCACCGTGCAGTCTTCCGACGCCCAGTTCTTCCGGTTCTCCCAGTCGGCGCAGGAAACCTACCAGCTCCCCGGCACCGACAATTTTCCGCTGGCGGCGAACCACCTCTTCCGGCGTGGCATGCGCACCTTATCGGCGTCCCAGGTGGGCGCCTTGGCGGCGAAGGTCGTGGAACTGGTCCGGCGCAAGCACGCGGAAAGCGGCCCCTTCCGCTCGATGGAGGAGTTTATCTCCCCGGCAACGGTGTTCGCGGGCGGAACCCAGGGACTCGACCGCGGCTTGCTCGAGGCCGCGATCGAGGATGCCGGACTCAATGGTGATTTCGCGGAGTTTGGCACCTCGCCGACCGAGTTTCCGGCGGTGCAGATGAACTCCCAGTGGCTCACGCCGGCAGACATTCTCACCGCCCTCGCACCGGTGCTCTCCCCGCGCTCCGACACCTTCCTCGTCCGGACCTACGGCGAGGCGATCAATCCCGCCACCAGCGCGGCCGAGGGTCGCGCGTGGTGCGAGGCCCTCGTGCAGCGCGTGCCCGAGTACCTCGACGCCGTCGACGCCCCGGAGGTTTCCCCCATCGACCTGTCCAGCGAGATCAACCGTACCGGTGGCCGCCGTTTCAAGGTGATCTCGTTCCGCTGGCTCACCCGGGCCGACATCTGACCCGGCATCCCTTCACCTTGGCGCGTGCAATCCGCGCGCGTCCGGGGCAAAGTCTTCCCGTGACCCCGCCGCCCCGCGTTCCGCCCGCGCCGCGCGTTTTCCCCCGTGGCCTCGCCGCCGTGGTCGCCGCCGGCTCGATCCTTTCCATCACCGCCATGGCCGCTGAACGCCAGCTCACTTCCGCGCCGCAAGGCCACGTGCTCACCAACACCGGCGTCTGGTCGCCCGACTCGCGCTGGATCGTCTACGACACCCGCTCCGCGGACAACGTCTTCGACGGCAACCGCGTCGAGCGGGTCGAGGTCGCGACGGGGCGGATCGAGACTCTCTACGCGGCGACCGAAGGCGCGGCCTGCGGGGTCGTGACGTGGCATCCGACGGAACCACGCGTGGTTTTCATCCACGGGCCCGCGCGCCCCACGCCTGATTGGACCTACGGCATGACCCGCCGCCGCGGGGTGATCGTCGACGCGCGCTCACCCGGCTCGGCGCGGCCGCTAGACGCCATGAACTACGCGCCGCCCTTCACCCCCGGTGCACTCCGCGGGGGCTCGCACGTCCATGTTTTCAGCCCCGACGGCGGCGCGGTGAGCTTCACGTACGAGGATGAGGTGCTCGCGCGACTCGGGCCGAGCGGTGCGCACGACCTGAATCAGCGCACGATCGGCGTCACGCGGCTTGGCACGGGCCGGAATGTGACCGTCGCGCGGAGCCATCCGCGCAATCATGACGGTGATGGCTTCACGGTGGTGGTCGCGCGCACGGTGAACTGGCCTCGTCCCGGTTCCGACGAGATCAGCCGGGCTTTTGAGGAGTGCTGGGTGCCGCGGCCCGGCGGGCCGCGGACGCTGGCGTTTCTCGGCAACGTGACGGCGGCCGATGGTCGCGAGCACGCGGAGGTGTTTTTGGTGGAACTGCCCGCTGATCTTAGCGTGGCGGTAGAGGGCAGAGCCCTGGAAGGCACCGAGACGCGCCGACCCGCGCCCCCATCTGGTACGGTTCAACGCCGGATCACTTTCACGGCAGGCCGGAAGTTTCCCGGGGTGGTGACCGCGCCGCGTCATTGGCTCCGGGCCTCGCCCGATGGCTCCGCGATCGCGTTTCTGATGAAGGACGACGCCGGCGAGCCCCAGCTCTGGACGACGGCCCCCGCCGGCGGCGAACCGCGGCAGGTCACGCGCAATCCGGCGGGGGTATCATCGGCGTTCAGCTGGAGTCCCGACGGACGCCGGATCGCGCACGTGATGGACGGCAGTGTGTGCGTTACCGACGTCGCGCACGGCGTCACTTCGCGCCTCACGCCGCGGGCGGAGGGCGAGTCGGTGCCGCTGGCCCTCGCGTGCGTGTTTTCTCCGGACGGGCGCCGCGTCGCGTACCAGCGCAAAGTGCGGGGCGCCGGGGGCGTCTTCGCCCAGATCTTCACCGTTGATGCGCACCCCTGATCTCTCCCTGCGACCGCGGCTGGCCGGCAGGCCGGTTCTGCTCGTCGTGCTGACCGCGATGGCGTGGTTGCCGGCGCCGGCAGTGGCCGCGGCCGCCTCGCGTCCCAACGTGCTCTTCATCGCGGCCGACGACCTGCGCGTTGATCTAGGATGTTACGGCTCGCCCGAGGCGCTGACACCCAATCTCGACGCACTGGCTCGACGCGGGGTGCTTTTCGAGCGCGCCTATTGCCAGCAGGCGGTTTGCAACCCGTCGCGGGCCTCGATTCTCACCGGTCGGCGCCCGGACACGCTGCGCGTGTGGGACCTGAGGCGGCATTTCCGCGAGACGTTCCCCCAGCTCGTGACGTTGCCGCAGCATTTCAAGGCTCACGGCTACACGACGGTTGGCCTAGGCAAGCTCTTCCATAATCAGTCCGGCGCGAAGCCGCCGTTTCCGTTCAACGATCCGCCCTCTTGGTCCGAGCCGCCGGCCTTCTCCGACGGGCCCCACTGGGCCGACTGGGTGGAGGAGGACGGTGGCGCCCCCAAGGGCAAGGGCGGCGCCGTCCAGCGGCTGGATGTGCCTGATGAGGCGTATCTGGACGGTCGGATCGCGGGTGCGGCGGTGCGGCGCCTCGGGGAACTCGCGCGCGACGGGAATCCGTTTTTTCTCGGGGTGGGGTTCTGGAAGCCGCACCTGCCGTTCAACGCACCCCGCCGGTACTGGGACCTCTACGATCGCGCGCGGATTCGGCCGCCCGCGGCCGCGTCCATGCCGAAAGGCGCGCCCGCGCTGGCCGGCCACACGTGGAACGAACTGCGCGGTTACGGGGGCATGCCCAAGAACGGGCCGCTTTCAACGGAACAGATCGCGGAGCTGCGCCACGGCTACCTCGCGTGCGTGAGTTTCCTCGACGCCCAAGTGGGGAAGGTGCTGCGCGAGCTGGCTCGCCTGGGACTGGAAGGGAACACGCTGGTGGTGTTTTGGAGCGACCATGGGTTTCACCTCGGGGAGCACGACCTCTGGGGCAAGACCGCCAACTACGAGCTAGATACCCGGGTGCCGTTGATCTTCGCCGGGCCCGGTGTGGCCGCGGGCGGCCGCGCCCTCGGTTTGGCCGAACTGCTCGACGTCTATCCCACGCTCGTCGAGGCGAGCGCGCTGCCGGCCGCGGCGGGGACCGAGGGTCGCAGTCTGCTGGCCCAGCTGCGTGACCCGGCCGCTCCGGGCAAGCGGCTGGCCGTCTCGCAGCACCCGCGACCATCCTACGGCAACCAGCCCACGCACATGGGCTACACCTTGCGGTCGGCGGAGCACCGTTACGTCGAGTGGCGCGAACTGGCCGCGGGCGCCATCGTCGCGCGCGAGTTGTACGATCACCGGTCCGACCCGGCGGAGACCGTCAACCGCATCGACGACCCGGCGCTGGCCGCCGTGGTCCGCGCCTTCGCCACCGAGGCGGCGCGGATCATCGCGAATGGCGGCGCGAGGCCTTCGCCCCGACCCTGATCCGTCGCCCCCCTTGCGGCTTGGAGCGCGGCGGAATCTGTGGATGGATCAAACCAGGTCATGAAAAAACACCCACACGTAGCGAGCGCGGGGCGCGGTGCCGGCCGGCAGCCGGCCGCACGGCGTTGTTCCCCGGATGGGCGGTCGCTCCGATGATCGCACTTGCGGCATTGCTCCTGTCGGGCGCGCTGATCGCGGTGTCTGTCTCCCTCGTGCGCGAGCGTCGCGCCCGGCGAGAGCTGGAGGCGGGGCACGCGCGGGAGCTGGCGGCGCAGCGCGAGCGGCGTGAGGCCGAGTTGCGTTCGCAGGCCGGCCGTACCGTGGCCCTGTTCGACCGCATGGTGGAGGGGATCATCGTGCTCGGCCCTGACGGCCGCATCCGGCTCTCCAACCGGGCCGCCGCGGCCTTCTTCGGTTTCAAGCCGCCGGCCGAGGGCCAGACGGTGCTGGAGGCCACGCGCCACCACGAGGTGGCCGCGCTCGTCGGGCGTCTCGCGCGTGAGCCGGATGTCCTCGACCATGAGCTGCGGTTGGACGGCCTGGGTGGCGCGCGGTTCCTGCAGGTGAACGCACTCGCGTTGCGCTCCCCTGAGGGCGCCAACGACGGCGCGATCCTCGTCTTCCACGACCTCACGCGGCTGCGCCAGCTGGAGGCCCTTCGCCAGGAGTTCGTCGCAAACGTGAGCCACGAGCTGCGCACGCCGCTTTCCCTCATCAAGAGTGCCGCCGAGACCCTGATCGACGGCGGCCGCGAGGACCCCGCGATCACGGTCCGTTTTCTCGAGATCATCGACAAGCACGCGAACCGGCTCACGCACCTCATCGACGACCTGCTGCTCCTGGCGCGCATCGACTCCGGTCGCGTGGAACTCAACCTGCGTCCGGTCGAGCTGCGCACTGCTGCCGAGGATGCCCTCGACGACGCCGCGCTGATCGCGCGCGCGCGCGACGTCACCCTGGGCAACGAGGTGCCCGCCGGCCTCCGGGCCGCGGCCGATCCCGAGCGGTTGCGGCAGGTGCTGGCCAACCTGATCGACAATGCCATCAAGTACGGGCGTACGGGCGGGGTTGTCACCTTGCGCGGCCGCGACGCGGGTGGGGGGATGGTGGAGATTTCCGTGCGGGACGATGGTCCCGGCATCCCGCCGGATGCGTTGTCCCGCGTCTTCGAGCGTTTCTACCGGGTCGACAAGGCGCGCTCGCGCGAGCAAGGCGGCACGGGACTCGGACTCGCGATCGTGAAAAACGTGGTTCAGGCCCATGGGGGCGACGTGCGCGTCGAAAGCTCCGCCGGGCGCGGAGCGGAGTTCTTCCTCACGCTGCCCGCCTCAAACGGAACGAAGCTCACCCCTGTTTGACCGGACGGCTCCGGGAGGAGCCGAGTCCCCCAGTGAGACGGAAGCATTTGGGGCTCCCCTGGACGCGCGTCCGAACCGCTCCGCGTTGGTGAACCACGAATGGGCACGAAGGCGTCGGAATCGGATCTGGTGTAGCCGCGGCTGCAGCCGCGGATCATGCCGGACGAAGTACCGCCGAAGGCCTTCGCGCATCGCCCCGGATTTTTCCGCCTTGGGCTGCGCGCCAGGGGGAACACCGAGAAACGCGTGAAGGGTGGGAGACGAGGAAACAGGTGAGACTTGCCAGACCGAAGCCAGCCCGGGGTAAGCGGGGTCGGGTCGCTTGCGCCTTCGGTGCCTTATTGCGGCCATGCCGGAATTGGAACGCGAGCAGGCACAGGAGGCACAAAGGGTGGTGCGATGATGGGCGCCCCCGACGGTCCAAGAGCTTTCGTTTGCCTCGGTTGGCGGGCGAGGGCATCGGTTGGGGCAGCATGAAGGCGTCCGATTATTTCTCGCTGCCGCCCTCGTTGGCGCGTTTCGCGGGCTTTTTTCGCCCCGAGTCGCCGCCGTGGGAGTGGGTGGCTCAAATTGACGCCGCGCTCGCCGAATTGCCGGAACCGCCGCGGCGCGAGCTACCGCCCGGGGTGCACGTGGAGGGACGCGTCTGCTTGGGGGAGGGCGTGCGGTTGCCACCTCAGGCGACGTTGATCGGGCCGATGTGGATCGGCGCTGGAGGTGATATCCGGCCCGGCGCGTTTCTACGCGGTGGGGTGATTGCGGGCGAGGGCTGCGTGTTCGGCCACGCGAGCGAATTCAAGCACTGCCTGCTGCTCGACGCCGTGCAGGTGCCGCATCTCAGCTACGTGGGTGACTCGGTGCTCGGCAACCGCGCCCATCTCGGGGCCGGGGCGGTCTGTTCCAACCTCCGGCTCGACCAGCGCAACGTCGTCATCCGGGCCTCCGACGGCGCGTACGACACCGGACTGCAGAAGCTCGGCGCGATCCTGGGCGACGGCGCGGAGGTGGGTTGCAACGCGGTGCTCAACCCCGGCGCCGTGCTCGGCAAGCGCGCGCTGGTGATGCCCGCGATGGCGTTCGCGGGCGTTTTGCCGCCGGCGACGATCGCGCACGCCCGCGCGGACATCCGTCTGATCCCGCGGCGGGATTGAAAACGGGCTGGTTCTCTGCCGTCCGAGACGTTCTGTTGGCCCACCAACGCATGCGCACCCTCACCGGCATCCAACCCTCGGGCACGCTCCACATCGGTAATTACTTCGGCGCGATGCGCCCGGCGATCGAGGCGCAGAGCCGCGGCGAGTGCTTTTACTTCATCGCGGACTACCACTCGATGACGTCGCTCCTCGATCCGGAGGAACGCCGGCGCAACACCCTCGGGGTGGCGTTGGACTGGCTGGCGTGCGGACTCGACCCGGCCCGCAGCGTGCTCTGGCGGCAAAGCGACGTGCCCGAAGTGGCGGAACTCGCGTGGATTCTCGGCACGCTCACGCCGATGGGGCTGCTGGAGCGCGCGCACAGCTACAAGGACAAGACCGCCAAGGGTATTTCGCCCAACTTCGGGCTGTTCGCCTACCCGGTGCTGATGGCGGCGGACATCCTGCTCTACGACACCAACCGCGTGCCGGTGGGGCGCGACCAGAAGCAGCACCTGGAGATGACCCGCGACATCGCGATCAAGTTCAACCTCACGTACGGCGAGACGCTCGTGGTGCCTGAGGCCGAGATTCGCGACGATCTCGCGGTGGTGCCCGGGCTCGACGGCCAGAAGATGAGCAAGAGCTACGGCAACACGATCGACATCTTCGGTGACGAGAAGGTGCTGCGGAAGCGGATCATGGGCATCGTCATGGATTCTCGTCCGCCGGCGGAACCCAAGCCCGACGCCGATCGCAACCTCGCCGTTCAGCTTTTGCGCCTCTTCGCACCGGCCGATGTGGCGCGGGACTTCGAGGATCGCCTGCGGGCGGGCGGGTTGGGTTACGGCGATCTCAAGAAGGCGCTTTTCGAGCATTACTGGAACACCTTCAGCGCGGCACGGGCGCGTCGCGCCGAACTCGCGGCCAACCTCGACCACGTCCACGCGGTGTTGCGCGACGGCGCCGAGCGCGCGCGGGCGGTCGCCGACGGCGTGCTCGCCCGGGTGCGACGCGCCAGCGGACTTCGCTAGCGTCCAGCCCGCGCCGCCATGACCCCCGAGGAATTCCGCCGGCGCGGGCATGAACTCGTCGATCTGATCGCGGATTACCGCTCGGGCATCGCGGCGCGCCCCGTGCGGCCGCCGGTGCGTCCCGGCGAGATCAAGCAGAGCCTGCCGGCGCTCCCGCCCGAGCACCCGGAGTCTTTCGACGATGTGCTGCGCGATGTGCGCGAGGTTATTTTGCCCGGTCTCACGCATTGGCAGCATCCGTCGTTCTTCGGCTACTTTCCGGCCAACGCCGAGCTGTCCTCGGTGCTGGGCGACCAGCTCAGCACGGGTCTCGGAGTGATCGGCCTCGCGTGGCAGTCGGGTCCGGCGCTCACGGAGCTCGAGGAAGTGGTCACCGGCTGGCTGCGGCGGATGGTCGGTCTATCGGACGGATGGAGCGGTGTGATCCAGGATACGGCGTCGACCTCCACGCTCGTCGCGCTCTTGTGCGCCCGGGAGAAGGCGAGCGGGTTCGCGTCGGCGCGCGGCGGCCTGCAGGGGACGCCGGCTCCGTTGGCGGTTTATTACTCGGCTCAGGCCCACAGTTCGGTGGAGAAGGCCGCGCTGCTGGCCGGTTTCGGACGTGCCAATCTGAGAGCGGTGGCGACCGACGCTTCCCACGCGCTGGATCCGGCGGCGCTCACGGCGGCGATCGCGGAGGATCGCGCGCGCGGCCTGGTGCCGGCGGCGATCGTGGCGACGACCGGCTCGACGGCCTCGACGGCGCTGGATCCGGTCGCGGCGATCGCGGCGATCGCGCGGCGAGAGGGAATCTGGCTGCATGTCGACGCCGCGATGGCGGGGTCGGCGATGATCCTGCCGGAATGCCGCTGGATGTGGGAGGGAGTCGAGGGAGCCGACTCGATTGTGCTGAACGCGCACAAATGGCTCGGCGCCGTCTTCGATTGTTCGGTCTATTACGTGCGCGATTCGGATCTCCTCGTGCGCGTGATGAACACCAGCCCCAGCTACCTGCGGAGCAACGTCGACGGCGAGGTGCGCAATTACCGCGACTGGGGCATACCGCTCGGGCGGCGTTTCCGCGCGCTGAAACTATGGTTCCTGATCCGTGAGCAAGGCGTCGCGGGACTCGCCGCGCGTTTGCGGCGTGATCTGGCGAACGCCCGCTGGCTCGAGACGGAAGTGAAGGCGGCGGAGGCGGACGGCTGGCGGGTCGTCGCGCCGGTTCCCCTGCAGACGGTCTGTGTGCGCCACGAGCCCGCGGGCTTGAGGGGCGAGGCGCTGGACGCCCACACGCTCGCGTGGGTGGAGCGGATCAACGCTTCCGGCTCGGCCTACCTCACGCCCGCGAAACTCGACGGCCGCTGGATGGCACGGGTTTCGATCGGCGGTCTTCTGACCGATCGCGCCGAAGTCTCCGCGCTGTGGGCGCGGATGCGGGATGAGGCGCGCGGGTTCAGCCCTTGACGTCGTAGCAGTGGATGAGCTCCTGGTCGCGCAGGTAGAGGCGGCCGTCGAGCACCACGGGGTGAACCCAGACCTTGCCCTGCGGCTTCCGTTTCTCGGTCTGCGGCGAGAGCGTGAAACGGCCTTTTTCCTTCCACCCGGCCGGGGAGGCCTCGATGAGAACAACGGTGCCCTTCTGTTCCTCGACGCACACGAGGTGGCCGGCGACGTAGGTGCACGCGCCCTTGCCGAGCGAACGGTCCTGCCAGAGGGCCTCGCCGGTCTTCCAATCCTGGCAGGTCCAGCCGCCGCGGTCGGAGTGACCGTAGAGCTTCCCGTCGACGAGGATGACGCCGCCGTGGTGGTTCACCATCTTGTTGCTCTCATGGGTCATCTCGGGTTCGGCGGCGCCGAGTTTGAACTGGCGGCTGCCGGCGTTGTAACCGGCCGTCACGTACACAAGACCGTCCTGGTAAATCGGCGTAGGGATGACGGCCGTGCGGCCGGGGAAATCGGTCTGCCACAGGAGGTCTCCGGACTCGGCTTTCACGCCAAAGAGACGCTTCGTGACGAGCTGGACGTACTGGCGCTGGCCGCCGTGGGTGACCAGGAGGGGCGAGGAGTACTGGGCGACGTCCTCGACGCCCTTCGAGCGCCAGAGAACCTTGCCGGTGCGGCGGTCGAGCGCGGCGAGCGTACCCTTGGAGCCGCCCGGGGTGCAAACCACGCGGTCACCGTCGACCAGCACCGACTCGGTGAAGCCCCAGCTTTGGATCTTGCCGCCAAGGTCCTTCACGAAGTCCACGCTCCAGACGAGCTTGCCGCCCGTGAGCTCGAGGCAGACCAGCCGGCCGTTGCCCGAGACCGCAAAGATGTTCTCCCCGGCCACCGTCGGCGTGCAGCGAGGACCGTTGCCCCAGTTGTTCTCATAGACGCGGTCGTCGACGCGGGCCGACCAGAGCTTCTTGCCGGTCGCGACGTCGACGCAGACCACGTGCTCGCCGTCCTCCATCGCACCCATCGTGTAGAGGCGGCCGGCGACGATCGAGAAACCGGAGTAGCCGAGCCCGGCCTCCTTGGAGATCCAGTGCTGCTTGGGGCCGCCGGCCGGCCAAGGGGCTAGGATCGACTTGTCGGGCGAGTGATCGTTGCGATCGGGGCCGCGCCATTGAGGCCAGTCGGCGGCAAGCGCGGACGAGGCAAAGGCGAGGCAGAGCAAAGCCAACGAGTACGGGGAGTGCTTCATGGAGTGGGCGGGGTGGGCCAAGAAGACGGGCCGCGCGGGAAAAGGCAAACGTGACCGCGCCGTGCTGGGAGGGCGACTGGAAGCGAGAGAGTGTGAAGAGGAATGCGCAGAGGAACTTTGCGACGATCCGAGGGAGCCCCCTCGGCTACATCCAAAGCGTTTCCTCGCGAAAGGCTTCAGGTGTAGCCGCGGCTGCAGCCGCGGATCATATCCTAGGCTCGGAACGAAAAGGCTCGTGCCGGATGAGACCCTTGCGAGTCCGCGGTCGCGGCCACATCGAAGGATTTTTCGAATGCGCCGACGGTGAGGCGGAGCATCGGTCCGCGCTTGAGTTCCTGATTCCCAAATTGATCCCTTCCTCCGCTGCTCCGTGGTGAAACGCCACGGGCAGACCGTCGCCCGCTTCGGCCGAGGGATGGCTCTACGTTTCGCTGGTGTGGTAAACCGCGCCGCCCAGCAGGCGTTCGCCGTCATAGAGCGCGAGGACCTGACCGCTCGCGAGGCCGCGTTGGGGGGCTTCGAAGATCACGTGCGCGGAGGTGCCGCCCGGCAGGGGCTCGAAACGGAGCGGCACCCTCGGGTCACGGTAACGCACGCGCCCTTCGAGGCGGGCCGGCGCGGTGATCGGCTCGGCCAACCAGCTCAGGGCGTGCACCTGCACCTCCGTTTGAAAGAGCCCCGGCGCCGCCGGTCCGTCGAACGCTACCAGCAACGCCCGATCGGCGGCGCGCTTGCCCACGACCACGTAGGCGCGGTGGTCGGTGTTGGACGGCACGCCGATGCCTTTGCGCTGGCCCAGGGTGTAAAAGTGCAGCCCGCGGTGCTCGCCGAGCACACGGCCATCGTCGGCCCTCACGATCGGGCCGGGCGCGTCGGGCACATAGGCGCGCAGGAAGTCGGCCATCTTCACTTCGCCGATGAAACAGATGCCCTGACTGTCCTTCTTCCCGGCCGTCGGCAAACCCGCCTCGCGGGCCAGGGCGCGCAACGCCGGTTTCGCGAGGTCCCCGATCGGAAACCGGGCGTCTGCCAGTTGCTCCGGCTGTAGCAGCGCGAGAAAGTACGACTGGTCCTTGTTCTTGTCCGCCCCCTCGAGCAGCGCGTGCCGCGGACCCGGGCCGTCGAGTTCGACGCGACGCGCGTAGTGGCCGGTGGCCACCGCCGAAAATCCGTGTTCGCGGGCCCACGCCCGGAACACCCCGAACTTGATTTCGCGGTTGCACATCACGTCCGGGTTTGGCGTCAGTCCGCGCGCGTAACCGTCCAGGAGATACTGCACGATCCGCTCGCGGTAGTCGCGCATGAGGTTCACGACGCGGAACTCGATTCCGAGGTGGTCGGCCACGGCGCGCGCGTCCTCGATGTCACGCTGCCACGGGCAGTCGCCCGCGATGTTCTCCTCGTTGATCCAGTTCTTCATGTACGCGCCGGTCACGTCGTGGCCGGCGCGGCGCAACCGCAGGGCGGCGACGGAGCTGTCCACCCCGCCCGAAAGCGCGGCGAGTATTTTCCCCTCGGCCACGGTCAGCGCGGGGCGAGGACGCGGGCTTTGGCGCGCGGCGTCAGGGCCGCGGCGTCGAGCCACGCTTGCGCGGCCGCCGGGTTCACGGCGCGCCAGGTGGAGTGCGCCGCCGCGAGCGCGTTGCCGCGCAGGGGTTCGCCGGGAAGTCCCAGCGCCCAAGTCGTCGCCTCGACGGGTGACTGCTGCGCCCAGATGGACGCGATCGTCACGAAAGCGGCGTCGCGGGCGGACTCACCCGGGAGGGCCTCGGCCCACGCGATGCCCTCCTTGGGCTGTCGCGCCATGAGGTTGGCGAACTGCCCGGCGATGTAATCAAGACCGCCGCCGGGGGGCAGCTCGGTGACGTAGCGGGCCGCGGCCGGCAGGTCGCGCGAACCCCAGATGAACAGGATGTTCGTCGTCGCCAGCCATTGCGTGAACTCGATCGGCAGGGTCTTCACCCAGGCGAGCGCCGCCGGCACATCGCGCATGGCGAGCGCGCGGGCGACGTCCATGGTCACGAGCGTCTGCGCGTCCCCCGGCGGCAGGTTCTCCAGCAAGCGCGCGGCGCGCTCCGGGTCGGCGTTGGCGAGTTGTTGGAACGCGGTCTGCAGGACGCGCTCGAGCACGGGCGCCTTGAGGAGCTTCGAGGCCTCCTCGATCGCGCGGGCGGGATCACGGAGGGCGAGGCCGCGCAGGATCGATTCGAGCGCGATCGTGCGATCGCTCTCGGCCGGGAGCGCGCGGGCCCACGCCAGCGCGGCGGGCGGATCGCTGCGGTTCCAGGCATCGGCCACCGCCCGGAGCGCGTTCTCGCGGGCCTCGCCCGCCGGGATCTGGTCGAGTCGACCGGCCGCGACGATGGGATTTTCCCTCGCGAACCGGTCAAAGAGCGCGCTGTAGATGTGCGCGGTATCCCGGGTTTTCGCCAACTCGGAGGCGAGCGCGAGCGCCTCATCGGCGCTGCGACGGGCTGCGGCGTCGACCGCCATCATCAGTGCCTGGGGAAACTCCGGCCCCCGCTTCATGCCCCGCAGGTAGGCGAGGGCGGCGGCGAAGTCGCGGTTCAGCAACGCCGCGAATTTCGGGAAAAATTCCTGCGAGCGTCGTGCCGGATCCTCCACCGAGAGCGCCGCGTCGAGTTCGGGGTGCGGCGGCTGGGCGGGCGGCTGCGCGGCCGGCGCGGGTGTGCTCGCGGTCGCCTTCCCGGGTTCTGGATCGGGGGAGGGGGCGACCGCCTGGGCGGGCGCGCGGGTGGACTTCTGGACCGGGGTCGTATCCCCGCCGCCCGAGGGGCGGCCGCAACCGGTCAGCGAGAGGCCCGCCGCGGTGCAAAGCACGACGAGCAGCGAAGGGGTTTTCCGGGTCTGACGTGGCATGATCCCGGTCAACGTGGATGAAGCCTCTCGGGCGCTCAAGGCACCTCGTAGATTTCCAGGAGCGCGACGCCGCCCGCCTGAGCGGCCCCGACCTGCGCGGTATAGGCGCCGGGCGAGAGGTTGATCAGGATCGCCGCGTCCGCGCTGCCGGACGAGAGCGGAAACGCTCCGGTGCGGGCGGCCGCCTCGGCGATCGCGGTGGAGTCGGGTCCGGCGTTCCATCCGGAGTTGCGCGCGATGGCGCGTCCGCCGTCGAGGAGCGTCAGCTCCGGGCGCGCGAGAAAGCCCGTGACGCCGAACTGCCCGAGTCCGGGGCCGACCGCGCGGATCAGGATGCGTTTGGGATCCGTTCCACGCACCACGAGGCCGGCGGTCAGGGTGGCATCACCGGCGCCGGCGACCGCGCGCGTCGAGAGGTTCGCGAGTCGCTGGTCCGCCGAGTCCACGGCAAGGTCGTAGACCTCGACCAGGCACACCCCGGGGCGGCCGTCGGCCGCGGAGGCGATGGCCGTGTAGCCGCCCGGCGGCAGCGTGGTTACGATCACGGCGTCGCCGCTACCTGCTGCGAGAGGGAAGGCGCCGGCGCGGGCCGCGATCGCCGGGAGTTCCCCGGATCCCGGCGCGGTGCCCCACGCGGCGTTCGTCGCCACCCGGGCGTCGCCGCGCAGGAGTTCCAGCCGCGGCGCAGGCAGCGTCGAGGCGACGCCGAAATCCCGCAGCCCCGGGCCGACCGCGCGGATGAGCACCGGTTTGGATTCCGGGCCAGAGATCACAAAACCGGCGATGACCACCTCTTCGCCGCCCGAGGCGGCCGCGCGACTGGAAAGGTTCACGAGTCGTTGCGCGACGACCGCGGGTGTTCCCATCGCCGGTCCGGCGAAAACCAACGCGTTTCCGGCTGCAGTTGTCGTCGCGGCAAGTCTTCCCGCAGTCACAGTCACCGCGAGCGGCGCTCCCCCCGGGGTCGCCGCCAAAGAGGCGGCACCTGACGCGGATAGCACTCCTTCCGCAACTAACAACCGCGCCCCGCCACCGGCCACCACGAGTATGCGGCCCGAGGTGGCGATCGCGGCGTAAAGTACCCCGGTCTGCCCCGCGGCTCCGGCCAGGTAAAACCCGGCGGTGTTGGCGGGGCCGCCCGCCGGTGTCCTTTCGCCGATCAGCTTGCTTCCGCCCAGTGCGCCACCCGACACGTCGGCCGAGAGGGTGCCATCGGTCGCGATCGCGCCGGTCACCGTCGCGGCTGGGCCCGAGACGTCTCCGGAAAGTTCCGACGCGCCGAAGCGGAACGTTCCGTCCTCGCTTACGGCGATCGCGCGGCCGAACCAGCCGCGCTGGTCGGAGATCGTCGCGACAAGGAAATGTGCTGTGTTGTCGGGCTCCACCACGAGCGCGAAGGTTCCGGGCCCCGCCGGCGGATCGAGTCGCCCGAAGTAGGTGCCGGCGTGTCCGCGACGCAGCACGCGGACCGCGGCGGGCGGGGTGGTCACCTTACCCGCGGCATTGCCGACCTCGACGGCGTAGGCGCCGGACCGCTCCGGGGTTGCGGCGGTGAGTCGCAGGGTGGCGGCGGTCGCGCCCGGGATCGCGACGCCGTCGCGCAGCCACTGGAACGCCGGGGCCGGCTCGCCGGAGGCGGAGACGGAAAGCACGGTCTCGCCGCCGGCGACGATGGTCGAGGGCGCGGGCAACCGGGTGACGACCGGGGCGAGGGGAACCGAGGCCGCGTTGACTCCCACGCGCAGGTCATCGATGCGCCAATTCGCGGTGCCGACACCGGCATTGCCCGAGCCGTTGTGGCCGTAGATGCGGAAAGTGATGGCGCGTCCCGGCTCGGCGGCGAACGCCGGAAACTCCGTCGTGATGAGCGTCCAGACGCTGTTGTTGGCGAGCGCGCCGGTGGACAGCGGGCGGGCGAAGTCGTCGACGCTCGTTAAAACCGTGAAGGCTTGGGGGCCAGTGGCGGTGCTGCGGGAGCCGAAGCTCAGAGAGGAAACGACCAAACGGCGGCCGGCCGGCACCTCGAGCGTGAACTCGAAGCAGGCCGAGCCGGAACCGACCGTTCGGTTGAGCGGTCCGGTGCGCGCGGCGGCGCCGGCATTGTTGCCGCCGGAGGCCCCGGCGTAGCCGGACGAGACCGAGGCGTTGGTGAGCAGCGCGGTGGTGCCGTTGTTGTTCTGCTGGGAAACGAGTCCGCCGCCGATGTCGCGAGGCAGGCCGCCGGTCGCGGTCGCCGCGGAAAAATCCCAGAACAGCGATCCCGCGCCGGAGGCGAGGTTGAGGGCGGCGGCGGCGGTCACGACCGCGCCGTCGGCGTTGGCGACGGTCGCCGCGTAGGCGCCGAGTTGCCCGGGTTCGATGTCCCGCACCACGAGGGTCGCGCTGGTCGCCCCGGGCAGTTCGGCACCGTTGAAGGTCCATTGGTACAAGAGCGGCAGGGTGCCCGACGCGTTGACGGTGAACGTGGCGGCGCCCCCGAGCGCGGCGGCCTGGCTGGCCGGCTGGGCGGTGATGCGGGGTGCCCCCGCGGTCGAGGGTTCGTCGACCTTCGCGCGCAGCGCGGCGGCGGTCTCGGGCGGCAGCTCCGAAAAAAACGTGTAGCCGGTGTCGGTCTGCAGCCGCGCCGCCGAGGTGAGGTACTGCTGCCACGGGTTGGTGCGGATGCCGGGGATGTTGGGCACCTTGATCGCGATGACGCGGGTGGCGGCGGTGATGCGGGACAACGCCGAGCCGGGACCGGGCGGCACCACCACGGCGATCTTCCAAACGTGGGCCGGCACCGCGATTCCGCCCGGCAGCCGTTCCGCGCCGAAGCCGGACGGCCCGGTGACGACGAGGATCTCATGGCCGAGCCCGGCGAGCGAGCGGCAGTAGCTTTCGAAGCTAGCCCAGACGCCCTGGTTGTGATCGGGCGTCTGCGGCAGGATATTGGTCATGTAGAACGTCGCTTGGTTGTCGGCGACGGTCACCGTGCGGTCTCCCGATGGACAGAGATGCCCGCGGTCGAAGCCCGAGCCGGAGTAGTCCTCCGGTTGCACGCGCGTGAGATTGGCGGGCAGGGACGTGTCTGCGGCGAAGTCACCGCGGCCGCTGGCGCCGAGATCGGCGAGCCCCAGGCTCCAGCTCACCCAGTTGGCCGTGCGGGTGGAGTCATTATACTCGAGCGCGTACTGCGCGCGGCGGAGGAGAAAACGCCGGGGATCGGCGGGATCTCCCCCGGCGCCGGCCGGGTTGCCGAGCGGCATCTGCAGGTCGACGCCGATCGCAGCGCGGCCGGCGAGAGCCGAAAGGACGAGCAAAAGCAGGGGAACCAGCCGGCGGAATTTTCCAATCACGGCCCCGAGTGAGCCCGCGACCCCCGCGATGTCACGGCCGAAGGTCGGGCGGTTCGATCGGGACGATAGACCAGAGTCTTCCGGAAAGGAGACGATTCAGGGCATCGGATCCGCTAGGGTTCATCGACGATCGCTCCAGCCTCCGTCTGGGCAAAGTCGAAGGGCATCGTGGAGACAACGGCGATGGTGAGATGGGAGGAGAATTTTATTTGGGGTGACGTGTCACGGCTTGGTGCGTTGCAGGCTGCGGTATCTGGTTAGACTCCAGGGCGCCGGCCGCGTTCGCGGCGATCATGAGCGCTTCGCTTGATCTTGTTTGACCTTGCATGTGGAGGCGGCGGCGGCCGTGGTCGACAGCCATTCCCGCATCCATGATCACCACGGCCCTCCATTCGCGTTTCACGGTTTCGCTCAGCTTGCTTGGCTCCGTAATCCTGCTGCTGGGCTTACCTCTAGCGGGTGCTCCCCTGCGCGGGCTGACAGCGTCCAAGGCCGCGCAGGAATTATCGGAAAAAGGTCGCGTGAGCTTCCGCGTGAACGGCCAGCCGCGCCTGCTGATTCTGGCGTCCGGGGAAGTGGCACTCCCGCGAGGCGGAGTGGATGCGGCGGCCTTGCCCGCTGGCGTGCAGCTGGCAGCAGCCGATGCGCAACACCGGATCCTGCGCCTGCCCAGCGGTGCCGGGCCGGCGCAGTGGCTGGAGACGAGTCGCGCCCGGGCGCAGAGCGGTGTAGGCGGATTGTCCGCGCTGGCTCAGATGGACGACATCGGCCCGGTGTTTTACGAGGTTGGTCGCGAAGGTGACGGCGCAGCGCGCCTCGTTGCGACGGGCAGGTTGCTGATGATCGGTGCGGATGCCGCTGCGGCGGGGAATGCCGCTGCAATGACCGGCGCGCGTGGGTACACCTCTCTTTCGGGAGAGCTTTGGGTGCTCGATTATGCGTCGCCCTACCTGATGTTGGCAGCCGCTCAGGCCCTGGAGTCGGCGGGGAGTTCCGTCGAGCCGCAGTTCACCCGTTGGCGGGTCAAGCGAGCCGCGCCGAACGACCCGCTCTACAACCAGCAGTTCTACTTCAAGAACACCGGGCAGGGAGGAGGCACGGCGGGGGAGGACCTGAACATCGAGGGACTCTGGCCGTCCGCTAACGGTTCAGGGGTGACCGTGGCGGTCGTTGATGACGGTCTCGAGCTTGCGCATCCGGATCTCGCTCCGAACATGGCGGAGGCCGCGCTGCACCGCGACGTGCTGAACGACACTTCTGATCCGACGCCGCCTGCCAAAGCCAACCACGGGACCATTTGCGCGGGTTTCATCGCGGCCCGGGGCAACAACGGCATCGGCATCACAGGCGCCGCCCCCTTGGCGCGTCTGATTGGCATCCGCCTGCTTGGAGAGGGCGCCACCGGCGATTCGGCGACCGACATCCAGGAGGCTGCGGCCTTCGCTTGGCGTACCGACGTTATCCAGATCTCGAGCAATAGCTGGGGGCCGAATGACGACGCTGAGACGGTGTCCGGGCCGGATACCGCGGCGCTGGCGGCATTGCGGGCTGGTGTCACCACCGGTCGCGGCGGTCGCGGGGTGCTGTACTTTGTGGCGGCGGGGAACGGGCGGGATTCGGGGGACCACGCCGGATGGGATGGTTATTCGGGCAGCAGGTATGTTTTCGCCATCGGGGCGACGGACAATCGCGGCCGCCAGGCGTCATTCAGTGAATCCGGACCCCAGCTGCTCGCGACGGCAGTCGGCCAGACCAGCGAGGATGCCGAGGTGCAGCTGCTCGCTGCCGATAATGTGGGAGACCGCGGCGCCAACACCGCCGCATCCCCCGCAGGCGACTACACGACCAGCGGGGTGCAAGGCACCTCCTATGCCACGCCCCAGATATCAGGTGTCGCCGCCCTCCTGCTGCAGGCGAACGCCAACCTCGGTTGGCGCGACGTGAAAGAGATTCTCATCCGCTCGGCGCGGAAAAACGACGCGACCGACGCCGATTGGATCAATAACGGCGCCGGTTTCCAATTTAACCACAAGTACGGCGCCGGCTTCGTGAATGCGACGGCGGCGTTGGCGCTCTCGCGTACCTGGACGCCGCTCGCCGCGGAGCGTTCGGTCGCCGCGGGCGGTGCGGTCGATCTGGCGATTCCAGACAACGCCGCGGCCGGAGCAGCCAGCGCTCTCAGCGTGGCACCAGCGGCGCCGCTGCGGGTGGAAACCGTGGAAGTCACGGTCAGCGTGACCCATCCGAACCGCGGCCAGCTGCGCTTTGAACTGACCTCGCCGGCGGGCACGCGGACCGTTCTAGGCATGCCGCGCTCGGCGGATACCGGGGCAAACCTCACGAGCTGGACCTTCTCAACGCCGCGGCATTGGGGTGAGAATGCGGCTGGCACCTGGACGGTGCGGGTAGTTGATACGGTGGCAGGTGCCACTGGCAGCCTCACCCTGGCCCGGGTCACCTTGTATGGCTCTGAAGCTTCAGCCCCTCCTTCGGCGCCGTCCATCGCCAGCCAGCCCGCCGCGCAAACCGCGGTGACAGGTGGTACCGTGACGTTTTCGGTCTCCGCCGGTGGCTCCGGCCCCCTCGCTTACCAGTGGCGCAAGGACGGGGTTGCCCTCTTGGGTGCCACGAATGCGACGCTCACCCTTGGCTCGGTGCAGGCGGCCCAGGCGGGCAGTTACACGGTGGTTGTGAGTAATTCACTGGGATCAGTGACGAGCAATGGGGCGACGCTGACGGTCGCCACCGGGCCGTTGAGCCGGCTGGGCAACCTTTCGGTTCGGACGACACTTGGGGTGGGGCAAAATCTGATCGTCGGTTTTGTGATGAGCGGTGGATCCAAGCCTATCCTGCTCCGTGCGGTTGGTCCGCAATTGAAGGCTTTCGGCCTGACCGACGCCCATCCCGATCCGGTCCTGGAGCTTTATGACGGCAACTCGCGGATCCTGGCGCAAAACGACGATTGGGGCGGGGAAGCAGCGCTCGCGGCGACGTTCAGCCGGGTGGGAGCTTTTGCGCTGGAGTCCCGCTCGCTGGATGCGGCGTTAACCCGGAGTGTCGAAGGCGGGGGAACAGCCTTGATCAAGGGCTTCGGCAGTGGGGTCGTGCTGGTCGAGCTCTACGATGCAGGTGCGGGTAACAGCCCTCGGCTGGCCAATGTATCGGCGCGGAATCACGTCGGGACGGGCGGAGATCTGCTGATCGCGGGCTTCGTCGTTGATGGGGCTGGGCCAAAGACCGTGCTGATCCGTGCGGTGGGGCCTACGCTCGCGGCGTTTGGCGTGCAGGGGGCGCTGGCGGATCCGAAACTACAGATCTTCCAGGGGGAACGTTTGGTGGCCGAAAACGATGACTGGTCGCCCTCGCTGGCGACGGCATTCGGACGAGTCGGGGCCTTCTCCTTGGTGGCGGGCAGTTTTGATGCCGCCCTGACTCTCACCCTGCAACCCGGCGCGTACACCGCGCAGATCACAGGCGTCAACGGCGGCACGGGCGAGGCGCTCGTGGAGATTTACGAGCTAGGGAACTGATTCGCGGGAAGGCTCTCGAGACAGGTGCTCGGACTGTTGCGCAATAGATCGCTTCTCTCGTGACCAGTTAGGCCACCGGTAAGGACTACCAGAAGATGGCCAAACCCGACCCGTTGCTCATCTGGTCCTGATCACTCCATAGCACCGACTCGAACCGCGACGGGAAGATCTCCCTCACCGAACTGACGCGCGTGATCGAGCTCTACAACTACCGGTCGGGCACGACCCGCACCGGCCAGTACAAGCCGCAGGCTGGTGCCGAGGACGGGTTCGCGTCCGGGCCCTGAAGCGGATAAGGCGCAGGTGCGCAGCTGTGGTGCTTGATCGACGTAATTTGCGTCCTCCCGCGCGCCCGCCGTCCGGTCGGCGGACGGAAGTCGCGGAGGCCTCGGAAGGTCGCGAGGTTTTCGCCCGGTCCGCCCGCCTCCGTATTCCACGGGCAGCTTCGCCTTCATCCGCGTCATCCGCGAAATCCGCGGTGCAAGTCCGCCGCCTTCGGAACAGCCTTTGGCCGTCGCGGTTTCAGCACAGTCCGCGGCTGGCAGCCGCGGCCACACCGGACGCATCTCAACACGGGTTTCCTTATTCCGTGGTTTCCGTGAATTCCGTGGGCGCTCCGCCTGGTTTGGTGCCTTTGGCGTGTTTCGTGGTTCTCTCCTGTCCTCCAGGAAAAAGAATCCCGTTTGTCCGACCGAGGAACAAAGTTGTCGCTTGTCGCTGCCGCTGGCGCGGCGGATGCTTGCGGGTTCCCGATCGTCATGCCTGTCCCGCACCGCATCGTCCGAGCCTGGCTGGAGGCGCCCGCCGCCGGCATCATCGAGCTGGACCGTGACTGGACGGGGGCGGAGCCGCCGCGGTTCACGCTCGGCTGGCATTGTCCGGCGCCGCAGGCGCTGCAGGCGGCGCCGGGGCTGCCGGCGGGGAGGTTGTACGGGTATTTCTTGGATGAGTCGGGTGGGGTGACGTTCGTGCTGGATCTGGAGAATGGCGGCGTGGATCCGGCGCGGGACGCGGTTTATCTTTCGGGCGATTTCAACGGCTGGGAGGCGGCGATCGGTGCGCCCGAGTGGCGATTATCGGTGGCGGAGCTGGAAGGTGCGCGGGTGATGCTTTGGCGCGGGGATGCGGCGAGGTTTCTCACGGGTGAGGGGTTGCGGTTCAAGTTCGTGACGGGCGAGCACCATTGGATTTTGCCGCCGCCCGACGCGCCCAACGGCGTGCGCGACGCCGCCGGTAATTGGAATCGCCTGATCGACCCCACGCGGACGGGCTGGCACCTCTGGCGCTTCACGGTCGGGGAGGCGCTCGATCTCGCGCAGGCGTGGTCGGTTGGGTGGGCCGAGACTCCGGGCGCGACCGTGACGCTGGTTCCCGGCGGGTTTTTCTTCCGGAAGCAAAGCGACCTGCGGTTGGGCGCGTGGATCGAAGGCGGACGCACCATCTTCCGCCTTTTCGCGCCGCGAGCGCGCGCCGTCACGCTCGCGCTGGCGCGGGACGCGGCGTCGCAACCGGAAGCTTCGACTTATCCGCTGGCGCGCCGGGTCGACGCCCATGGCGAGGCGGGGGTATGGGAGGTCGAACTCGAAGCCCCGCTGCACGGCTGGTTGTACTGGTATCACGTGGACGGCGCCCATGAGGGCTTCGATTCGACTGCACGCGTGCTCGATCCCTACGCGCGGGCGGCGCTCGGTCGGGAGGGTCCGGGGATCGTGCTGGATCCGGCTTGGGTGGGGCAGGGCGACCGCTCTTTCGCCACTCCGGCGTGGCAGGACCTCGTGATCGCCGAGGCGCACGTGCGCGACCTCGCCCGGCATGCTCCGGTGGACGCCACGCCGGCGGAACGCCGCGGGTTCACCGGACTGCGGAAGTGGGTCGAGAGCGATGATTTCCACCTGCACCGGCTCGGGGTGAACTGCGTCGAGTTGCAGCCGCTGCACGAGTTCGATGCCGCCGGCCCGGACGAATACCACTGGGGGTACATGACGAACAATTACTTCGCGCCGCAGAGCTCCTACGCGCTCGCGCCCGCGGAGGCCTCCGGCGTGCGGGAGATGCAGGACCTCGTGGCCGCTTTCCACCGGCGCGGGATGGCGGTGGTGCTCGACGTCGTGTTCAACCACGTCGGCGTGCCGGCGCACCTGCTCCGCGTCGACCGGCTCTACTATTTCGAGCAGGACGCCGCGGGCGCGCTGACCAACTGGAGCGGCTGCGGCAATGACCTCCGGGCGCGTTCGACGATGGTCCGGCGCCTGATCATCGACAGCTGCGTGCACTGGATCGAGACCTACGGCGTCGACGGATTCCGGTTCGACCTGGCCGAGTTGCTCGGGGTGGAGGTGTTGCGGGAGGTGGAGGCGGCGCTGAAGCGCGTGAAGCCCGACGTGATCCTCATCGCCGAGCCGTGGAGCTTCCGCGGGCACATCGCGGGGGCATTGCGGGACACCGGCTGGGCCTCCTGGAACGACGGCTATCGTGACTTCATGAAGGACTATGTGCGCGGTAACGGCGACGGCCGCCGCATGGAGTACTTCTTGCGCGGCTCCCCGTGGTACTTCGCGAAGTGGCCGGCGCAGTCGATCAACTACACCGAGTCGCACGACGACCGCACGTGGATCGACGTGATCGCGGAGCGGGAGGATGGCAATGGCCACGTCCCGACCGCGCACGACCGTCGGCGCACGCACCTGATGGCGGCGCTGCTCTTCATATCGGTCGGCGAGCCGATGATGTCGGCGGGGCAGGATTTCCTGCGTTCGAAGCACGGCGTGGCCAACACCTACCAGCGCGCCGACCTCAACGCCCTCGACTACCGGCGCCTGCGTCGTTTCGCGTCCACCCACGCCTATTTCGCGGAATGGATCGCCTTCCGGCGCGGCCCGCTCGGCCGTCTGCTCCGTCATTTCGTCCGGCCCGCGGAGGGTTTCCATCGGTTTCTCCACATTCCGGGCGGCCCCGTGCTCGGGATGTTTTGCAACGCCGATTTCTCCCACGGCGCCACGCGTCTCCTCTTCGTCATCAACCCCACGCTCTCCGAATTTTCCCTCGGCGTTGAGGCCGGCCTGCTCGCCTTGGAGCGGGGTCCGTGGCGACTCGCGGCGGATGAGGAGCGCTTCTACGCGCCCGACTCACCGGGGGCGCTCACGCGGCCCGAAACCTCCGTTTTCCTGCCCGGCCTGAGTTGCGCGCTCTGGGTTCAGAACGGCTGACCAGCCGATGGAGATCGCCCGCCAAAACCCTTGCATCGCCCGAAAGCCACCCCTTCAGTCGAGGGGTCCGCGTTCGCGCGGGAACAGCTTCATCCGCAACCAACACTGAACCAAATCGGAGTCCAACATGGCAGTTAAAGTCGCAATCAATGGCTTCGGCCGAATCGGCCGCCTCGTTTTCCGCGCGCTCGTCGAGCAGGGTCTGCTCGGCGACACCCTCGACGTGGTCGCGGTCGGCGATATCGTTCCGGCCGACAACCTGGCCTACCTGCTGAAGTACGACTCCACCCAGGGGCGGTTCAACGGCACCGTGGGTTCGCGGAAGTCCTCGCCCGACAAGGCCGAGGATGACGTGTTGATCGTCAACGGCCGCGAGATCCTCGTGGTGAGCGCCAAGACCCCGGCCGAGCTTCCGTGGGCCAAGCTGGGCGTCCAGCTCGTGATCGAGTCGACCGGTCTGTTCACCGAAGCCGAGAAGGCCAAGGGCCACCTCGCCGCCGGCGCCAAGAAGGTCATCATCTCCGCCCCGGCAAAGGGCGAGGACATCACGGTCGTGATGGGCGTGAACGACGACAAGCTCGACGTCGCCAAGCACAGCATCATCTCGAACGCCTCCTGCACCACGAACTGCCTCGCGCCGATCGTGCACGTGCTGCTGAAGGAAGGTTTCGGCATCGAGGAAGGTCTGATGACCACGGTCCACGCCTACACCGCGACCCAGAAGACCGTCGACGGTCCGTCCAAGAAGGATTGGAAGGGCGGCCGCACCGCGGCGCAGAACATCATCCCGTCGACCACCGGCGCCGCGAAGGCCACCGCCCTCGTGATCCCGGAGGTGAAGGGCAAGCTCACCGGCATGGCCTTCCGCGTGCCCACGCCCACCGTCTCGGTCGTCGACCTCACCGTGCGCACCACGAAGGAGACCTCCTACAAGGCGATCTGCGAGGCGATGAAGCGCGCCAGCGAGACTTACCTGAAGGGCATCCTCTCGTACACCAGCGACGAGGTCGTCTCGAGCGACTTCATCCATGACAAGTCCTCGTCGATCTTCGACGCCGGCTCGGGCGTGGAGCTCAACTCGAAGTTCTTCAAGCTCGTGTCGTGGTACGACAACGAGTGGGGCTACTCGAACCGCGTCGTCGATCTCACCCGCAAGATCGCCGCCAAGCTCTGAGGAATCCTTTCGACCCTTGACCGCGGATGGCGCGGATGATCGCGGATAGCCGGTTGGTCATCCGCGTGAGTCCCCGCAGTCCGCGGTCAATTTTTGACCTTTCCCCGCCATGCCGAACTTCAAATCCATCCGCGACCTGAACCTCGCCGGGAAGCGCGTGCTCATGCGCGTCGACTTCAATGTCCCCCAGGACAAGGTCACCGGCGCCATCACGAACACGCAGCGCATCACCGCCGCGCTGCCGACCATCCGGCACGCGCTCGCCCAGGGCGCCTCGGTGGTGCTGATGTCGCACCTCGGCCGTCCCGACGGCCAGCGGGTCGCCAAGTTCTCGCTGCGCCCGGTCGCGACCGAGCTGGAGAAGCTCCTCGGCCGCCCGGTTCGTTTTCTCGATGATTGCGTCGGCCCGGCCGTCGAGGCCGCCTGTGCCCCGGGCGCCCTCAAGGCGGGCGACGTGGTGCTGCTGGAAAACCTGCGGTTCCATCTGGAGGAAGAGGGCAAGGTGAAGGTGAAGAACGCGGACGGCACCGAGACCAAGCTCAAGGCCGACCCGGCCAAGGAGGCGGCTTTCCGCGCCTCGCTGTCGCGTCTCGGTGACGTGTTCGTCAACGACGCGTTCGGCACCGCGCACCGCGCGCACTCGTCGATGGTCGGCGTCGCGCTGAAGGATAAGGCCGCCGGTTTCCTGATGGAGGCCGAGCTCCGCGCCTTCGCGAAGGTGCTCGAGAGCCCCGACCGCCCGCTCCTCGCCATACTCGGCGGCGCCAAGATCGCGGACAAGATTCCCCTCATCAACAACCTGCTCGAGAAGGCCAACAAGGTCATCATCGGCGGCGGCATGGCCTACACCTTCCACCAGGTTAACCGCGGCATGCGGATCGGCGCGTCGTTGTTCGACGCCGAGGGCGCCAAGATCGTCGCCGAGCTCGAGGCCAAGGCCAAGGCGCGCGGCGTGGAGCTGATCTTCCCGGTCGACTTCATCGCGGCCGACAAGTTCGCGCCCGACGCCGCCACGCGCCCGGCTGATCTCGCCTCTGGTATCCCGGATAGCTGGCAGGGGCTAGACGCTGGCCCGCGCTCGATCGAACTCTACCGGCACGCCATCCTCTCGTCCAAGACCATCGTCTGGAATGGTCCCGCCGGCGTCTTCGAGTTCGACGCCTTCGCCGGCGCCACGCGCGCCATGGCCGAGGCCGTCGCCGAGGCCACCGCCAAGGGGGCCACCACGGTCGTGGGCGGCGGCGACACCGCCACCGCGGCGAAGAAGTTCAAGGTGGCCGACAAGGTTTCCCACTGCTCCACCGGCGGCGGCGCCAGCCTCGAGTTCCTCGAGGGCAAGGTGCTCCCCGGCGTCGCCTATCTCGAAGCCTGAAACCCGCTCCGCCCCCATCATGAACAACCGCAGGAAGCTCATCGCCGGCAATTGGAAGATGAACAAGACCTCCGCCGATGCCGTCGGGCTCGCGCAGGAGATCGTCGCCGCCGTCGGCAAACAGAACGAGGTCGACGTCGTCGTGTGCCCGCCCTTCACCGCCGTCGAGGCGGTGGGTCGCGTGCTCGAGGGGTCCGAGGTGCGTCTCGGTGGCCAAAACATGCACCACGAGGCGAGCGGCGCCTTCACCGGAGAGGTCTCCGCGCCGATGCTGCGCGCCATTTTCGCCTCGTACGTCATCCTCGGCCACAGCGAGCGCCGGACGCTGTTCGGGGAAACCGATGAGATTGTGAACCGCAAGGTGGCCGCCGCGCTGCGGAATCAGTTGCGCCCGATCTTCTGCGTCGGCGAGACCCTCGCCGAGCGCGAGGCGGGCTCCACGCTGAAGGTGGTGCAGACGCAGGTGGAGCGGGGCCTCGAGGGTGTGAGCCGCGAGCAGGCCACCAGCGTGGTCATCGCCTACGAGCCCGTCTGGGCCATCGGCACCGGCAAGGTCGCGACCACCGCTCAGGCCCAGGAAGTGCACGCGTTCATCCGCGGTCTCCTCGTGAAGCTGTTCGGCGAGCCCGTCGCGCAGCGCATCCGCATCCTTTACGGCGGTTCCATGAAGCCCGCCAACGCCCCCGAGTTGCTCGCGCAATCGGACATCGACGGCGGCCTCATCGGCGGCGCGTCGCTCGAGTCGCGCAGCTTCGTCGAGTTGGTCAACGCGGCCCTCGCCGCCAAGTAAGGTTTTCGCGCACGCGCCGCGGGGTAGTTCTCCCGCGGCGCGCTTCCGTCGCCCGGGCTTCGAGAAAAGACTTACGCCGGCGGCGCAATCGTGCTTCGTCGGGTCATGTCCAAGTTGCTTTGCGTCTACTGCGCCTCGAGCGACAGGCTCGACGCGAAGTACTTCGCGGCGGCGGAGGAACTCGGCCGCGCGATGGTCGCCCGCGGCTGGGGGCTGGTCTACGGCGGTGGCCGCACCGGGCTCATGGGAACGGTGGCGCGGACGGTGAAGGAGTCGGGTGGCCGCGTCGTGGGTGTCATCCCCGAGTTCATGAAGGTGAAGGAGCTGGCCTACGACGAGGCGGACGAGCTGGTGACGGTCATCACCATGCGCGAGCGCAAGCTGCTGATGGAGACGCGGGCCGACGCCTTCGTGGCGCTGCCGGGAGGGTGGGGGACGCTGGAGGAGATCGCGGAAATCCTCACGCTGCGGCAGCTCGACGTGGTGCGGAAGCCGTGCGTTTTCCTCAATCAGGACGGTTTCTACGACCCGCTGTTCCAGTTGTTCGACCGGATGCTGGCCGACGGATTCTTCCGGGCTTCCAACCTGAATTTGTTCCGCGTGGCCGCGAGCGTGTCCGGGGTCCTCGACGCCGTCGAATCCGGCGCCGCGCCGTCGGGTGATCCGAAGTGGTTCGACACCCGCTGAGGCGGCATTGACACCGCCGCGGCGGGGTGCGCACGCTCCGCGTTTCGCTTTTTCCAAGCCTCACTTTCCCGGTCGTCCTCATGCCACAAGTCATCGCCGTTCTGGACTTCGGTTCGCAGCTCACGCAGGTCATCGCGCGCCGGATCCGCGAGTGCGAGGTTTACTCCCGGATCTACCACTTCTCGACGCCGGCCTCGAAGCTGCGCGACGACGGCGTGGCCGGCATCATCCTATCGGGCGGACCGCAGAGTGTTTACTCCGCCAACGCCCCGCATCCCGACCCGGAAATCTTCCGTCTCGGCGTGCCGATGCTCGGGATCTGCTACGGCGTGCAGCTGATGGGGCACTTCCTCGGCGGCAAGGTCGCGCACAGCAAGGCCCGCGAGTACGGGCACGGCGTGCTCACGGTCCGCCGCCCGGGGCGCCTGTTCAAGGGCCTGGCGCGCAAGGTGCGCGTGTGGAATTCCCACGGCGACAAGATCACGCGGCTGCCGCCCGGCTTCCGCGCCATCGGCGTCACGGAGAATTCGCCGTTCGCCGCGGTCGAGGACGCGCGCCGCGGGTTCTACGGCATCCAGTTCCATCCGGAGGTGTTTCACACCGAGCGCGGCGTGGACATGATCCGTAATTTCCTGCTCGGCGTCTGCGGCGTGAAGGCCGAGTGGACGGCCAAGGATTTCATCGGGCACGCCGTGGATGGCATCCGCGCCCAGGTCGGCAAGGGCCGCGTGCTGCTCGGGCTCTCGGGTGGCGTGGACTCCTCGGTGGCGGCCGCGCTGCTGCACAAGGCAATCGGGCGCCAGCTCACGTGCGTGTTCGTCGACAACGGCCTGTTGCGCAAGGGCGAGCGTGAACTGGTGGAGAAGCTCTACGGCGACCATTTCAACATCGACCTCCGCGTGGTCGACGCCTCGCGGCTGTTCCTGCGCCGCCTGAAGGGCGTGACGGATCCCGAGCAGAAGCGGAAGATCATCGGCCGCACCTTCGTCGAGGTGTTCGAGCGCTCGCTGAAGTCGATCGGCAAGGCCGAGTTCCTCGGCCAGGGCACCTTGTACCCCGACGTGATCGAGAGTGTCTCGATCGGCGGCAACCCCGCCTCGCTGATCAAGACGCACCACAATGTGGGCGGTCTGCCGGAGCGCATGAAGCTCAAGCTCATCGAGCCGCTGCGTGAGCTCTTCAAGGACGAGGTGCGCCGGGTGGGCGCCGCGCTTGGCCTGCCGCGCGAGGTCGTCTGGCGCCAGCCGTTCCCGGGCCCGGGTCTCGGGGTGCGCATGATGGGCGACATCACCGCGGAAAGGCTGGAGATCCTCCGCAACGCCGACGCCGTCCTCCAAGAGGAGATGATGCGCACCGGCTACTACTACAAGGTGTGGCAGTCGTTCTGTGTCTTCCTGCCGGTGCGCACCGTCGGCGTTTTCGGCGACGAGCGCACCTACGACTACGTGATCGCCCTGCGCATCGTGGAAAGCACCGACGCGATGACGGCCGACTGGGCGAAGCTGCCCCACGAGGTCATTCAGCGCGTCTCCAGCCGCATCACCAACGAGGTGCGCGGCGTCGGTCGCGTGGTCTACGACGTCAGCTCCAAACCACCCGCCACGATCGAGTGGGAATGATCCATCCTTTCCCGTGCAAATCTCCCTTTCCCGCCTGCTCACCTGCCTCGCCGCCGCCGTCGCCTCCGTCTCCGCCGCCGAGCTCGAGATCATCGCCAAGGCGCGTTCCTGCCTCGGCAGCGACGAGGTGCTGAGCTCCGTCAACTCCGTGCGGTACGAGGGCTGGCTGATCGCTCCCGATCCCGCCAACCCGGGCAAGGAAACGAAGGCCGCGATGGAGATCGTTTTCCAACGTCCCGACCGCCAGCGTATCACGGCGCGTTCCGAGAAGACAGTCGAGGTCACCGGCCTCGACGGGTACGAGGCCTGGCAGCGCGTCCACGACCCGGCGGACCCCACCAAGTGGCGCCAGACGCTCCTCGGGCCCGATCAGATCAAACGGTTGCGGGCGAACACGTGGGAGAACCTCGGCTATTTCCGCGGCCTCGATTCCCGGGGCGGTCGCATCGAGGACCAGGGCAACGTCGACGTCGAGGGTGTCGCCTGCCGCAAACTCGCCTTCATCCACGGCCCGGGCATCATCTTCTTCCGTTACTTCGAGGTGTCCACGGGCCGGCTCGTGCTCACGGAGACGGAGGGCGGAGGACGCATCCGCGAGCAGGGTGAGACGATCGTGCAGGGCATCCGTTTCCCGAAGAGCATCGTGACCACGACCAAGAACGCCAAGGGCGAGGACACCCGGGTCACCATCACCTTCGACAAGATCACCTTGAACGAGCCCCTGCCGGCCGCGGAGTTCGCGGTGCCGGCGATCGCGCGCTGACGCCCGTTGCTCCGCCGCGCAGCGGAGAAAATCCTCGCGGGTCGTCGCGATGGAAACCAGCGTGGTTCTCCACCGGACCATGCTCGAGCTGCGCCATTCCTCCAAGACCTTCGCCGACGAACTCGCCGCGTTCTGCCGCGGTTCGGTCGTGCCGAGGGAGATTTCGGATTCCGTCGCCGCCATCCTCGCGGATGTACGCCAGCGGGGCGATGAAGCCGTGTCCTATTACGCCGCCCGGTTCGACGGCGCCAAGCTGCGGGCCCGCGAGTTCCGCGTGTCCGCAGCCGACCTCGCCGCGGCGAAGAAGCGGATTTCGCCGGCCGATTGGAAGGCGCTCCAGGCCGCCCAAAAAAGTATCGAGTCCTTCAATCGCCGGGGCCGTCCGGAGGGCTGGACCGCCCGCAACGGTCACGGCGCCACGGTGGGCGAGAAGTTCGACCCGATCCGGCGCGTCGGCCTTTATGTTCCCGGCGGCGAAGTGCCGCTGGTCTCCACGGTGCTGATGACGGCGACCCTCGCGCGCATCGCGGGTTGCCCCGAGATCGCGGTGTTCACGCCGTCGAGTCCCGACGGTAAGGTCGCTCCCGGTCTCCTCGCGGCTCTCGATCTGCTGGGCATCACCGAGGTTTACCGGGTGGGCGGCGTCCAGGCGGTGGGTGCGATGGCCTACGGGACGACGATGATCCCCGCGGTCGACAAGGTCTTCGGACCCGGCAACGCCTACGTCTGCGAGGCGAAGCGCCAGGTTTTCGGCACGGTGGGCGTCGACTCGCTCCCCGGACCGAGCGAGGTGATGGTTATCGCCGACGAGACCGCGCGTGCGGAATTCGCGGCGGCCGACCTGCTCGCGCAGGCGGAGCACGGTTCGGGCCGCGAGAAAATCTACCTCGTCTCGACCTCGCCCGAGGTCATCGCCGCAACCATCGCCGCCGTCCAGGAGCAGCTGGGGTCATTGCCCCGCGCCGACAAGACCCGCGTGGTCCTCGAGCAGGGGCTGCTGGTGGCGGAGGTGGCCAGCTTGGAACAGGCCGCGGAGGTGGCCAACTACGTCGCGCCCGAGCATCTCCAGCTGATGGTCGCGGACAAAGCGGCGGCCAAACTGACGTCCGCCATCACGACCGCCGGGGCGATCATGACGGGCAACTTCACGCCGACGGCGCTGGGTGACTTTGTCGCGGGACCGAGTCACGTCCTGCCCACCGGGCGAGCCGGCCGGTTCTTCAGTGGTCTCCGCGTCGCCGACTTCATGCGCCGCACCAGCCTGGTGCGTTACGAGCGCGCCAGCGTGCGCAAGGCCGAGCCCACGGTCTCCGCCTTCGCGGCGATGGAGCGGCTCGACGCCCACGGGCGTTCCGTCCGCCTCCGCGCGAAGTAGGTCGGCGGCCGTTCGTGTTTGCGTTTGCCGCCGGCGCGGGGCGGGCGCCACGGTGGGCCATGCTCACCCCCGCGCGCCTCCGTTGGTTACTTCTGTTCTGCCCTTTGCTTTGCGTTGCGCTGCTGGCGCAAACGGCGCGGCGTCCGCTCGAACCGCGGGACTTTGACGCCTGGCGTTCCATCGCCACGCCGCAGCTTTCGCGTGATGGCCGCTGGCTGGCCTACTCGTTCATGCCCCAGGCCGCCGACGGCGATCTGATGGTGCGCGAGGTGGCGGGCGGAAGGGAGATCCGCGTGCCGGTCGGCACCCAGCCCCCGCCCCCCGCGGTGGCGGAGGAAAACCAAAACCCCGAGGCGCCGCCGCCGCGCCGCAACATCCGCATCGCGTTCACGAGCGACGGCCGATTCGTGGTCGCGTCCAGCTTCCCGTCGCAGGAGGAAACCGCGCGCGCCCGGCGCGAGAAAAAGAAGCCCGAGGAGATGCCCAAGGGAGGATTGATCTTCGTGCGCCTCGCCGACGGGGAAGTGACCCGACTCGCCGATGTGAAGGGATTCCAGGTCCCGTCGCGTGGCGGCTCCTGGGTGGCCTATCAGAAAGAGGCGCCACCCGAGACCGCCAAGGCGGCGGAACCGGGCGGGGCCAAGCCTGCCGCTCCAGAGGACGCGGAGGCCCGCAAGAAAGGTGGCGGAGGTACCGCCGGATCGGGACAGGCCGGCGGCTCCGGCGGGGCTTCCTCTTTCGGATCCGACTTGGTGCTCCGCAATCTGGAGGACGCCAACGAACGCACCTTCGCCGCCGTCGCCGAGTATTCGTTCGCCCGCGACGGCCGCACGCTGCTTTACGCCGTTTCTGCACGGGCGAAGGCCGATAACGGGGTCTATGCCTTCACTCCAGGCGACCGTGGTGCTCCGGTCGCCCTTTTGTCGGGCGCCGGCAGGTACGCGAAACTTACCTGGGACCGGGAGCAGACGCAGGTGGTGTTCTTGAGTGACCGGGACACGGCCGGCGGATCGCGCGACAAGACGCGGCAAAAGGTCTACCACTGGCGACGGGGCGGCGAGCGCGCGGATGAACTCCTCGCCGCTGGAGTCGCGGGTTGGCCGGAGGGA
>CAIUOU010000003.1 GCA_903900845.1 uncultured Opitutia bacterium
ATCTTGTTGGATACAGTCCAAGGGGATTCCAGGTCGTCGCCGTTTGGCCAGTGGAGAGCCAACTCTCGGTTCGTAGTAAGGTCAGCGGTCGCGAGTCCTTAATCGAACGGCGCGCGCGTTAAACTTAGTCGATGCAATTGATCCGAACGTTCCAGGCGCCGTGGCGAGGGACCTTCCGGAAAAGCCGCCTGATGCTTCGCCGGCGGCCACCGTCCCGATAGCGCCCACTGCCGCCATCTCCTCCCGCGTGGTCGCCAGATCCTTCCGCGCTCATGCCCTAACGCACCGGCGAAACCTCCGCTTCATCACCACTCGCGCGGGAAATCCGCAGCGGTAATCGCCCTCACGATCGGAGGAACAAACCCGGAGGATAGCGGGCCAGAGGCGGCGTACTTTATTACAGGATACATCTAGTCGCTGACCCACCTCGCCCCCTGAAGGGCGTCCTCAGCGGGTCGATGATGTGAGAAGAACGAAGATGGAGGGCCTTATCGGGCTAGGGATAGCTGGGAGCAGCAGCGCGGCGAAAACGGCAGCGGTAGCGGATGATTTTCTTTGCACCAACCCGCACGATGACGGCGGAATCCGCATCTGTCGCCGCGATGATATGGCTCTACCGAATCCTGTTTGTGCCCGTGCTCTTGGTGCTGGCTCCGGCCTATCTCCTGCGGATGCGGCGCCGGGGCGGTTACGGAGATGACTTCAGCCAGCGCTTCGGTGCCCATCCGAATTTGCCAAGAAACAGGGAGCGGCGCCGAGTTTGGGTTCAGGCGGTCAGCGTGGGCGAAATGCTGGCCATCGGCCCCTTGCTGCGGGAATTGAGGGCAGCCGGCGCTGAAGTCTACCTCACCACCACCACCAGCACGGGCCGCAGAATCGCCATCGAGCGCCATTCCGAAACGGTGGAGAAGATAGGATATTTCCCGCTGGACTGGCACCCGTTCGTCAGAAGGGCATGGAGCGCGATCAAGCCGGATCTCATCATCTTGATGGAAGGCGAACGCTGGCCGGAACACCTGCGCCAGGCCACCAACCTCGGGGTGCCGGTCATCAGCCTCAACGCGCGCCTGAGCGACCGCGCTTTCAACCGGCTTCGCCGGTTGGGCCGGGCGGCGAGACTCTGCCTCGACGGCATCACTTTGCATTTGGCGGCATCCCGCCAGGATGCGGAGCGCCTCGCTGCTTTGGGCGTCCCTTCACCGCGCATCTGCACAGTCGGGAACCTTAAGCTGGATGTGGAGGTGGAGCCGATCGGCGCAGCGGATGCGGCGCGGCTGCGCGAGCAGCTAGGACTCCGGGACGGGCCGGTTCTGGTTGGCGCCTCCACCTGGCCTGGCGAAGAAGCGGCTTTGCTGGGTGCGTGGCGCTCCGCCCGTGCGCAGGGCCACATGGGCTCCCTGCTTCTGGTGCCGCGCCACGCGGAGCGACGTGGTGAAATTGAGTCCTTCCTGCGGGACGCCGGTGTTTCAGTGCATTTTCGATCCCAAGGACCCGCCGCAACAGCCGTCGATGTTGTCGTAGCCGACACGACGGGCGAACTGCGGCGGCTAACCCAGCTCGCGGATGTAGTCTTCGTGGGCAAAAGCCTTCCACCGCACACCGAAGGACAAACCCCGGTGGAAGCCGCTGCGCTCGAAAAGCCGCTGCTGATGGGGCCGGGCATGGCAAACTTCCGGACCATAGCGAAGGAGTTGGTTTCACGGGGCGCGGCTAGGACCGTTACCGATTCCAGTGCGTTGGCACAGGAGGTCACTCTCCTCCTGGCAGACCGCGAAGCCGCCGTCGCCATGGC
Organism: uncultured Opitutia bacterium; assembly: GCA_903900845.1. Classification (GTDB taxonomy): domain Bacteria; phylum Verrucomicrobiota; class Verrucomicrobiia; order Opitutales; family Opitutaceae; genus ER46. The sequence continues at coordinate 1,793 of CAIUOU010000003.1, forward strand.
GGGACGCGCCGCCGCCTGGCACCGGGAAAACCAAGGAGCTCTGGCGCGGTCGGTAAGGGAAATTCGACGCTTTCTTCCGTGAAGCTGTGACCCGCCCAAGCGACCCGCGGCCTTAGGATCCATCCGGGCAGGCGAAGGAAACCCTCTTGCCATTTTTTCTTGATCGATTCCCAGTCCCGAATTTGTACCCGCCTGTTTGGACTGAAACGCTCTTACTAAGTACCAGCAGACCTAACCGCAGGAAACCTCACGCCCTCCGAAAGACACCATGATCGAAGTCAAAGGACTCGTTAAAACCTACGGACAAAAACGCGCGGTCGACGGCGTAAGCTTCACCGTCAGACGCGGGGATATCCTGGGCTTCCTGGGACCGAACGGGGCCGGAAAGTCCACCACGATGAAGATGCTGACTGGGTTCCTCCGACCGGACGCCGGCCGGGCCACGGTTGACGGCATCGACGTCACCGAGGATCCCGTGGCGGTTAAGAGCAAACTGGGCTACCTGCCCGAGAGCGCCCCCGCCTACCCGGAGATGACGGTGGCGGAATTTCTCGGCTTCATCGCCGAGATCCGCGGTTTCCGGGCCAAGGAAGCAGCCCTCGCCGCCGTCGATCGCGCGATCGGCCTGACTCACCTGACTCCTGTGCGATCCCAGAGCATCGAGACCCTGTCGAAAGGATTCAAGCAACGCGTGGGCTTCGCTCAGGCCCTGCTCCATGATCCCGCGGCGCTCGTGCTCGACGAACCGACCGACGGACTTGACCCCAATCAAAAGAACGAAGTCCGCTCCCTGATCAAGAGCATGGCGGCGCAGAAGGCAGTCATCCTCTCAACGCACATCCTCGAGGAGGTTGATGCCATCTGCAACCGCGTGATCATCATCTCGCAGGGACGCGTCGTGGCGGACGAGACGCCAGATAGCCTGCGGGCCCGCAAACCAGGCGCGCGCCTGGACGAAATCTTCCGGGAGCTCACCCGCGGAGACATCTGAGCGGCCTCCTGCACCCACCCAGCCCCCGATTACTCCCGCCATGCGCCAAATCATTCCGATCTTCAAACGCGAGTTCCTCGGCTACTTCCGGTCGCCGGTCGCGTACGTGTTTCTGATCGCCTTCCTCCTTATCTCCGTGTCCCTCGCCTTCTCTCGCTACGGCGGGTTCTTCCGCGCGGGCGTCGCCAGCATGGAGAGCTACTTCACGTTCTTCCCTTGGCTCTTCATGTTCATCGTTCCCGCGGTTGGAATGCGACTCTGGTCGGAGGAAAAGCGCTCCGGTACGGTCGAGTTGCTGTTCACCCTGCCGGTTACCACGCTCGAGGCGGTGCTAGGAAAATTCCTCGCCGGCTGGGCTTTCCTCGCGATCGCGGTGCTCCTCAGCTTCCCGATGGCCTTCACCGTAGGTTACCTCGGCGCCCCGGATTGGGGTGTGATCCTTACCACCTATCTCGGGGCCATTCTCATGGCAGGCGGCTACCTCGGCGTGTGCGCCCTCGCCTCCGCTACGACCAAAAACCAAGTCATCAGCTTTGTGATCAGCCTCGGAGCGTGTGCGGTCCTCCTGTTTCTCGGCTTCAGCAGCTTCACGGAGACGCTCGAGGGGGTCCTGCCCCTCGCCTTGGCCGACGCGCTGGCGAACTTCAGCTTCATTACCCACTTTGACGCCTTCACCAAGGGCATCATCGATCCGAAAGATGTCATTTTCTTCCTCTCCCTGATGGGCTTCACGCTGTTCCTCAACGTGGTCGTGCTCGAACGCTGAAAACAAACCCGGACTTCCGCCCTGCTATGAAATTCGGCAGCAAATCCCTCGCCATCGGCCTGCTCCTCGTGGGCCTCATTCTAGCCAACTACCTCGCTTCGTCGGTTCCGGTGCGCGTCGACGCCACCGCGGAATCGATCTACTCGCTCTCCGACGGTACCCGCCGTATGTTGGGCAAGATCGAGGAGCCGGTCGCGGTGGACCTGTACTTTTCCAAGGACGCCAGCGGACTGCCCATCGCTTATAAGAACTACGCGGCTCGCGTGCAGGAGATGCTTCGTCAGTACGTCCGCGCGGCCCGCGGGAAGGTCACACTAAATGTCATCAATCCGCGGCCCGACACACCCGACGAGGAGAAGGCCACAGCGGCGGGCCTCACTCCGCAAGTCGCCCAGCAGGGTGGCGAGCAGTTCTTCTTCGGCCTGATCGTTACCCAGGCCGATCAGCAGAAGACGATCGCGGCCTTCACGCCGCAGCGGGAGCAGTTCCTCGAGTACGACCTGTCGAAGCTAATCCACAGCGTGCAACAGCTCGACAAACGGAAACTCGGCCTGATCACCAGCCTGCCGCTCCAAGGCACCAGCCCGCAAGAGATGCAGATGATGATGATGATGCGCCGCCAGCCGCAGCCGTCCCAGACGGTCATGACCGAGCTGGAGCAGACTTTCCGCATCGTGACCGTCGAGTCCTCGGCCAATGAGCTGCCAAGCGACCTTGACGCGCTCATGGTTGTTCATCCGCAGGGCCTCTCGCCCAAGCTTCAGTTCGCGATCGACCAGTTCGTCCTCGGAGGAAAACCCGTCTTCCTAGCGCTCGACCCCTCCTCACAGCACTTCAAACGGCAGAGCAACCCGCAGCAGATGATGATGGGCGGCGGCGCGCAGAACGTGACCAGCGACCTGCCTTCCCTGCTCGGCGCCTACGAAATCAGCTACGACTCGCAGAAGGTCGTGGGCGACTTGGAGAATGCCACCCAGGTCCAGACCGGAGGCGGGAATGTCGCCCGCTTCCCCGTGTGGCTCAGCCTCGCCGGCCGACAATCTTTCAACTCCAAGTCCATGGCCACGGCCCAGCTCAACTCCGTAATGTTCATCGAGTCCGGCAGCGTCTCCCAGAAGGCCGGGGGCTCCCTCACCTTCACCCCATTGGTCGAGACCTCCTCTCAGACCGGCGATATGCCGAGCATGATGCTTCAGTTCGCGCAGCCCGACGACGTCGCCAAGCAGATCACCCCGAGCGGCAAGAAGACCATCGCCGCGCTCGTCACCGGCAAGTTCAAGACCGCGTTCCCCGACGGTATGCCGGCCGACGCTCCGCCGCCCGCCGGGTCCAACGAACCCAAGAAGGAGGAGAAAAAACCCGACGCTCCCGCTCTGAAGGAGTCCAAAGGCACGTCCACGCTGTTCGTGATCGCCGACTCCGACTGGCTTTTCGACGACTACAGCGTCCGCAAGTTCAACTTCTTCGGCCAGACCGCTGCCCAACCCATCAACGATAACCTCGCGTTCGCGGCCAATACCGTGGAGTTCCTCGGCGGCTCCCAGGATCTGATCTCCATCCGCGGCAAGGGCACTTCGCTGCGCCCGTTCGACGTCGTCCGCAAGATGGAGGCCGAGGCCCAGAAACAGTACCAGTCGAAGCTCACCGAGTTGGATAACCGCCTCCAACAGGTGCAGACCAAACTCAGCGAACTCCAGGGTAAGAAAGGCGAGGGCAACCGGCTTGTCGCCACCCCCGAGATGGCGAAGGCCATTGACGACTTCCAGAAACAGCAGGCGAAAATGCGCGGCGAGCGCCGAGAGATCCGTCGCGCCCTGCGGGAAGACATCGACCGGCTGGAAAACCGACTGCTGGTGCTGAACCTGCTCGCCACACCTTTGCTCGTGGGAGTCTTCGGCTTTTGGTTCTACCGTAACCGCAAGAAGTAAGCGCGCCCGTCCACAACTCCGCCCCTCCTTTTCCCGCGATGAAAATCAAGACTCTTGTCGTCTCCATCATCGTCCTGGCCCTCCTCGCGGCCGGAGCCTACTTGCTCCAGCGCCCGAGTCCACCGCCGCCCGCCGACAGCCGTCTTAACCAGCCTATCGTTGACCGCGCCACGGTGGAGAAGGCAGCCAAGATCCGTATCGCCGACGGCGGGAAGATCATCGAGCTCACGCGCCAGACGGACGGCTCCTGGAAGGTGCCGAGCTATTTCGACATGCCCGCCGACTTTGGAAAACTCTCGGGCTTCATCGGAAACCTCACCGAGGCGAAGTTGCAGCGGCTCGTCACGAGCAACGCCGAGCGCATTGCACGACTTGAGTTCAAGGACACAAAGGTCGACCTCCTGGATGCTTCCGACAAAGTCGTCTTCACCCTGACGCTCGGCAAGAACCCCGAGACCGGGGGCGGACGCTTCGTCCGTTTCGGCGACGAGCAGAAGGCATTTCTCGCCAGCTTCAGCGCATGGCTCGACACCGAGGCGCGCAACTGGGCCAACGCGGAGCTCACCAACATCAAGCCCGACGACGTCGCCAAGGTTGAGATTCCCTTCAGCGAGGGTGGGACGGTCACGGTCTCCCGCGCCAAGAAGGAGGACTCATGGACGGCGGACAAGACGCCGACCGGACAGAGGATCAAGGCCGACCGCATCGCCTCACTGCTGAGCAGCGTCGGGACCATCCGATTCACCGATTCCACCGCCCCGGATGACGCCAACGCCGGCGCTGCCAAGGCCAACCAACGCGCCTTCAAGCTGACTACCTTTGACGGCAAGACGATCTCGGTCGCGATGGGGCGAAAACCCGAGGAGAAGAAACTGAAGCCGCCGTCTGCTTCGAACGACGGAAAGACCGGCCCTGCCGCCTTGGGCAGCGTGGCCGAACTCGCGAAGAAGGACGACTCCAAGACTGGCGAAAAGAAGGATGACAAGCCGCTTGCGCCGGAGTTTGAGACGATCCCGGCCGGACCTGTTTTCGCCTTCGTTTCCCATTCTGAAACATCGGCGCCCGTAAACGCCCTCATGGGGAAACGCGCTTTCCAGATCGCCGAGTACACCTTCACGGGCCTCCCGCAAAAAGCGGATGAGCTGTTCGAAGCGGCCCCACCCGCGCCAGCTCCTGCGCCCGCCACGCCCACTCCCGCCACAGAGCCGAAGAAATAGGCCGGTCAAGGGGAGCCCTGGCTTCTCACGAGCGCGGGCCTTCGTCCCGCGCTTTTTTGCATACGCCGGAGTCCGCACTTTACACGCATCAACACTTCCGTATGCGTTGATGCGTTTTATGCACCCCGATCGTCCAATCTCGGAACTCTTTGCGGAGCGCCGCGTGCTCCGCTCACTGGAGTTTTTTCCGCCCAAGGACGACGCGGGCGTGGAGGCATTGCGTGCGACCGCGCATGCCCTGCGGCGGATGCAGCCTGATTTCGTCTCGGTGACTTACGGCGCAGGCGGAACGACGCGGGACCGCACCGCCCAAGTGAGTGGGATGCTGCGCACGGAGTTCGGCTACACCGTCATGCCTCACCTCACATGCGTAGGCCATTCGCGGACGGAATTGACCTCCTTGGCCGACCGGATTCACGCAGGCGGATTCCGTAACATCATGACCCTGCGGGGCGATCCACCCAAGGGTACCAACGAGTTCAAACCCGCCGCAGACGGCCTACGCCACGCGAGCGAACTCGCAGAACTGCTGAAATCGCGGCACCCGGATTTCTGCCTCGGTGTGGCAGGCTATCCGGAAAAACACCCGGAGGCGACTACCCTCGAGGCCGACCTCGATCACCTGCGCCGCAAAGTCGACGCCGGCGCGGCGTTTGTCACGACGCAGCTCTTCTTCGACAACGCCGTCTACCATCGCTTCGTAGACAAATGCCGCGCGGCGGGAATCACGGCGCCGATCGTGCCCGGGATCATGCCGGTGCTGTCACTAAAGCAGATCCAGCGTTTCACTCAGATGTGCGGTGCAACGCTGCCCGCCCAACTCACCACCCGGCTCGAGGCCGCGGCGGATAATGCCGACGTGGCGGAAGCGATCGGCATTGATTGGGCGCTGAACCAAATCCGAGGCCTGATCGCCCAGGGAGCCCCGGGCTACCACCTCTACATTCTGAACCGCGCCAAGGGTGCGCTCTCGCTCGCGGCCGGCCTCGCGGCTTGATCAGCCTCCGGAGAAGACCGGCCGAAATCCCGCGTCGCTCAGGATCCGAGCAATGGTTTCCCGCTGGTCGCCTTGAATCTCGATGGCGCCGTCCTTGACGGTGCCGCCGCAGCCGCAAGCCGCGCGCATGCGCTTGGCTAATTGCTCCTTCTCCGGAAGGCCGATCCCAGTGAATCCGTCCACGACGGTCACGGTTTTGCCACCCCGCCCGCCCGTTTCTCGCCTGATATCGACGCGGCCCCGATTTTTGGCCTGCACGGACCCGCTGAGAGTCGGGGCAGACCTTAGAACCGAAGGCGACGGCGCGGAAGGAAGCCCGGTCGCAGTTAGCGCCCCAAACGGATTGTGGCCCAACGAGGCGCCACCGGAGGTGGAGATTTTTTCGTTAGCCATAAGTCAACCTCTAGGCTGCCGCCCACCGCCGCAAATTCCCGCCGGTATGTCGCTGTCGCCGGAGAGGAACATCTGCGCCTTGGCATAACTCCGGTTCTGCAGGAAGTGGGCAAGCTGCGGGTGGATGCCGGCCCGTCCTCTAGCCAAGAAATCGTCGAGCTTAACCATCTCCTGAGCAATAACTTGTCCATCTCTGGAAGAAATGGCAAAAAGGAGGGCGTCGAGGGAGCGCTTGATCTCAAGTTCCATGAGGAAGTAGCGAATTACTTATCAGCCTTAAGCGCACGTTAAGCGCGATTGCAATCACCCCGGTTGAAGGGCGGGCGCTTGTTTCGCTCGAAACCCTGTGGTTATCTCGCCCCTTGTTTTTCCCAACCACCGCTGCCGAGCCACGTCCTGCGTTGTTCGACGGCTGCCTTCTTATCCATGTTTCGTCCAAACCTTCCTTCACTCGCGAATGCCGACGTCATCGAGGCGTCCTATCAGGCCTGGCTCGCCGAGCCCAATTCGGTTGATCCCACGTGGCGCGCGTTCTTTCAGGGGTTTACGCTGGGCTCCAACAGCAACTCCCCGGCCGCGGCTCTCGCCGGCGCATCGCGCGACACATCCCAGTCCCACGCCAACGTTCCGATCATCGATAGCCTGAAGCAGTCCCGGGTCCACCAACTGATCAACGCCTACCGTTCGCTCGGACATCTCGAGGCCCATCTTGATCCGCTGGGCGACAGGCCACCGCCGCATCCGAAGCTGTCCCTCGCGCAATTCGGCCTGGGTGAAGCGGATCTAGAAACCTCCTTCGACATCGGAACGTATCTCGGCGGCGGGCAGATGAAGCTGCGCGACATCCTGATCGCGCTGCGCACCACGTACTGCGACCGGATCGGCGTCGAATACACCCACATTCAAGATGTCGAGGTGCGCCAGTGGCTGGAATCCCGCATGGAGGCCTCGCGCAACCAGCCCGATTTCTCCAAGGCCGAGAAGATCCGAATCCTGCGCCGCGTCCACAAGGCGGAGCTCTTCGAGCGCTTCCTGCACACGAAATACGTCGGCCAGAAGCGCTTTTCCCTCGAAGGCGGCGAGACGATGGTGGCGGCGGTGGACTCGATCATCGAGCATTCCCCGAAAGTGGGCGTGGAGGAAGTCGTCATGGGCATGGCTCACCGCGGACGCCTCAACATTCTCACCAGTGTGATGCGGAAGAGCTTCGATGTGCTGTTCGAGCAGTTCTCGGAAAACTACATTCCGGAGACCGTGGGCGGCGACGGCGACGTGAAGTACCACCTCGGCTACGAAGCCGTGCTCGAGACCGCCTCCGGCAAGAAGGTCGAGGTACGCCTCGCGGCGAACCCGTCCCACCTGGAGATCGTGAACCCCGTGGTCGAGGGCAAGGCCCGCGCCCGGCAGCGCATCCGCGGCGCAACCGAGGAGCGCTGGCGTGTGCTGCCGCTGCTCATCCACGGTGACGCCGCGTTCGCCGGCCAGGGCATCGTCGCCGAGACGATGAATTTCTCCCAGCTGCCCGGCTACAAAACCGGCGGCACGCTCCACATCGTGGTGAACAACCAGATCGGCTTCACCACCGAGCCGAGCGATTCACGTTCCACGGTGCACTGCACCGACGTCGCCAAGATGATAGAGGCGCCCATCTTCCACGTGAACGGAGACGACCCCGAGGCCGTGTGCCACGTCGCCCGGCTTGCGCTCGAGTTCCGGGTGAAGTTCCAGCGCGACGTCGTCATCGACATGGTCTGTTACCGCAAACACGGCCACAACGAGACCGACGAGCCGGCCTTCACGCAGCCGCTGCTGTACCAGAAGATCGCCGCGCACCCGCCGATCTCGGCCGTGCTGACGCGCAAGCTGGTGGCCGAAGGCACCGTCACCGAGTCGAAGTCCGACGCCATCCGCGCCGAGTACTCGGAAGCCCTCGAGAAACACCTGGAGAAAGCCAAGGCCGCAGAGACTGCGAAGTCCGCCAAGCGCGCCGCCGCCGCCGAGGCCCGCCGCTTCGAGGGCTCCACCGCGGTCTTTCAGCCCGATTTCCATTTCAAACCGGTCACCACCGGAGTGAAGCCCGACCTGCTCACGCGGGTCGCCCAGGGCCTCGTCTCGGTGCCAGCCGACTTCAAGCCGCACCCCAAGATCCGTCGCTTCCTGGACGCCCGGGCGCAGGCCTTCAAGGACGGCGGCCCGATCGACTGGGGCTTCGCTGAGGCGCTCGCGTTCGGTTCGCTCGTGCTCGAGGGCGCGCCGGTGCGCCTCAGCGGCCAGGACTGCGAGCGTGGCACCTTCAGCCACCGCCACGCGGTGCTGCACGATATCGAGACCAACGCGACCCACGCGCCGCTGAACCACCTCGCGCCCGAGCAGGCCCGCTTCTGCGTGTATAATTCGCTGCTCTCCGAGGCGGCAGTACTGGGCTTCGACTACGGATACTCGCTCGATTACCCCGACATGCTCTGCATCTGGGAAGCGCAGTTCGGCGACTTTGCCAACGGCGCCCAGGTCGTCATCGACCAATTCATTTCCAGCGCCGAGTCGAAGTGGTACCGCACCAGCGGCATTGTCCTGCTGCTCCCGCACGGCTACGAGGGCCAGGGGCCGGAACACTCATCCGCGCGCCTCGAGCGCTTCCTGCAGATCTGCGCCGAGGACAACATTCAGGTCGCGAACATCTCCACGCCCGCGAACTTCTTCCACGTGCTCCGCCGCCAGGTGAAGCGCGACGTCAAGAAACCGCTGGTAGTCATGTCGCCCAAATCCCTGCTCCGCCACCCCGCGGCCGTATCCCGCGTCGAGGACTTCACCGGCGGTGGCTTCCAGGAGATCATCGACGATCCGCTCTTCCCGGGCGGACAACCGGCCGCGCGGCTCATCCTCTGCTCCGGCAAGGTGTACTACGACCTCGCGGACCACCGGACGCGCAACAAGCACCTCGACACCGCGATTGTGCGTATCGAGCAGCTTTACCCGTTGCACCGCAAACGCCTCTCCGAAATCGCCAAGAAATACGCCGGCGCGCACGTGGTCTGGGCCCAGGAGGAATCCGAGAACATGGGGGCTTGGTCCTGGATCGCGCCGCAGTTGGAGGAGACCTTCGGCCGCAAGGCCCGCTATGCCGGACGTGACGCCTCCGCCTCGCCCGCCGTCGGCACCCTGGCCGTCCACCGACTCGAACTCGCCGCGCTGCTCAAGCAGGCCTTCACCTCCTGAGCGCACCGTCTCCCTAATAGCCACGCTTCCACACCCACCGCTTCAATTCCCCGATCCATGCCTCTCCTCGAAGTCAAAGTCCCGCCCATGGGCGAATCGATCTCCTCCGGCGTCCTCGCCAAGTGGCACGTCGCCGACGGCGCCGTCGTCGCCAAGGACCAGCCGATCTTCGAACTGGAGACCGACAAGATCACCTCCGAGGGCATAGCCGAGTCGGCCGGTCGCATCTCCTTCAAGGTGAACGCGGGCGCCGAGGTGAAGATCGGTCAGACCGTCGCGGTGATCGACACCGCCGCCGGTGCCGCTCCGGCTCCCACGCCAGCGCCCAAGACGGAGGCGAAATCCGCCGCCAAAGACGCCCCGGTTTCCCCCGCCGTGCGTCGCCTCGCCGCTGAGACAGGCGTTGACCCCGCCGGCGTCACCGGCACCGGCAAAGCCGGCCGGGTGACCAAGGGCGACATGCTCGCCGCCACCGCCGCGCCCACTCCTGCTCCCGCGACGGTCGCACCGTCACCGGCGCCTGCCCCCGTCGCTCCCACTCCTTCCGCGGCGGCTGAGGGGCGCCAGACGCGCCGGAAGCTCTCGCCACTGCGGGCCAAGATCGCGCAGCGCCTCGTCTCCGCGCAGCACCAGGCGGCGATGCTCACGACCTTCAACGAGGTCGACATGTCCGCCGTCATGGCGCTCCGCGCCAAGTACCAGGACGATTTCGTGAAGAAGCACGGCCTGAAGCTCGGCTTCATGTCATTCTTCACCAAGGCAGCCGTGCACGCGCTGCAGGCCGTTCCCGCCGTGAACTCGTCGCTCGACGGCGACACCTTGGTCGAGAACCACTACTACGACATCGGCGTGGCCGTCTCGACCGAGAAGGGCCTGATGGTGCCGGTGGTGCGCGGCTGCGACGCGCTGTCGATGGCCGGTGTCGAGCAATCGATCGCCGACTGCGCCAAACGCGCGCGCGACGGCAAGATCAGCCTCGCTGACCTTGAGGGCGGCGTCTTCACGATCACCAACGGCGGCATCTTCGGCTCAATGCTCTCGACGCCGATCCTCAACGCCCCGCAGAGCGCGATCCTGGGTCTCCACGCCATCAACGAGCGCCCCGTCGCCGTGAACGGCCAGGTCGTGATCCGCCCGATGATGTACCTCGCCCTGAGCTACGACCACCGCGTGATCGACGGCAAGGAAGCCGTCACCTTCCTCGTGAAAGTGAAGCAGGCCATCGAGGACCCGGCCCGCCTGATCATCGGAATCTAAACCCAAACGCCAAGACGCCAAGGACGGCGAAGGCTCGCGAAGCGTTTGTCGGGAAACTCTTCGGACCGAGGCTTCGCTGTCCCGCTTTCTCCGGAGATCCCGAGAGAGGCTCGCGCGCTTGGATGCAAATCCCACTTCTGAACAAGCTTCGTCCTTCGCGAACCTTCGCCCACTCCGCGCCTTCGCGTTTCATCCCATGTCTTCCTCCAGCCCCTATTCCTACGATCTCATCGTCATCGGCGCCGGCCCGGGCGGCTACGTGTGCGCGTTCCGCGCGGCGCAACTCGGCCTGAAGGTCGCCTTGGTCGACAAGCGTCCGACGCTCGGAGGGACCTGCCTTAACGTCGGCTGCATTCCCAGTAAGGCGCTGCTGCACTCCAGCGAACACTTCGCGTGGGCGAAGCACCACGCCACCGAACACGGCATCAAGCTCGGCTCGGTCGATCTCGATCTTCCCTCCTTCCTGCGCCGCAAGGACGACGTCGTGGCCAAGCTGGTCGCGGGCGTCGCCCAGCTCGCCAAGGCGCGCAAGGTCACCGTCGTCACCGGAGCCGCCTCCTTTGTCGCGGCCGACCGCGTCGCCGTTCGCGCCGCCGACGGCGGCGAGCAGGTCCTCACCGCCAAGAACGTCGTCGTCGCCACCGGTTCGGCTCCGGTGGAGTTGCCGTTCCTAAAGTTCGACGGAAAGAACATCGTCTCCAGCGACCACGCTATCGCGTTCGACTCCGTGCCGAAGAAACTCGTGGTGGTCGGCGGCGGCGCCATCGGACTCGAGCTCGGCTCCGTCTGGTCACGCCTCGGCTCCGACGTCACGGTCGTCGAGTTCCTACCGAAGATCGTCGCCTCTTACGACGACGACATCGCGCGCAACTTCACCCGCATCCTGCAGAAGCAGGGACTGAAGATCGAAACCGGCGCCAAGGTCACCGGTCTCGCCCTCGCCAAGCCCGGCGAAACCAAGTCCGCGGGCGCCACGCTGCTCGCCGAGCGCGAAGGCCAGACACTTTCTTTCCCCGCCGACAAGATTCTCGTCGCCGTCGGCCGCCGCCCGTTCACCGACGGGCTCGGCCTCGAACAGGCCGGCGTGGCGCTCGACGAGAAACGCCGCATCAAGGTCGACTCCCACCTCCGCACCAGCGCGCCGGGCGTCTGGGCGATCGGCGATGTGGTCGCGGGCCCGATGCTTGCCCACAAGGCCGAAGAGGACGGCGTTGCCGTTGCCGAATGGATCGCGGGGAAGGCCGGCCACGTGAACTGGGACCTCGTCCCCGCCATCGTCTACACCAGTCCCGAGGTCGCGAGTGTCGGCCTCGGCGAGGAGGCCGCCAAGGCGGCCGGCCGCGCCGTGAACGTGGGCCGCTTCAACTTCGCCGCCAACGGCCGCGCCATCGCCGCGGGAGCCGTCGACGGTTACGTGAAGATCATAGCCGACGCGAAGACCGACCGCCTGCTCGGCGCCCAGATCCTCGGCCACAACGCCGGCGAACTCATCAGTGAAGTCGTCGCACACATGGAATATGGCGGCAGCGCCGAGGACCTCGCCCGCACGATCCACGGCCACCCCACGATGAGCGAAGCCGTGAAGGAAGCCGCCCTCGCCGTCAGCAAGAGCGCCCTGCACGCGATCTGAGGCGGCAAACGACCGCCGTCGCATTCGTGAGGTCCGGAAGTGGCGCCGGAGAACGCCGCTCCACGGCACGCCCAGCACTTACGAGCTGACCACAGATGCGTGCGATCCGATGGGCTGGATGTCGCGCCGAAATCCCATCGCTCCATTTTACCACAAAGGCACCGAGAGCACGGAGAGTCTGGAATTCAGGAACCCGGGGCCGGGGAATTTACGGAAGGCTTACGACGAATCCTCATACGCGCCATCCGTGAAATCCGCGGTCAAGAAATCCGGGGTCTTCCGAAACGCCTTCGGCAAAACGTGGTCCCTCAAAATCCGAGGCTGGCAGCCTCGGCTACACTAGCCGGCATCACCGGGCGGCCGGAATGATTCGTGCCCCTTCGTGTCCATTCGTGGTTCACTCTTTGGCGGTGGGATCCAAGGGCCGGAAGAGGTCCAAGGGACTGGCGGACCAAGCGACCGAGGGACTCGATCTGTGTGAATCCGGGTCAATCGGTGGTTGCCACCAAACGGTGCGACTCGGAAGCGCCTCACGAACAACGTCCCATTAAA
>CAIUOU010000004.1 GCA_903900845.1 uncultured Opitutia bacterium
GCCGGGCTGCAGCGCGAGTGTCTTCTCGCAGGCGGCGCGGGCCGCGGTCCCGTCGCCGCGCGCGTGCTCGAGTTCGGCGACCAGCCAAGCGGCGGCGACCGAGCGGGGTTCCAGTTCCAGCGCCCGGCGGGCGGGTGGAAGTGGGTCGCTTTCACCGCGCCGCGTGTGCCGCAGCAGGGCGAGCGCGTAATGGGCGATGGCGGATGCGGGGTGGTCCCGGGTCGACTGGATCAGCACCTGCTCGGCGGTTCCGGGGTCGCCTGAAATCGCCAACACGCGGGCCAGAAGGAGCGACGGTCCGAGCCGGCGGGCGTCCCGGGAAATTTCCCCTTCCAGCAGCCGGCGCGCCTCCTCCGGCCGCCGCGCGGCGAGTTCAAGGTTCACGAGCGCCTCGAGGATCGCGGGGTTGCCGGGAGCCAGCGCGAGAGCGCGCGTCAGCGCCGCGCGGGATTCCTCGTGTTTTCCCTGCGCCGCCAGCGCGACCCCGCGGAGGAACGGCGCCTGGGGCGAGGAGGGTACTTCCTTCTCCAGCCCGAGGCAGAGCGCGATGGCGTCGTCGGAGCGGCCCTGCGCCCAGCGTGCGCCGGCCAGGAGGGCCCGGGCGGCGGGCAGGTCCGGATGTTCCCGTACGAGGGGTTCGAGCACCGCGGCCGCGGCGGCGGGGTCTCCGCGGCGCAGGGTTATTTCGGCGCGGGCGAGAGAGGCCTCGCGGAGCGCGGGCGCGGCCTTCGCCACCTCCTCCAGCACGGCGAGCGCGCGCGGGATCTCGCCCTTCGCGAGCAAGGCGAGAGCCAGCTCGTAACGCGCCTGCGGCAACCCGGGGTGCAACGCGCCCAGGCGCTCCAGTGTGGTGATGGCCGCGGCGTGATCTCCCCGCGCCAACGAAAACCGGGCGAGGGCAGCGAGGACCGCGGGGTGAACCTCGTCCCGCCGCAAGGCTTCCTTCAGGTGGGCCTCCGCCGCGGCGAGGTCCGCTCCGGCGGCGGAACATTCCGCCCTTAGGATCCACGATGGCAGATGATCCGGGGTGCCGGTGGTGGCTTCGGCCGCCAGGCGTTGCGCGTCGGCAAGGTTTCCCGTGAGGAGAAGGAAGCGGGCGTGTTTCTCCCGGAAGGGAGAGTAAGGCTGGGAGACCTCAGCCGCGTCGCGGAACGCGGCGCCGGCCGAATTCAGATCGCCGTGGGCCCAGCGCAGCATGCCGAGGGAGTGATGCGCCGGCGCGAAACGTGGATCGGCGCGGAGCGCATGGTGGAAGGCGGCCTCCGCGGCCGCCACGCGTCCGGCGCGCAGATCGATCACTCCGAGCGCCACCAGAACGGGCGCGGAAGCGGTGTCGGGCAGGGCGTGCAGCAGATCGCGGGCTCGTCGCTGGGCATCGGGGTCTGGTGCCGCGGAGGCGGCCAGGATCAGCGGTGCCTCCGGGTCCGATGGTGCCACCCGCAACACCGCCGCAGCCTCGTCGGCCGCCGTGGCTAGATCCCCGCACGAGAGGTGGAAGCGGGCGAGGCGGACGCGGACCTCCGCGTCCGCGGGGAAGGAGCGCAGGGTGGTGCGCAACAGCGGCACTGCGCGGTACTCGCGGCCCTGGTCCCAATAGATGAGGCCCAGCCGGCGCAGCGCTCCGGGGTGGATCGGATTCAGCTGCAGGAGATTCCGGCACTCGATCTCGGCCGCGGCCAGATTATGCGCGACGAGGTGGCGATCGATCGCCTCGAGGGTTCGTGTGGCGCGTTGCTCGCGGGAGCAACCGGTGACCAGGACGACGACCAGGCCAAGGCACGCGGGGATGATTCGGTTCGCTTTCATGAGGATGCAGGCACCGGGATCGCACCGCGAGCCGCCGCTTCGCGGCGTCCCAGCGCGAGGAGCAAAAGGGTCCAAGGCACGAGAGAGAGGGCGAAGAAGGCCGGCCCACCGTGCCGATGCAGGATGGAGTCGAGCGCCGCGGGCCCTTCGCGCAGGCACAGCTCGCCGATCACGAAGATCCGGAGGGCGTTGCGCGCGACGGCGATCGGTGCGACGGCGGCGATCAAGGCGAGCCGGGCCGGCGTACCGCGGAGAAGCGTGATGGCGGCGATGGCGGTCAGTAACAGCAGGACCAAGGTTGACCGGAGTCCGCTGCACTCCGGCGCCACCCGCAGGCTCATGCCGGGAAGATGCAGCGTGAGGTCCCCGAGATGGACCGGCGTGCCTTGGAACTCGAAGAGCATCCGGGCGGCAAGGGCGGAGCCGTGCTGGAGAAAACCTTCCGCGATCTCCACGCCGACTCGCGGCAGTGGCGCGAGGAAGAGCAGCAACACTAATGAGGGGCCCCAGCGCTCGAGTCCGGCGCGGCCAAGGAGGAAACGCAGCGTGCCGGCGAGGAGCGCGAGCCATGCGAGGATGCGCAGCGCGGCGCCGAGGGCGGGGTCCGTGGAAAGCCGCGCCGCGGCGAGCGCGACCGTGGCGGTGAACGGCGTCGTCACGGTCAGTAACCCCGCCGGTTGGGGGAGGCGGGCGGCCGTGGCGACGAACTCGGGCTGGCGCCTCCAGCCGAGGTAGAGCGCGACCGCGGGGACCAGCGGCGTGTAGGTCTGCACGCCGTTCGCGTGCGCGAGACGGAACGCGTCGAGCAGTGCGGGGGCGAAGGGAGCGGTGACCAGAAGCGCGGCGACGGCGGCTTCTTTCCCGGACCAGGCCCGGTCAAAAGCGCGCATGGGTTTCCACGCCGAATTGACGGCTGCGAAAGGCCAGGCCCGGCAGTGAGGAATCGTTCCGGGTGCTGCGGTGGAGCAGCGTGACGTTGAGGCGACGCAGGAGCGCGCCGGAAATCGAAAAGTCGAGGGAGCGAGATCGGTCGGTGCGAGTCAGGGGGACGCCGCCCGCCGCGGGGAGGGAATCCTGGTGGCGCCGGAGCAGACCGGCGTCGAACTGCACACGGCCGAGGAAACGTTGGCGCAGGTTGGCCCGTAGCAGGCTTTGACGGGTGACTTCTCCCGCCAGAAACGAAGGGGTGAGCGTGCGCCCCGCCTCTAGCGTGAAGCGCGTGGCGGCGAGCGGTGAATACTCGGCCCGGGCGCCGAGTACATCGCTGCGGAGCGACCGCCGCGGCTCGTCCCGGAAGCGGCGCCATTCCCGCGAGTATTCCGCGCCGAACTGCAGGCGGTCGCCGACTCGCCAGCGTAGTCCCGCGCCCGGTCGGGCCTGGCCAGAGTCGGTTTCCTGCGCCGCCGTGGTGCCGGCGTGGACAAAGGCGGTCCCGTGCAGGTCGCGCGCGAGCTGGCGGGTAAGTCGGAGACGGGCGGCTGACTCCCGCCAGTTCGGCGTCACTGGCAGCATCGCGTTACCGACGGTATCGAGGTTGGTGCGGGTGTGATCGAAACCTGCATCGATGAGGTTTCCGCGGCCGAGATCGCGCTCGAGTTCGAAGTTCACCCCGCGGCGGCTCACGCGGGTTTGCGCCGCGGTCTCGATCAGCAGGTTGGTCGAGGTCTCGAGGCGGGCCTGTTCGCGCAGGCGCCAAAGTCCCGGCTCGTGCTCGCCCGCGAGCACGAGTGTGGAATCGAAGGTGTCGGTGAACGCCGGGTTCGAATAGCGGTTCCAAGTCGCCGTATAGTCGGCGCGCCAATGCCGGCCGATGCGGGCGAGGACCCCCGGCTCCGTGGTGAGTATCGAGGTGTCCTGCTCCGGCAGTGCGGCGAGGGCGAAGCCTTCCCCCCGCAACGCGCGCACGAGGATATGCGGATGTAGTTTAACGCGACCGGCCGACGGTACCTTCGGCCATTCCGGGCTTACGGCCTCACGGAAGGGTGTGATCACCACCCCGCTGCCCGGCGAAACCGGGTCGGGAAAGGCGGGAAGCTGCGCGCGCAGACTCGCGGTGCAGAGCAGCAGAGCCGCGGCGGCCTTGGCGCACCGTGCGGCGTTCGTTTCCGAGTTCATGCCTTCAGGCTTTCCAGACCTGGCCGGGGTTCGCCGGGACGGCCCCGAGGGCGTTCCGGGTGTCGATGATGCACGGCGACCACGCGAGAAGCTCGCGGTGGTTAACGTTGGAATGGGCGGTGGCGATGATCACCGCGTCACACTTTGATATCACCTCGCGCGTCCACGGCAGCGACCGTGTCCCGGCCCATTGCGGGTGCTCGCGGGTGGGTCGGATGACGGGGATGTAGGGATCGTGGTAACCGACCTCGGCGCCCCGCCGGCGGAGCCCCTCCATCAGCACGTAGCTCGGCGACTCGCGCTCGTCGTCCACGTCCGGTTTGTACGCGAGGCCGACCACGAGGACGCGGCTGCCGTTGAGCGCGCGCCGGCGGTGATTGAGGGCCTCGGCGACCCGTTCCAGCACGTGCTCCGGCATCGCCGTGTTGATCTCACCGGCGAGCTCGATGAATCGCGTGTGTCGTCCGAACTCGCGGGCTTTCCAAGTGAGGTAGAATGGGTCGATCGGGATGCAGTGCCCGCCGAGGCCGGGTCCCGGGTAGAATGGCATGAACCCGAACGGTTTTGTGCGCGCCGCGGCGATCACGTCCCAGATGTCGATCCCCATGGCGCCGTAGACGAGTTTTAGCTCGTTCACCAAGGCGATGTTCACGCTGCGGAAAGTGTTCTCCAGCAGCTTGGCCGCTTCGGCGACTCGGCAGGATGACACCGGCACGAGCGTGCGTATGGCGTGACCGTAAAGGGAGAGCGCCCGCTCGAGGCAGGCCGGCGTGTACCCGCCGACGATCTTGGGGATCGCGCCGACGCCGCCGCCCGGGTTGCCCGGATCCTCACGTTCAGGCGAGAAGGCGAGGTGGAAGTCACGTCCGGCGGTCTTGCCGGAACCGGCCTCGAGTACCCGGCGCAGTTCCTCGTCGGTGGTTCCCGGGAAACTCGTGGACTCGAGCACCACGAGGGCGCCGGGTCGCAGGTGGGGTGCGATTGCGCGCCCGGTGTCGAGCACGCACGTCAGGTCGGGCTCGCGGTTGGGACTCAGCGGGGTCGGTACACAGATGACGATCGCGGAGGCCTCCGAAACGCGGGCCCAGTCGCCTGAGGCGCAAAAGCGGCGCGAGGCCACGGCCGATTGGATGGCGGGTGAAGGGATGTGCCGGATGTAGCTGCGGCCGTGGTTGAGCGCCTCGACCTTGGCGGAATCCGCGTCGAGGCCGATCACGCGCAGTCCGCTGGAGGCGAATTGCAGCGAGAGCGGAAGGCCGACGTAGCCCAGGCCCACGACGCAGACGGTCGACACCGTGGCGCCTGCCTCCGCGGCGGGCTGCGGCCGCGGGGCGGTGTCCGTGGTTGAATCCGACGGGGAGGCGGACGAAGCGCCGGTGGAGGACGGATGGGAGGTGATGGTGAGTTCTGGCATAGGGTGAAGGGTTGGGGCGGCGGCGTAGCCGCTCAGGACGGCACGGTGCGCGCGGGCACGCGGCCGACCCGGAGAAGACAATCCTCGACCGCGCCCCAAACGCGCGGGGTGATCGCATCCCAGGTCCATTCCCCGAGAAAACGCCGCCACGCGCGGTCGGCCATGGCGGTGGCTCCCACGGGATCGAGGGCGACCTGCACGCACGCCTGCGTGAACGCGCGCGGCGTGTCGGCGAGCAGCAATTCCCGCCCGTGGGCGAGGTCGTAGCCGCGGGCCCCGAAGGTGGTGGAGACGACCGGACACATCCGGCTAAACCCGTCGAGAATCTTGATGCGGGTGCCGCCGCCCGTGCGGATGGGAACGATCAGGGCGCTCCAGGTTGCCATTTCCATCGCGGGATTCGCCACCCAGCCGAGACCGTCGACGCCCGGCACGGTTGGCCGGTGTGCGCCGTCGCTGCCCGCGCCGACGACTCGCAGTCGCGCGCCGGGCAGGCGGCTGCTGATCTCGGGCCAGCAACGGGAGCAGAACCAGTCCAGCCCCTCCCGATTGGGCTCGTGCTCCAGCAGCCCGATGAAACCGAGGCGCGGAGGGACCGCCGGACGGCGGTGCGGTTCTAGGCTCGGGCGCTCAAATCCGTTCGGGATCACGTGCACGGCAGCCTGGTCCGGCAGCACGGCCCGATCCTGTTCGCTTGTCACGGCGAGCACGGTGAAGCGCTCCGGCAGCAGCCGTTGGCGGCGGATGGCAACCCAACGTTGGAAGATCGCGTTGACCAGCCTCCCGGCACCGGGTGCGGTAAAGGCTTCCGCTTCAGCCTGGGCGCTCGGCAGGTCGTCGATGTCCACCACCGAGCCGGGCCATTGCCAGCGGTTGAACACGCTCGCGGTGCGCAACCGGCCGAACCACACGAGGTCGGCCTCCGCGAGAAGCGGCGCGAGCAGCCCGCCCGTGCCGGCCCGGGCCTCGAGGCCGTGTGCGTGCGGGACCCGCGGGTTGAGCGCACGAGCGAGGCGCCGTCCCCACCGGTTGCCGCGTTGTGGTTCAGCGGGGATTTCGCCGCGCAGGTCGAACTCCTCGCGCGTCAGGCGGCGCGTGGCCTCATCGGGCGCGTCGGCCGCGACGATCACAAGGCGCACGTCGGCCACCTGCCGGAGAGCACGGCCGATGTGGAGGGCCCGCAGTTGGCCACCATGCGTGGGCGCGTGGGGCCAGCACGGCGAAAGGTACAGTATCCGGGGTCGGCGATTCATGGCTGACCGCCTGTCTTCAACGCATCCCGACGCGGATAGGCGCGTCCGCGGGTCCGTTCGCGGCGCCATTGCTGCTCGAAGGCGAGGCCCGATAGCAGATCCAGCTCCCAGTCCGGTGCCGGTGCGGAGCGGCGGCGCCGGATGCGGCGCGCCGCGAGGCGGAACCGAAGGGCGAGCTCGCGTGCAAGGGAGCGATGGTCGGGCGCATTTTCCCAGTGCCAGGAAACGTAGGCCTCGCTTCGTCCCTGCGCGGTCGCGTGACGCAGCCACGCGGCGCGGGAAAGACGCGATTCGTCGAAATGGTGGTGCACGATGGCGCCGGGCGCGGAGCCGATCCGCAGCCCCGCCGCGCGGGCCTGCGCGAGGAAGAGCGTGTCCTCCCAGAGTCCGAGGGCGCCGGGACCAAGCTCCGGGTCGAAGCGCGGAACTCGGGAAAGCACCTCGCGTCGGATCGTGAGATTGGCGCCAACCCCCTCGCGGGCGGATGCAGTCTCCGCCAGCCACGCCCGGTGGGTGGTGGTCATCCAATCCCGCACGAGCTTCGGCGCGAGACGCACCTCCCCGGCCACCACATCGGCGCGCTGCGTCACGAGCGCGTCCACGGTGCGTTCGAGCCAGTCGGGTGCCGGTCGCACGTCATCGTCGAGGAAGGCGATGAGGTCGCTTCGCACGGTCCGGAGCGCGGCGTTGAGGGCGCGGGACTTCCCGCGGCGGGGTTCGATCACCCGACGAATCCCCCGGCCGCCGGATGGCGTTCCGGCCAGGAGCTCGGCGGTGTCGGTCGTTGATCCGTTGTCCGCCACCACGATCTCCGCGCGCAGGCCGGAGGGGGTGCGCACCGCAGAGAGCGCCGAAAGCGTGGCGGCCAGCGATTCCCGCCGGTCGCGCGTCGCGATCACGACGCTCACGATCATGGGGGAGGCGCCGCGTAGCAGGCGTCGCACCACGCGGTCATCCCGGCGTTGCGCTGGTGATTGTAGAAATCAACCAACCGGTAGCCGTGCCCGGAGAGCAGCGCGTGCAATTCGGGAAAGGCGGCCTGCCGCTCGTACATCGGGACGAAGTTGACCTCGAGCAGCACGGCGCCGACCCGGCGCGCCGCGAGTTGGCCGGCGGCTCCCCGCAGCACCTCGAGGTCGTACCCCTGGGTGTCTATCTTGAGGACGTCGATCCGGGGCAGGTGTCGTTCGCGGGCCACGTCGTCGACGGTCGCCACGGGCACAGTGACGGAGCCCTTCTCCTCAAAACCTCCGGCCATCGGGTTGGCCGGGTCCTGGGCTAGGCGGAGCAGGGAGTTCATCCGGTGCCCGGAATAGAGGTGGAGACGGGCGTTGCCGGGCGTCGCGCCGAGAGCGACGTTCAGCGTCTCCACGGTGGTGGTGTCGCGGAAACGCCGCCGCAGGCGCTGGTAGAGCGGCGCGTAGGGTTCGAACGCGAGGATGCGCGCGCCCGGGAAGCGGCGCAGGAAGGCGGCGACGGTCTCGCCGTCGTTGGCGCCGACGTCGAGGATGACGGGGTGTGGCCGGCGGCGGAGCAGCCACGCGAGATCCCGGAACGGGTCGTGGCCGCGCACCTGGTCGGTGGCGAGGCGGACGAGCCGCAGGTCGATCGCGTCCAGCACCCGCCGGAGCACGCTCCGGAGGAGAGGTCTTGGGTCGGTGGACAAGGCGGGGAATCAGAGGGAGTCGAGGAACCCGTGCAGATCGGAGGCGAAGCGGCCCATGTTGTACCGGCGCTCGCACATGGCGCGGCCCTTGGCCCCCATCTCCGCGGCGGCGCGAGGGTCGGTGGCCACTTGCTCGATGGCGCGGACGAGAGCCTGGGGGTCGGATGGCTCGATATGCAGGCCGCAACCGGCGCGCTCCACGTCGAGTTCCGCCGGGATGGCTCCGGTTCGGGTGACAATGACCGGCCGCCCCATCGCCAGGGCCTCGATGAGGTTCGTCATGCCGACCGCCGTGCGCTGCAGCGGATCCGGGGATAGGATGATCAGGGAGGCGGCGCAGTCGCCGTACTGTTCGCGGAGGAACTCCGAGTACGTCTCGCCCGGAGCGCCCCGGCTGAGCTGCACGTTGGAAGGCCACGAGTAATCGGAGGGTCGCAGCGGGGACACGACCCGGAAGGCGCGGCGCGACAGGTTGGCGGCAGCGACCAACGTCACATCGTCACGGCGCGTGCGTCCGCAGGATAAAAAGCGCTCGGGCGCGTAGTCCAAGCGGGGGAAGAGTCCGAGGCTGGCCCCCCAGCTCAGGTGGGCGACCTTGGCTTTCGGCGCGAGTTTCCGGGCGTGTTCCGCAGCGGGCGGGGTGAGGGCGATGATGCCGCTGTGCGCGCGGCTTTGATCGAGCGGCTCGCGCGCGAAGAGGAGTGAGACGATCCGGCAATGGTGGGCACCCAGTTCGCGCAGCAGCGGAAGCCAGTAGAGGACGTTGTGCCCGCAGTAGACGATGCCGTCGCGTCCCAGCCACGAACGCACCGCGGAGAGCAGGCGCAGGTCGTGCGGCAGCGGATTGCGGTGCAGGTAGAAGTCCGGGAGCGGTTCCGCCAGGCCGACCTCGTAGCCGAGGCGGACCAACTCGAGGCTGCCCCAGAGATGATGGGGCGCCACGACGCCGTGCTTGATCTCGTTCCAGTGGCAGCGTCCGCCGTAGGAGTTGACGTAGAGGACGCGGCGGCGCGGTTTGACGCCGACGGGCGTGAGAATTGTGAGGCCGTACTCGTTGCGCTCGGTGATGCCGTGCGCGGGTTCGAGATCGACGGTGGGCGGGCTTTTTTTCATGGAAGCGGGTGTCACCAGCCGGCGAGACGGAGCGCGTGTTCGAGACCGCGCGCCGGCCAGGTGGAGCGGCGGCACTGGGTGAGCGCGAGCAGCCGGTGGATCGCGCGATCCGCCGGGCCTCGCGGATCATCGAGGGCGGGTTGCTCTTCGCCGAGGATCCGCGCCACCTCGTTCCAGTCGCGGTCCCAGATGGCCAGCCGCCGAAACCGTTCCGGACCGTGCTGCCGGAGGAGTTTCGCCACCTCGCGGTCCCACCATGGCAGGGGTTCGGCCTGCAGCCGGTCAAAGTCGGCTCCGGACTCCACGAAGCCTGCCATCCAGGACGGCTTCACCGGCACGATTTCCTCTGGCGGCCAGCCGCCGTGCATATGGTGGTAGCGACGGAAGATCTCGAGGGGGCCATCTCCGTCCTCCCGCAAAAGCTCCCAGGTCTGGTACCACCGCTGCTTGCTGCGCATCCGCTCCCACGCGGTGTACTGGAAGTGCAGCACCACGATATCATCGAGATCCAGCACCGGCGCGCCGACCGGACACGGGACCCGGGGGCTGTGGATCGCCCGCCCGTGGTGCGGCGAGCCGTCGTCGACAAAGCCGAAGGGCGTGTGACCGGGAGGTATCCAGGCCTCTCTTACGCCGGGGAGCAAGTTGACCCAGCGGAGTCGCACGACGGTTCCCGGTGCGGCGGCCGCGATCTTCGCCCAGTCGGAACTGTGCGCGCTGTTGGCTGACAGGGCCTCGTCCGCGTCGAGTCCCAGCAGGAACCGCGGTCCCGTCACCCGGCGTGCCGCCGCCAGCAGCAGTCGCTGGCGTCCCGCCTCGTCGTACTCCGCCGAGGGGTTGTGCAACACATCAACACCCGGTGCCCGTTCGAGAAACTCCCGTGTGCCGTCGGTGGACCCCTGATCCGCGACGATCACGCGCGTGGCCCACGTGCGCGCGGCGGCGAGGAACGGCGCGATGATCCAGCTCTCGTTACGAGTCGGGGTGAGGCAAAGCCGGTGGCAGCCGGCCAGAGCGGGCAGGGCGGGGGGCGTCATGGACATACGGGGCTGGGCGCGGCCGCTGGCCGGAACGCCGTGCGCACATCGGCGAGCAGCGTGGTGGCGGACGCGCGGCCGCCCGGAAGCGCGAGCCATAAGAGGATGAAAAGAGGCGCCGCGATGGCGCCGGCGCCGGCGAGGCGTGCGGCCGGATCGAGCCCGCCGAGCAGGTGCCGGGCGGCCAGGAGGGCGGGCGCCAAGAGCGCCGCCGCCGCGAGTGGTCGGGCGACGGTCCGGAGGAAATCGCCGGTTCCGACCAACGATCCCACGCAGGCCGCGCGCAGTCGGGGTGCGATCATCAGGGCGGCTACGGTCACCTCGGCGATCGCGACTCCGGTCGGTCCGGCGACGGCGCCGGCGACCACGGCGGGCAGCAACAGGACCTGATTGAGCGCGGCCAGGCGGAGGCAGCCGCGGGCATCGCCGCGGCTGAGCAACAGCAGCGCGGTGGAGCCGACGGGTTGGCGGAACACGGCGGCGATGCACAGGATCCGCACCACCGGCACCGCCTGGTCCCAGCCGGGACCAAGCAGCACGAGCGTCGCCTCTTCGGCGAAGACCGCGAGAAAAACGCTGACGGGCATGGTCGCGAGGGAGACGAGGGTCAGGAGCCGCTGATATGCGCGGCGGTAGCGCTCCGGTTCGCGTTGCACGCGGCAGAGCGCGGGCTGCGCGACCTGATACAAGGGGCCGAGCAGTTGGTCCGTGGGCGTGGCGACGAGTTGGGCGGCCTGGCGGTAGACACCCACCGCGGCGGGGCCCGCGAATGCGCCCAACACCAGGCGGTCGCAACCGGCCGCGAGCGCGCCAAGCAAGTTGGAGCCCAGGACGTCCGCACCGAAACGGAGATGCGGGCGGATGCTCGCGAGGTCGCGCGGCGGGCCCGGCCTCCACGGCAAAAGGCACCAGGTGCCGACGGTGAGGAAGGCCGCGCGGGATACCTCGCGCCAGAGAAGTGCCCAGTAGCCCGCGCCGCGTGTGGCCAGCCAGATCGCCAGCGCGGTGGATGCCAGTCCCGCTCCGACCCGCGCCGTGGCCAGCGGTCCCGCCCGGAGGTTTCGTCCGAGGAGCGCCTGGTGCTGGATCGCGAGGCCGCCGGCCGGAAGGGTGAGCGCCAGACCGCAGGTAACTGCGATCAGGCGGGGATCACCCAGCATCCAGGCCAGTGCGGGGGACAGCGCGCAGAGTGCCACCGCGAGGAGCAAGCCGGCGGCGGCGTTGATCCAGAAGAGATTCGTGACCTCCGCGGCGGACAAATCCGGACGCTGCAGGGTCGCGGTCGACAGTCCGAGGTCCCGGACCTGCTCCGCCATCGCGACGGCGGCCCCTGCCATCATCACGACGCCGAAGTCCGCGGGACTAACCAGCCGCGCCAGGATCGCGACGGAGCCGAGTCGGACCGAGAAATCGAGGCCGGCGGCCGCCGTGGTGGCGACCGTCGCGCGCACCGAGCGGCGCGCGAGTTGGTCGGACCCCTCCCGCAGAAACCGGGCGAGTTCCATCAGAGTCGGAAAGGACCGCGATTGCGGGTCTCACTTGCCGATGCGGACGTTGATCGGGGGTTGGGTCTTCGCCGGATCCGGCGCCGGGCCCACGCCGTTTACCCAGCGGTAACCAGCGGGGATCGAGGCGTAAGCTGGCTGGGGGCGCGACGCATCAAATGGCGGCCAGGCGAGATCCCCGAACCAGGCGGGCTTAGCGGCGCGGAAGAGCGACGCGGGCACCGGGTCCGGCGCCGTGGCCTCCGAGGCCGGAATTCCGCCGGCGAAGTAGGAGAAGTTTCCTTTGCGCACGAGCGTCCCGGCGACCCCCGTGTCGAGT
The DNA here is from genome assembly GCA_903900845.1 of uncultured Opitutia bacterium. Classification (GTDB taxonomy): domain Bacteria; phylum Verrucomicrobiota; class Verrucomicrobiia; order Opitutales; family Opitutaceae; genus ER46. Next base: position 12,229 of record CAIUOU010000004.1, read on the forward strand.
CCTTGGTATCCCGCCGGTCCCGGCGTCAGGATGTAAGCGACGCCGGTCAGGTTCTGGGAGTTGTTCATGGTGACGTTCTGCGGATCCTTGTACTCCGTGATGAGCCCGAGCGCGCTCGTCGCTGGTGTCATGATGAACCATCCCACGTGTGATGCGTTGAACATCGGGGCGGACACGGAGACCGCGCCGCCGGCCTGGGTGAGCACACCGGCTCCGGTGAGCGCGCCATCGTTCCACGGCGGGGCGCTGCCCGTGTAACTGCTGTTCCCCATGTTGGGGTTGCCAAGACTCACGCCGTCGCCGGCGAGGGTGTACCCCTCGCGCTGGAGGATGTTGCCGACGACGGAGTAGGCGCGCGTGAAGCGGTTCAGGCTGATCGTCCACGCCATCTGGCCTCCGAGGATCCCGTGCAGCCAGTTGCGGAAGACGGTGTCGGCGGAGGCTGATCCGAAATAACCGTCGCTCTGGAGGTTCGGCGCGATGTTCCCCTCGTAGAGGTTGAAGGCGTTGTGCGGACCATGGTTCGAGTCGATCGCGACCCCTGGCGCGCTGTCCTCGCAGAAGTTGTAGGCGAAGACGTTGCCCGAGCTCCCGTGGTTCACCTCGATCAGGGGAAAGGCCCGGTAGAGGATATTGTCCTCGATGAGGCACGCGGAGATGGTGTTGCAGAGCAGGGCGGCGCCGTTGCTGCCCGCGTGGTTCAAGGTGTCGAGAAAGCACCGGCGTACCTCGCATTGGGCCGAGTCGTTCAGGAAAAGATGATAATTGGCCGCCTGACGGATGTGGACATCGGTCACCCAGCAGCCGACGGCCTGCTGGAGCCAGACGGCGAAGGGGGCGGTGGACTGGCCCATCTCGATGCGCAGCGACTCCAATCCCACCGCCTCGGCCTGGAACTGCGCGGTGGCGACGATTGTCCGGGTGGCGCCAAGGTCGGCATAGAGCGGGGGATGGATGGAGAGGGTGGTGGCGGTCTTGCCGGTGACGCGGGTCATCTGCCGTTGCAGGCCTTCGTAGCCGAAGACGCTGATGACCGGGGTTGCGGGATTATTGTTCGCCCGGATCTGGATAAGCTGGCCGACGCTGAAGGCCGAGGTGTCGGCGATGGTCAGCGTCCGGCTACCCTTCCCGAGCCCGGCGGTGACCACGTTGCCGGAGGGCGGCCAGGACCACGTGTAATCGCTGCCGCCCCCGATCTGGAGAAAGGTCGAGCCGCCGACGGTGGCGATCAGCACCGTCGCGGAACCCTCGCCGCGGATCGTGATTCCCCGTTTGTAGCCGGTCGAAAGGGCGCCGCGGCAGAGGTAAGTACCCGCCGGAAGGAAGACGATGTCGCCCGGCACGGCCGCGTTGATGGCCGATTGGATCGCGGCGGTGGCGTCCCGCGAACCGGTCCGATCCGCCAGATAGGGGGAACTGGTGACATCCAAGCGGCGCGTGCGGTCGGTGGGGATGCCTCCGGGTACGCCGGTTGAGACGCCCGGAGTCCAATCGACGAGACGGGCGGCTGGTATGAGTTCCGCCCGGATTTGCACGAGCGAGGTTAGGAGGAGGGCGAGGGCGATCCTCGCGAGGTGGATTGGGAGCGGCGCATTCATGGCAGGTTCAAGGGTGTGAATTGAGTCGGGGCGCCGTGTAGCCGGCCGCGAACAGACGGCGCGCGAGCTCACGGGTGAACGCATCTGCTCCGGCCGCGTTCAGGTGTTGCGAATTGTAGAAGTTGGAGCGGTCGAGGCAGAGCGGCGATTCGCTGAAATCCCAGAAGGGAGCCCCCGAGGACGCGGCGAGATCGGCGATTTCCGCGAGGATCGCCGCGCGATTCAGCTGCAGCGGTCGCACGGCCGCGTGCTCGGGTGAGAGCACGAGTATCACCGGCAGGCCGGACTCACGGCACAGCCGAAGCAGCGCGGCGAGTTGGTCGCGTCCGCGGTCGTCGCGGGCGACCTCGTAACCGCCCGCGGCGCGGGTGGCGAAGCGCTCGAAGTCACCGGTCCACGACCACGCCCGGGGCTGGAAACCGGCGACGAGGGTCTCCGCGCGCTCGAGCCCCGCCAGCCGCGCCAGTCCCTCGAGCCAGTGCATCCGGGGATCGGCGACCGCGTGCCCGTAAAGCGGCACGTGGCGCCAGGCCCACGCGGAGCGGTGGATCGCCCGGATCTCGTCGTAGAGCGCCGGTTCGTCGAGGTACGGCAGATATTGCCCGGGGTCGTGAATCTCGGCCGGCGTGGCCAGCGAATGCAGGTCCAGATTGTGGATGACGAGATTGGGCGCGGGGTTGTGCCGTAGATGCGTGCGGAGCACCGCGAGTTGCAGGCCGGTGTGGGAGCCGTTGCGCCCTAAGTTAAGGGCGGGGAGGCCGGTGGCCGCCGCGAGCACCCGCGGGTCATAGTGCACGAGGGCGCGGGATGATCCGGTCACGACGATCCCCGCCGTGGCCCGACCTGCCACCATCCGGTTGGTGGCGCCGAAAGATCCGGTCTGCACGCGCCTCAATCCGTGCCTGATACCCGCATCCACCAGCAGGGCCAAAAGCGCCGTGAAGAGCGCGAATAGGGCCAGGCGCAGCAGGGCCCGGGCGGAGGCCGGCGATCGCGGCGGCATCAGAATTGGAAATAGATGAAACGGGATCCGCCATGCACGCCGGCCAGCGCGAGGAAGATCAGGAGACCCGCGTAGGCGCCCCAGCGGGGAAGCAGCGGCATTCCGGCCAGCAGCGTGCCGATCGGCCGGTGGCGGTGGAGGCGTTGCGCGGACTCCAGCAGTAGCACCGCGAGCGCGCCGAACGCCATTTGTCGCGGACCGCAGCTTTCGGTCGTCAATTGCAGCTCAGACCAGCCGGTCGCCAGACGGGAGAGGATCACAAACGCTTCGGTCACTGAGGTCGCGCGGAAAAAGACCCAGGAAAGGCAGATCAGCAGGAAGGTTGTGCACCATCCAACCGTCTTCCGCGTGAAGTCCTGCTCCCCCAATCCCGCCCGCGCCCAGAGACGATCGCGTCCGTCGCGCGATGCGTGCCCCGCGGCGACGTAGGCGCCGTTGAGCAGTCCCCACACCACAAAGTTCCAGGCGGCACCATGCCACAGTCCGCTGAGCGCGAAGGTGAGCAGGAGGTTGCGGGTGCGGCGCCAGGACCCGGCGCGACCGCCCCCGAGGGGTACGTACACGTAATCACGGAACCAGCTGGAGAGTGAGATGTGCCAGCGGCGCCAGAACTCGCCCGTGCTGGAGGCGGAATAGGGCGCGTCGAAGTTCTCCATCAGCCGGAACCCGAGGACGCGCGCGGCGCCGACCGCGATGTCCGAATAGCCGGAAAAGTCACAGTAGATCTGATACGCGAAGGCGACGGTCGCGACAGCGAGCTGGGGACCGGAGTGCGCGGCGGGATCGCCATAGGCGTCGTTGACGTGCAGCGCGAGCCGGTCGGCGATGACGAGCTTCTTGAAGAAGCCCCATGCCATTCGCTTCAGCCCGCTGGTGAGCAGCGCGGGGTCGAACTCGTGGCGCGCTCGGAATTGGGCGAGCAGGTTTTGCGGGCGCTCAATGGGGCCGGCGACGAGTTGGGGGAAGAAGAGGACGTAGGTGGCGAAGATCCGCCAGTCCCGCTCGGCCCGCTGCCGGCCGCGGTGGACCTCGATCACGTAGCTCAGACTCTGGAACGTATGGAACGAAAGTCCGACGGGCAGGATGAGATCGAGGGTCGGCGGGGAGGGGCGCCAGCCTGCGAGCTCGGCGAGGCCGACGAACGTGGAGGTGAAAAACGCGTAGTACTTGAACGCGAAAAGAATCAGGCAGGTGGCAACGATGCTGCCGGCGAACCACGCCGTGCGACTGCGACCTCGGGCCGTTTCAATCTTCCTCGCTGCGGCAAAGTCGACGCCGATGGTTGCGCCGAGCACGAGGATGTATGCCGGCACGAACGCCATGTAGAACACGGCGCTGGCCAGCAACAGGAACGACGTGCGGCGCGCGTGCGGAAGCGCGAAGTAGATCGCGCAGACCGCCGGAAAAAACACCGCGAACTCCAGCGAATTGAAAAGCATCCCCGCTTCCGCCCTAAGGGGTCAGGGCGTTAAATGTTTAAACCGAGTGCCTCGTAACCACCGTCAGGCTCAGTCCATCGCCGCTTACGAAGGCTACTCCAACCCCGCGCTACGGCGGATCATGGATCCAAAAAGCCTGCTATCAGCTCCTTACAATAACCTCCCGTAGCGAGGGGTTCGCTCTAAACATTCAACGCCCTGACCCCATAAAAAAGGGGTCAGGGCGTTGAATGTTTTTTTTGCCGCCACGTCCCCTCCAGGTGCGCTGACCCAAGATTCAGGTAGTACGGCCGGTGGCGATCAGGCGTGCGCCGTGAGTCGATGTGTTCATGCCCCGCATGCCACGAATTCAATATGAAGGCGCGCTTTACCACGTGATAAATCGCGGAAACTACCGTCGTGCCATTTTCGAAACGACCGGTGCTGCCCACGCTTTTGAGGCGGTGCTGTCCGAGACCTGCCTGCGGCACAGGTGGCGGGTTCACGCCTACGCCATCATGCGGAATCACTTTCATTTGGCGCTGGAGACCCCTCAGGCGAATTTGGTCGAAGGCATGCACTGGCTGCAGGGAACGTTTGCCTCACGGTTCAATCGCTTTCGCGAGGAGCACGGGCATTTGTTCCAGGGCCGTTACAAGGCGCTTTTGGTCGAGGATGCCACCGCGTTGATGCGCGTCGTTCACTATATCCATCTCAATCCGGTTCGCGCCGCAGTGGTTCCACCGGCAAGTTGCGCAACCTTCCGCTGGGGCAGTCTGCCTAAGCTGCGCCGGCCGGAGCGCCCGGTTTGGTTGGCGGCCGATATCCTGATTTCTCGGATGGGCTTCCCGGACTCCGCCGCCGGGTGGAGGCGGTATGCCGGGTTCCTGGCGGAACTCGCGGCAAACACATCGGAGCAGGCGAAACTGGAATTCGATCGGCTCTCCTCCGGTTGGGCCATCGGAACTCAGGCGTGGCGATCCGCCTTGGCGAAGGAATACCAACAGTTGTCCCTGCACCCGGGGTTGGAACGCCGCGAATTGCGCATGCTCCGGGAGGAGCAGTGGCGCGAGTCATTCGATCGCGTGATGGCTGAGTTGGGAAAGCCGCGGGAAGCTTTGGCGAACGAAGCGTCCGACGTGGGTTGGAAGATCGCCGCCGCGGCTCGCTTGCGCAGTCGCGGCGTACCTTACTCTTGGATCAGTCGAGAGCTTATTCTGAGGTGCGACAGCAAACTACGCGGTCAGGTGTTCCAATTCCGGAGGGCCCATGGCACGGACGGCCCCCGGGGGGGAGATTCTCAACAATCAACGCCCTGACCCCTTATGGATGGGGTCAGGGCGTTTGGTGTTTTTTTAGGGAGCTGCGCTCGCGGTGGCCTTGGATCGGGGAGTTGCGCAAGGGCCTAATTCAAAGGTCGTTACTCTGTAGAAATGGGATCAAGCGGGGAGCGGGGGAGCTTGCAGTCGATAATCTAAACGCCCAACGCCCTGACCCCTTTGGCGGCTAGGCGAAGAGGGTGCGATAGGTGCGGTCGGCGAGGGGGACGCGTGCGCGGAGCGAGGTGGTGGCGACGACGCCGGCGATCGTGAGCGTTCCAGCGAAGGCCATCGCGAGCACGGTATCCGGAGGGCCGAGTCCCGCGGCCCGCAGTCCACGGAAAAGCATCTGCAGCGCCGCGATCTGTAGCAGGTAGGCGGGCAAAGAATTCCGTCCGAGCAGGCGCAACCCGGACATTCCGGGGAACCGCGGGGATAGTCGCCTTCCAGCCGTGTAAAGCGTGGCCAGGGTCACCATGATCAAGCCGCTCGTCAGCGGAAACCCCGGCTCGCCGCCCGAGATGATCACCTGCAGCAGCACGAAGAGAAGCAGCGGCCCGGCCGGATGACACAGCGCGGGCGGCAGGTTTCCGAGCCTCGCGCCGCCGACCACCACGCCAAGCAGGCCCAAGGCCGCGAGCTCCAGGTTAAGCGGTGGCGCGGAAAAAATCGAAAGGACCACCGTGCCGCCGAAAACCGTGGAACCCAGCAGCAGCAGGCCGCCGCGTCCCCCGCGACCGCACGCCAGCAGGGCGCCGGAAGCGGCCAGCACGTAGGCGATGGGCAGCAACACGCCAAACACCGCCGCGCGTACTTCGCCTGGGCCGAGGATCACGCCGAGGCGCCCCGCAAATTCCTCCAGATCAAGCCTGCGATTGTAACTGGCCGGCAAGAGGGCGTGGGCGAGCACGTTCAGCGCAAGAAACAGTGCGAGGATGCGCCACCCGCGCCACCACAGCCGGCCCGGCAGACCGCTCTCGCCCGCCGACCAGCGAGGCAAGTAAAGCCGTCCCACGCCGAGCCCGGCGAGAAACACGAACGCCCCCGGTAGAAAGCGTAGATGACGCAGTACCGCCTGATCCGCCCCGCTGTAATTAACCGCATGATACGCGACCATGCACAGCACCAGCGCCCCACGCGTGAAGTCCAGCGCGTGGTCGCGGCTTCTCTCGGCTCCGACCCTCATCGCGCGGCGATGCGGTCCCACGCCGCTGCGACCGGCAGCACCACCGCGCCCGAGGCCTGCGCGAGATTCAGCGCGTGCTCCAGGAAGCAAGGCGTGACGCCGTGCCGGGAGGGGCGCGGTGAGATATCGTGCGTTACCAGAATCAGCCAACCATCCTCCGCGGCCGACGCGGCGATCGCCGCCGCGAGGGGGCGCGCGTCTCCCCGGGTCTGCTCGAGAAAGAATCCGCGCAGGCAGTTCAAGTCGATCAGGCCGGCGTTGTAGGTTTGTCCTCCGCCCCGGCAGCACGCGAAACGCTTTCCCATGCGGAGCTTGGTCGCCGCCCGGGGCGGACTGACCGGGTAAGAGAGCGAGCGTAGGCGGGTGCCGGGAAGGAAGCTTCCGAATTGCTCTGCATTCCGCGCGACGGAGGCCTCGAATTTCTCCGCCGGGGTTTCCCAGGCCGGGCAATGGGCATGCGTGTGGCAGCCGACCTCGTGACCGGCCGCCGCCAGCGCACGGAGGTCTTCAGGCGTGAAATGAGGTCCGGACACCCCGTCGCCCCCGGCTAGTCCGAGTGCGGTGTAATAGGTCGCGCGTGCGCCGTGCCGGGCGAGGATGGGCCCGCCCGCGGTCCAGGCCGACCGGGGGAAATCATCGAAAGTGAAAGAGACGATCGGCCGGCCGGCCCGCATTCGGTAGGGACGGCGTGCGAGGTGGGCGGCGTTCCAACGGCCGAACGCAAGGCCGGCCCGCTTGAGCAAAGATCCCATGGCCATGTGCCCTCAGGATTCGGCGGGACGTTGGAAGTGCCGGACCGGACCCATGGCGCGGCTGCGCGCGAGGAGCCGGTTCCGGAGCTGCGTTTCCCATGCGAGCTTCAGTCCCCGACGAACCCGTCCCTGCCGGGGACGCCAGCTGCCGTTCATCAGGTGAACGCCGTGACGGCCGACGCGGTGCCAGTTTGCGGGGTCGCAGACATCACAATCCGGAGCTGGCTGCAGGACCGTGACATCGGCGCAGGCCTCGGGGTTTTCCGCGAAGGTGCGAGTCAGGAGCCCTGGACCGGTGGTGTTCAGTACATCGAAATCCGACCGGGCCCAGCGCGGGATGCCCCGAAACATCGGTTCCCGCCACGACGGGCTGTTGCGCGAATGCACGCAATTCCGGATCACCGCCGCGAGGAACGGGTGGCCGGCAGTCGCTCCGAAGGCGTAGTTGCCGACCTCCCAGTCAATGCCGTGCGCCTCGCGCAGGTGCTGGTTCAAGCTGATTTCCTCGAAGGGGAAGACAGCGACGAGGGGACGCAGATCCTCGAGCGACGTCTCCAGAATCACGTCGAGATCCACATAGAAGCCCCCGAGACGGTAGATGGCGAGATAGCGGAAAAAATCGGCCCGCTGCACGGCGTGCGGGAAACCATCGAAGGTGGCGCGGTGCTCCGGGAACTCCGTGGCGACGAATTCCGCGATGTCGTGGTCGTCGAAAAAAAGATACTCCCAGCCCGGATGATGGAGGCGCAGACTCGCGGCGGCCGCGCGGGACGCGGGCGCGAGATCGCGGGTGGGCGCCGTCTGGATGATGCGCGCCGGGATCTGGATTTCGGTTTTCATGGTTTTAGGATCCAAGATGCGCCGCGAGGTAAAGAAGCCCGACCGGAGTCATGCACGCGAAGTGGGATTCCGCCCCGTTTGCCAACAGCGCGGCCGCGAACACCGCCGCCCCGGCGACCGCCCACGGGGTTGGCCGAGCCAGCGCGCGGTGCAGGCGCAGAGCCGTGCTTCCGAGCAGCAACCCGAGCAGCAGGACCCCGATCGCCCCGCCGGCGAGGTAGACTTCCAGATATCCGTTGTGCGCTGAAAACGCGACCCACTCGGGAAGTCGCTCCCTGTGCGCCGGGTCATCCCACAGGCTCATGAACCCGGTACCGATCAACGGGTCGGTGCGCAGGGCGAGGAGTTCCCGCCAGACCTCGGTGCGTCCGGTGAAGGTCATCTCGCGCCCGAGTTCGGCCACGGCCGGACGCGTCCACTGGAACGCGGACTCGAGGAGGAGCAATGTGACCGCGCCAAAGGCCAACAGCGGTAAAAGGCGGGGCAGGTGCCCTCGCACCACGGGTATGCGCGGGGACAGGAGCAGCAGGGCGGCGACGGCGAAGGCGAGGAGGGAGGACCGGCTCTGGCTCATTGCCAGCAGCCAGAGTCCGAGAGCGAGCAGGCCGGGCAGCAGCAGCGACGGAACGGATTCCGCCTGTTTTCCGCGGGAGCGGCGGCGTTCCAGCCAGTCGAAAAGCAGAACCACCGCGCACACCAGCACGGTCGCGCCGAGGGCGTTCTTCTGCGTGGTCACGCCCGTGACCTCGAGTCCTCCCGAGTGTTGGCTGTAGCGGCGCCCGAGGTCTGGGAAATAGCGGATGAGGACGACGGACAGCGGCAGAAGCAGGCACGCGCAGCGCACAAATACGGCCCGCAGGGCCTGCACGGGGTCCCGTTCGGTGAGGATCAGGAGCACGATCAGGATGTTCCCGGCCTCCTTGCCCCAGCGGCGCAGGGAAACGAGCGGCGAGTGGGCCCAGCAGACGGAGAGCAGGAGGTAGCCGTAGAAAAGAAGCAGCGGCCAATTGTGCCGGGCGACCTCGCCCCAGGCCACAGGCCGGCGCGCGAGCATCACGCACGCCGCGGTCATCAGCGCGAAGAACACGGCGCGATCGAGCGGGCTTCCCTCCAGGGTCGCGGCTCCGCCGAGGTCGAACCACAGGGAGAACGGGCGGGAAGCGAGAATCGCCAGCCAGATGGTCGGGATCCAGATCGCGCCCGAGACGCCGGGACGGGTCGCGGCATCCTTGCGGATGGCCCAGAAACCCGCGGCGGTCGCAGCGAGCAGGGAAAAAAGATTCATCCGCTTTTCTGGAGGATTTCGCGCTCGATAAGGCGCAGGCTGAGGAGCTGGTGGATTTCGCGGGTGCGATTGACGCGGCCGCTAAGATGCTCGTCCACCACCCGGGCGGTGGCGCCGGGGGCGAAACCAGGGGCTTCGAAGCCGTCAAGTAGATCGCGCACGACCGGCGCCAAAGGTTCGCGGTACCAAAGCCGGAAGTGGCAGAACTTGTGCCGCCCGAGAAAGAGACGTTCGGGATGGAGGCCGCGTAGGCGCTGTTCGATCGGCGCCAGCCAGCGCGGCATACCGTAGTCCCAGACGTACTCCGCCCGTGCGGTCGCCTCACGCCACAGGCGGGCAAGTGGCGTCACCAGCGGGCGCGGGGGATGTTGCAGTCCCCGGTCGCTAGGCATGGCCGCGAGCCGCGGAGACCGCGCGGCGATGAGCCGCAGGAGCGGGTCGGCGCTCCCGCGGCGACCCTGCGGAGTGCGATACGCCAGTGCCACCAAGGCGGGATCCAGAAACGGGGTACGGGGTTCAATCTCGGCTTGTTCGACGGCCAGTCGGCCCCGGTGCAGCCACGGCATCTGCTTGAACGCGATGAACGTGAGGAGGTCGGTCGTGGCCTCCTTTTGGAGGGTATCCACCGCCTCCAGGGCCAGCCGATGGAACTCCGGCCGCAGTAGCGCGAGGTCGGTGCGCTGCGGGCGCAGCGCAACGTGACCACGCAGGATTTCCGAGCCGTAGTTTCCCGTGAGCCGTCGTCCGGCGATCGCGCGCGCCGCGCGGTTCAGGTGGATCTCGGCTGCTCCGGATACATCCAGCTCACCATCGCTGGCGACCACCGCCTCGGCGGCAAGACGCGGGAAATCCGCGAAGAACTCACCGCCGATGCGTAGGGTGGTGTGGGGACACCCGCAGGCGGTGGCGAGGCTCCGCGCGATGGTCACATCGGCGCAGTCGCGCAGTGGTCCGCCGAAGGTGTAGCACGGGAGCTGACGGTCCGAGGACCATGCGAGCACGGCGCGGCTGTCGAGACCTCCGGTCAGGGAAAGGCCGGTGTCGGCCGCGTCGTCGAGGCAGCGTTCGAGCGCGGCGGGAAACTCCTCGAAAAGCTGCAGGTTGTACTCGTCGGACGGCAGGGCGGAGCGGGACTCCCAGCAACTCGGAGTGAAATGGCGCGCGGGGCGCACCTGACCCGCGGGAGTGAGCGACCAGGCGGATCCGGGCGGCAGGGCCCGGATACCCTCGAAGAGGGTGCGATCCTGAAGCACGCAGCCGAGCGCGAGGTATTCGGCGAGACCGCGGGGATCGAGTCGCTTCGGGCGGGGCAGCAGCTCCAGCACCGCGCGGACCGAGGTCGCGAAGATCAGGTGATCCGCGCTCTCGTGCACGAATAGACGACCGAGACCATGGCGGTCGTTGCACAGCGTGACTTCTCGGTGGCGACGGTCGATGAACACCGCGCGGAGCGGTCCGCTGAGCCGCCCGAGTGAGGCGGGGCCGCGCAACCCCCATGCTTCGGCCAGGGCCGCGGGCCGCGTTCCGGTATCGTGGGATGCCATCATGACCCCGACGTCGCCCGCGGAGTTCCAGACCGGAGACTGCGCGGTCCCGGTGCAGGCGACCGCGAGCCCGCCCTGCGCGAACGCGCTCACCGCACGGCCGGGAGCGACCGCGGCGCACATCCGGGCGGCGAGGAGCGCGGGAGGCGGGTCGTCCGGGCGCGCCGGGAAGCGGCGGAGAAATCCGGCGATGACGTTCATGGGGTTAAGACTGGAGCCGGCGGGAGGAATCGAACCAACCGTCAGCCGAGTACGAATCGGCTGCTTTGCCACTAAGCTACACCGGCGGGGGAAAGGATCAGGGCGCTGCGTCCGGTCTTTGCCGCGGCAGGGCGAACGCGCGGATACGCAGGAAAAGGTTCAGCATGGGCTCCGGCAGGCGGTCGCCGGTCCGCCGGTGGAAACCGGTGTGGAGGGCGAGGCGGCCGCGCCAGTTGAGCGCCACGTGGTAGCGCGGGACGCGCACGTCGCGGAAGCCGTTGCGGCGCTTGAACTCGGTCATCGGGCTGCCGTGTTTCCGCCCGTACACATATTGCCCGTAGATCAGGTGCCGGACCGGCAGGCGGGGACAGAGCTCGATGGCGGCGGCGAGGAGCGCGTGGGAAGGGAAGACCTCGCGGTGGGCCTGCGTCGCGAGAATCTGCATGATGCGCGCGGAGCCTCCCACCCGCACCAGCTTCACGAATCCGATGAGGGCCTCCCCGAGGTAGGCGCCGAGGAAGTGGGCGCGCGCGAGGAACGAACCGTTCTCCCGCCGCACGGTCGCAAGGTCCTTGCCGTGGTGGGGAAAGCGGCGCCCCTGCCGCACCGGCGTCTCGTCATAGATCCGCTTGATGCCCGCCACCAGCGCTTCGTCAAAGGGAGCGGACCGCACGACAACGCCCGCCTTGCGGGAGCGGCGGATGTATTTGCGGGACTCCTGCGGGAGCGCGTCCCACCAAGCGGCGAAGTCCGTCACATCCGCGACCGCGTTGCTTTCCAGTGAACACGGGAACGCGTGCCGCGGCGCGGGATCCTCGATGGTCTGGGAGAACGTGATGAGGTCCGCTCGCAGGCGCGACGATCGCACCGCCGCGACCAGTTGCGCGGGTTCCGGGTGCGGGGCCTCGAGCCAGATCTCATCCCGCAGGCGGGCGATGCGCGGCCAGGTGCCATCGCATTCGATGGCGTGGCCGGCGACTTCCAGCGGAGAGTCACGGAGCGTGGCGAGCAGCCTCATGGGTTTCTGGTGCGCACGGGTTCCAGGCCGGCCGCGGCGAGCAGTCGCCCCGCGTGATCGCCGAGCCGGATCGCGAGGCGCATGAACGTCGGTTGCCCGCAGAGGAGCGCCGGGGGCAGGAGCAGCGTGTACAAGGGAAGTGCGGCGGCGGACGATGCGGTGGCGCGAAATGGCGCCGGGGCGACCCGGAGGCTGTCCCGTCCTCGCAGGAGCGCACGGCGCATTAGGTAGCGGCGGGTGCAGCGGTGCGGCGGGACCTCCTCGGTCACGGCGGCCTCGGTGCACCAGGAGAACTCGTGGCCCGCGGATGCGAGTCGGCGGAACAGGTCCACATCCTCCCCGCCGGTGCTGAGCCGCTCGTCAAAGACCGGGCGGAGCACGTCCAGTACCGGCTGGCGCAGCAGGACGTTGCCGGTGCGGCAGCGGGTCCATGGCAGCCGGGTGCCGGTCGGCAACTCGTCGCGTTCCCAGAAGCCGCCGCGAAGCACCCACGCGGGGGGCGGGGTGGCGTACCTGGGTCGCACCGGACCCAACACGGCTGCGGTGCCGTCCCGGACCAGGGCGGCGTGCAGTTGTCTTAGCCAGTCCGTCGCCGGGGACTCGTCATCGTCGATGAACGCGACGAGATTGCCCGAGGCACCCTCGAGGGAACGGTTGCGGGCCCGCGCAATGTTGGGCACCGGTTCCCAGCCTGCGCGCACCGGCACCGGACTTGTGCGGGCGAACGCCGCGATCAGCTCGGCCGCGGATGCGGCGGGATCGTTGTCCACGACCGAGAGCGAGTGCGTGAACCGGCTCGACCGCTCCTGCCGCGCGAGATCTGACAGCAGGCCGGCCAGACGGTCTGTGCGCCGGCAGGTGCACAGGCAGACGGTGATGTGATCGGGCGGCACGGAAGGTCACACGGGGGCGACGGCGGCGTCAGGGCGGCGTTTTCCGCGCAGGAGAAGACGAAGGCGCGCCATCTGTTCGGCTCGATGGAAGGCGATGAGGTCGCGGGGGACGCCGCGGGGTGAACGGCTGAGGACGGACCAGAGGTAGCCGGCGAGAAAAAGCGCGCCCCCAGTGACCCGCGGTCGGCGGCCGAGAATGTAGAGGCCCCGCAGGATCGCCCAGAGCGGGTGGCTGCCTGTGAGGTGGGCTTTGCGGCCGTAGTGAAAGGGGACCAACGCCGCGCGGTGGTTCCCGGTGCCCAAGGCGCGCCGGTGAAAGCAGAGGCGCTCGGGAAATGTCCGTGTTTCCCAGCCCTTCTGCCGGGCGGAGGTCACGGCGATCCAGTCCACCGCCCCGCCTTTCACCGGCATATATCCGCCGATGTCGTCAAGGCAGGCGCGGCGGAACAGTTGGCAGGCGCCCGACACATGGCGCCAGGTGGCGGAGCGTGATTGGAAGCTGTGGTGTTCGATCGAGATCTCGTCCTCCACGAAAGGAGTGCCGGCGACGCCTAGGCGCGGCTCGCGCGCCATCCGCTCGACGAGGAAGGCGAAATAGTCCGGGCCCACTGTGATGTCGGCGTCCAGGTTTCCGATGTAGTCGCAGTCAAGGTCGGCGAGAACCTCCCGTCCGGCATTGAAGCAGCGGGCCTTGGCCGCGAAGTGGCGATCCCGCCGCTCGGGGAGGCGGAGCAGCCGGATCCACGGATACGCGGCGGCGTGGCGCCGAACGATCGCGTCGGTCGTGTCGGTGGATCCGTCGCTGACGACGATCCAGCGCTCGGGGCGCAAGGTCTGGTCGATCACCGCCGCGAGGGTGCCGGGGAGAAAGGATTCCTCGTTGCGCGCGGCGGTGATCAGGGCGTAGCGGCGCCCGGGTAATCCGATGGGGTGCACAAGTTGGTTCATGACAGGGTGGCGACGGGGCGGCGGGCACACTGGAAGATGAGGTGGGCCAGCGCGTGGAACATCGTGGCTTGGCCCCAGTGGAAATAGGGCGTTGCGGCGCGAAGCAGCGGATAGCGCCGGTGAATGAAATGACCGTCGGGTTCCTGCATGTTCCGGATCGTCCATTCGGCGATCAACCGGGCGCGCGGCAGCGCTCCGGCATCTGCGTCGGCAAACAGGCAGAAGGTGTCGATCGCCTGCGCGGCGCACTGGATGTCCACCGGGTGCCGCCGGTTATGATAATACGCGGGGCGACCGTCTGATCCGAAGAAAGTGCCGCGGTAGTACTCGTATCCGCGCTTGAGGTGGGGGCGGAATTCCTCGTCGCCGGTGGCGTCGAGGTAACGCTTCAGCGAGTCCAGATTATACGCGGTGTGGAAACTGTCGATCCACCGATGGTTCGGCGCCTCCCCATACCACCAGGAACCGTCGGGGCGTTGGCGGTGGCAGCTGTACGCCACCGCGGCCCGCGCGACGGCGCGAAACTCCGGATCTGGGCGCAGGCTCCAGGTGCGCGCGAGCAGGCCCGCCCCGAGGAGGTTCGCGTTGTGGACCGGATTGACGCCGAGCGCGGTGTAACTGAGGCAGGCTCCGTCGTCGGCCGGTTCTCGCGGAAGCGTTAGTATCCAGCGACAGGCCCCGGCTGCGACCTCGAGATACCGGGGGTCAGGCAGCAGGTCATGGGCATCGAGGAACGCGTGGCCGATCAGGCTGGTCCAGACGATCGTCGGCGTGTGGGCGGGGATCCGGCCGGTGCGCGTGCTGAAATCGAAATGGTTACCCCAGCAGAATCCGACCTGGCCGGGTTCCCGGGCCGCTTCCAACCAGTCGAGGCAGGCCCGCGCTTTCGCGGTGTAAACTGCTTCACCGGTGGCGGCGGCGAGCCGGGCGTAGCCGCCGGCCATGAAACCACGGCCCTTGGTTGATTCCAGAGGCCGTACACCGATCCACGGGCGCAGGTTGATGGGTGATTTCCAGACCAGCTGCTGGAGGATCCGCTCGCCCATGAGGGTGCCGCCAGTCAGCGGACGGAGGAACGAAGTGAGGCCGTCGCCGGGATCGTACCCGCGATAGTTACGCTCCTCCACCCACGCCTGCACCGCGCGCAGACTGCGTTCGATCGTTTCTTCCATGAATTTACGGCCACCCTCCCGCCCTAAGGGGTCAGGGCGTTAGGCGTTTAAAGAGCTTACGGATTAAACGCTTAACGCCCTGACCCCTTAGCGGGGGGCGTCGCTGGGTGTGGTGACGTTGGCTTCACTCCGGTTTCACGGGCGCTTCCGTCGCGGATCACGTCGTCTATCAACCGGAGATAGTCGGCCTCGCGGGACTCCCAATTGTTGCGCGCGGCGTACTCGAGCGCCTTGGCCACGCGGGTGCGGGTTCCCTCGGTGTCGCGCAGTGCGTCGAGCATGGCGCGAGCCAGGGAGCCGGCGTCGCCGGGCTGGAAGAATCTCACCACGGAGTCGTCAAAATAGTGCCGGTCTATCCGCGTGCCTGCAACCACCACAGGAACACCTAACGCCATGAACTCCATGATCTTGGTGCTGTAAGCCTCGTTACCGAAGGTGTCGGCTCGTTTCGGGACAATGCCCAGGTCCGCTCCCGCCATCACCTCGGCGATGTCCCGTACCGGTACCGGGTCGTGGAACCGCACGATACCGCGACAATCGAGTTCGGCCGCGAGGGCCACCAACGCCGGCTTCATGCTGCCGTCTCCGTAAAAATGCAGCTCGGCGTCCGGAATCTCGGCGCTGACCTCCCGGAATGCTAGGAGCGCGAGGTCAAGTCCCTGATGCCAATGCAGGCTACCTGGGAAAAGTATCACCGTCCGATGGTCGGTGCGCCGTCTGAGGCCTGGGCGATGGACCCGGGAGTCGACGTGGTTGAGGAAAACCGAGCAACGTCCGGCGGTGCCGGTGCGGGCGGCGTACTTGTCCCGCCAAAGGTGGTTGGAGACGATGATGTGGTCCGCCGCCGCGGCGGAGGCGCGTTCGAGCAGTTGGAGAAGCGAGCCGGAGAAACCGGGCCTCCCGTCGCGGAATTTGGCCGCGTAGAACTCCGGGGTGAGGTCGTGGATGTCGAGAATCACGCGGGTGCCCCGTCGGCGCAGCAGCCTGGTCGCGAGCACGAGGAAATCCGGCATGTTATGCACGTGGACCAAGTCGAAGGGGCGATGGGCCGATTCCGCCGCGAGCCAACGGGCAGCCCGCCAGAGGAAGCGGAGTGCCGGGCGCAGGTGGCCAAGGGGAGAGCGCTCATTTTTGACGAAGCGATCGTCCAGCCGGTGCACCTTCACGCCTGAGAGGGTGGTGCTCACCGGATCGCTCTGGTGCCTTCGCAGGGCCAGCACCTCCACCCAATCGCCGCGCGCGGCCAGTGATTCCGCGTAACGCAACACCCGGTTGTCCTGCTCGTAGCATGATTGCGTTAGAAGGCAGATCCGGCGCGGCCGGGCGCAGGGCGGGCGCGGGGCGATGGTGTTCACGTGGGCGGCGACCTCGCGCGGCAGCGCGTGCCACGCCTGGTCGCCGTGACGGTCGCGGACGTGTGCGAGCAACGAGGTGTAGCAGGCGACGGGATATGTGCGGGCCGAGGCGGGTTCTCCCTCGAGGCACAGATAGTCCGGGTGGACATTCACGAGCGCCATGCCGCCGTGCTCGGCGATCCAGTCTAGCTTGCGGAGCCAGATTGCCGGGGATGCCTCCTGCAAAAGTAGAAACAGCGTCGAGTCCTGCGGCAGCGTGTAGGGCAGCTCCACGTAGCCATCGCGCTCCCTCTTTGCCCCAGGTGCGGGGATCCAGAACGGGAAGATGGTTCCCGCACCTTCCGACTGGGGCTCGAAGGGGTCTGTATCAAAGGTCGAGGAATCCCAGCTGATCGCGAGATCGTGCAACCATTCGAGTCTCCGCAGCATGAAGCCGGCGCGAAACCCGGTGGCTCCCCAGTCCCGTAGTCGGTGGTTGATCCGCGCTGCCTTCGCGGAAAAGCCGCGACGGGAAGTGAAAAGTTTTCCGTCATGATGCAGGTCGTGGACGCCAACCTCGAAGCCATTGGCGAGCAGCCAGACGCGCAACTCTTTGGGTGCTGCATAGGCCCCCTCGGGAACAAAATTGAAGCAGGAGCGGAAGCCGAGTCGCATCTCCAGCTCAGCGAGCGCGCGGCACTTGGCGAGCCCCGCCGGTCCCTCGACGTCGTGGGTGATCACGAAGGCGAAGCGCCGATCATGGGGCCAGCCGGGCCAACCAACCGGTGGCCTAGGCGATCCCGGGTCTATCGGCCAGGTAGCGGCGAAGCGCCGGCGGAGTCCGGACGCGGCGTTGCGGCGGAGCGCCATGCGCAGACGCCACGGCAGCAGCGGCTTCACCGCATAATAGCAACGATGCAAAAACATCCTCGATATGTCCGCCTAAGGGGTCAGGGCGTTGGGCGTTTGAAAGGGTGGAGATTTAAACGCTTAACGCCCTGACCCCTTTGGGGGTTAGGGGGTGGCGAGGTGGTCTTCGTGCAGAAGGGCGGGGATGTAGCGGCGGCTGCGGTTCAGGACCACGCCGGCGCGGGCTCCGGAGGCTTCGAGTAATCCCAGGGCGCGGCGGGCGACGTCGCGATCGGTGCGTTCGGCTTCAACGACCACCAGCACCAGATCCATGAACGACGCGAGGCGGGGGGTGACGCTGATCTGGCTCACGGGAGGCATGTCAAAAATCACGTAGTCAAAGGAGCTCGATTTCAGGCGCGGAACGAGGCCGCGGAAGCGCCGGGGAAGGTTGCTCGAGGCCCCGCCTTGCGCCGTGTCCTCCGCGGCGATGAAAAGATTGGCAC
Organism: uncultured Opitutia bacterium; assembly: GCA_903900845.1. GTDB lineage: Bacteria > Verrucomicrobiota > Verrucomicrobiia > Opitutales > Opitutaceae > ER46. The sequence goes on from CAIUOU010000004.1 coordinate 30,095, forward strand.
CTGCCACCCCCGCCGGTCCGTTCGAGAGCATTTCCTCCAGGCCGCCGGCGGCCCGGCCGTGCAAAAAGTGATGTGCCGAGCCGCTGGAGCCGGCAAAGCTCACCAGCAGCACGCTGCCGTCGCCAGTCTCGGAAAAGCTGCGCGCCAGCCCGGCCGCGGTCGTCGATACGCCGGCCCCGCGACCCAATCCAGTCACCGCGACCAACTTGGGTCTATGCGTGAGCCCGCGCGCCTCGAAGTCGGCGATGAGGCGGTCGCGCAAAGTTTCATGGAACGGCCGGAGCGGATGCGGACGCGGGGGAGGTGCTCCTTCGGGCTCGGGCTTGCCCGGGGCGAGGAGCGCGGCCACCCCCTCGAGGTTTCGTCGCGGTTGGAGGGGGATATCAATCAGGAGCGGGGTGCGCAGCTCGCGTTCCACATCGACGGAACGCTTGAGGGAGCGGTCGAGGTACCACTCCGTGAGGAACGCCCACGCGAGGCCGACCAAGAGACCGCCCGCGAGGAGCATCCCAGCGGTGCGCCGCGTTCCGCCGCTATCGGCGAACGGCGGTGACGGAGTCTGAATCTGGCTGATGTTCGCAACTCGCCCTCCGCCGAGGGTCTGGCCGATGCGCTCCTGTTCCAAGCTGGCCGCGTAACGCCGAAGGTTGGTGTCCTCCAGGTCGCGCTGCCGCCGCAACTCCTGGATCCGGCCTTCGGATTCCTCGGCGCGTGTGTGCTCGGCGCGCGCCTCCTCCAAGCCGCGGGAGAGCACCGCGACGCGGGCCTCGAGCGCCGCGACGTGCGCGGCGGCTTCCTCCGTGCGGCCGGGGTCCGCAAGCCTTCCGGGCGCACCGGAATGTTCAGCCAGCGCCGGGTGATCGACCATCAGGGCGTCCCGCCGCGCCAGCAACAGGTCCAGCCGTTCCCGGACCTCGCGCACGCGGCCGCTTTCCGGGGTGAATTGCGCGAGCAACTCGCGCTCCACTTGCCTTAGCTGCAGCGCCTGCTGCACGAGTCCTTCGTAAGCGGTGGCGATTTCCGGCGGCGGGGTCGGGCCGGCCAGGGAAACGGCCGGTTCGCGCCGGCGGAGGCGCTCGAGGAGGGCTGACCGTTCGGCCAGGCCGGCCTGAGCCAGCAACAATTCGCGCCGGAGGCCCGAGATCCTTTCCGCCTGCTCGCGGCGGGCGTCCTCGGGTGAGATTACGCCGGCGGCGGCGGTGGCCTTTCGCAGTTCTTCCTCGGTGCGGGCCAGGCGCGCCCGCAGGCGGTCGGTTTCCTGGGACAGCACATCGCCGACGAGCCCGTTGGCGGTGTGGGTCTCAAGGTGCAAACGCAGATATCGGCTGATGAGATCGCGGAGAATGGGCTGCACCAACTCGGGATCCGGGTGCCGAAAAGCGATGTGAATGACGCTCGTGGCCGGAGCCACGCGGATGGAGAGATTGGAGCGCACCGCGGCGACGGCCCCGGCCGGTCCACCCGCCGCTCCCATCGGACCGAGGATCCGCTCGGGACCGGTCGCGTCGACCACCTGGCGAACCAGATCAAGGCTGCCGAGGATTTCCGCCTCCGACTTCATGATGGTGTCACCCCGCGGATCCGGGGACTTCGCGCCGGCTTCCCCGCCGAGCGCGCGACTCTCGGAGAGCACGTAACGCACCAGCAGCTTGGCTTCCGATTCGTAAGGCGGATCCCCGAGGAAGCGAACGGCCCCCGCGGCGACGGCGCCGGCCAGCGCGCACAGGAGGATCTTAACCTTGTGACGGAACAGCGTGTAGTAGATATCGCCCGCGGTGAGCGTGGCCGGCGTGGAAAACGGCGGTTCAGTGGAGTCGGCTGCGCGGTGGGGCGCTGAGGGCGCGGTGAGCGGATTCATGCGAGACGGGGATGGAGGAAGGCGCCGATGGCGCGGAGGACGGGCAACGGGAGTCGGCGGAAAAGATGCGTCGGCCAGGTTCCGGCTCGGTCCGGGGCGGGGAGTGGGCGGCCGTTCCGCGGATCGAGGCGAGTGTAGGCGATGTCGTGCTCGACCGCTCCCCAGGAGAGTTTGTAGCGCCGCAGGCCCTCGGCGCCGACCGACGTGCGGCCGAGATGGAGTTCCACGCAGCCCTGCCGAGCGAGGTGCGCCGCGGAGTCCGCCATCAGCAGATGATTGGGCCGGAAAGCGTGGTGATCGGGATCCGAGGCGCCGTACTTGTACAACGCGCGTTGGCCGTGCCGCAGGAAGACCGCCCCGGCGAGATCCCGGCCGCTCCGGGTGGCGAGCGCCACGAAACCCAACCCCGGCGCGATCAGCGCGGGTGACATGGCGGCGAAGAAACCCCAGGGCGCTGGAGGTGATCCGTGGCGTCGGCGAGTCCGGCAATAGAGCGCGTGAAAGCGTCGGAGCGCGGATTCGTCGTGGGAGAATTCGACTGCGACACCGGAGCGCACGGCTTTCCGCACGGCGCGGCGGACCGAGGGTGCGGCGCCCGCGGGAACCGGTGAATCCCCTGGATCCAGACACAGCGCATGACCGTGAAAGCGGGTGGAAGCCGCCCCTTCGGAAAGGGCGCCGTCACCCCTTAGTTCCAAGCATCGCCAGCCTGAGTCGGCGGCATGGCGCGCCATCGCGGCCTGCAGGAAGTGGCGCGCGTCCGCGCCGCGGGATAAAATCGGGCAGAAGTCGGCGAACGGAAGGGAGACTCCGCGAACACCCCGCGGCCAGACTGGAAGCTCCGTGACGGGGAGGGCGGCCTCGATCGTTCCGTCCGCGGTGCTGGCGATTAAAATCCGGGTGCGGAACCCGTAGGCGGCATGCAACGCGCGCGACCACGCGGGTGAGTGGAACACCGTGGCGCCCGGGAGGTCCGCCGACGCGGCCGCCGTCGCGGGGTCGCTCCGAGGGTCAATCGAACGGATCCGAAGAGCGGCGGACACGGACGCCGCCGCGTTCACGTGAGTTCCAGCCGGACTGGCCGGGCGAGCACGTCCCGGAGCTCGTGGGCGACGCGTTCCAACTGTGAAGCGGCAAGTTCGGGAAACATCGGAAGCGACAGCACCTCGCGTGCGCCCTGCTCCGCGTGGGGAAGCGAGCCCTCGCGGTAACAGAGTCCGCGGTACGCGGGCTGGAGATGAACCGGCACGGGATAGTGGATCCCGCACATCACCCCGCGGCGCGCGAGCTCCGCGAGCACACGGTCGCGGTCCGCCACCCGCACCACGTACAGATGGAAAACGTGGGTTCGGCCCTCCGCCGTGGATGGTGCGACCACTTCCGGCGCGCCCGCGAGCAACTCGTCGTAGCGCCTCGCATGGAGCTGGCGGCGTTGATTGCCCTCGGAGAGGCCCTCGAGCTTCACGCTGAGGACGAGCGCCTGCAGGCCGTCCATCCGCGCGTTCCATCCGATACGGCGGTGGTGGTATTTACGCGTCTGGCCGTGCTCGCGCAGCGTGGCCACCGCTTCCGCCAGCTCGGGCTGGTCCGTCACCACCGCTCCCGCCTCGCCGATCGCGCCGAGGTTTTTGCCGGGATAGAAACTGAAGCACCCGGCGTCGCCCAGCGTCCCGGCGCGCCGCCCGTGATACTCGGCGCCGTGCGCCTGGCAGGCATCCTCGATCACCCGCAGGCCGTGGCGACGCGCGATCGCAAGGATCGGATCCATGTCCGCCATCTGCCCGTACAGGTGCACGGGGATGATGGCGCGGGTCCGGGGTGTGATCGCGGCCTCCACGGCCTCGGGGTCGAGGGTGTGTGTGCGGGGATCGATGTCGGCGAAGACCGGCGTGGCCCCGCAGAACGTGATGGCCTCGGCCGTGGCCATGAACGTGGCCGGGGAGGTGATGACCTCGTCGCCGGAGCCCACGCCGAGGGCCGCGAGGGCGAGCCAGATCGCTTCCGTGCCGCTGCCGACACCGACGGCGTGGCGCGCACCGCAGAAACGGGCGAACTCCGACTCGAAGCGCTCCACAAACGGGCCGCCGGCGAAGGCGCTGCTGTCGAGGGCCTCGTCGAGGGCGGCGCGCAGCCGCGGCCGCAGCGGCTCGTGGGCCGCGCGCAGATCAAGGAAGGGAACGGCAGGATGGTGCATGGGGATGGGAAGGGAGGACGCGGGCGGGGTTGCCGGCGACGGTCTCGCCGGGTGGAACGCTGCGGGTCACGACGCTACCGGCCCCGACGATCGCCCCTTCACCGATGGTGATGCCGCAGAGGATGGTGGCGCCCGAGCCGATCGACGCCCCGCGCTTCACCACAGTGGGCACGCAGGTCCAGTCCCCGGGGCCCTGGAGTTCACCGAGGCCATTGGTGGCCCGGGGGCGCGGATCGTTCGTGAAGTTCACACCATGCCCGATGAAAACCTCATCCTCGAGCGTCACCCCGGCGCACACGAACGAGTGGCTGGAGATCTTGCAGCGGCGGCCCACGCGGGCGCCCCGCTGGATCTCGACGAAGGCGCCGATGCGGGTGTCGTCGCCGATCTCGCACCCGTAGAGGTTGACGGTGCCGTGGATGGCGACTCGGGCGCCGAGGCTGACGTCGGCGGCCACGGGATTCAGGAGGTCAGGATTCCGGTTCATGCGAAAGACGCGGCAAGGCGACGGTCGACGGCGCCGTGCGGGCCATGGATGTGTCGCCATTACGATGGGGTGGCGGGGCCTCGGTCCGGAGGGACGAGGAGGAAGTGGAAGACGAGGAGCACGGGGCGAGACGCACGGCGGCCCCGTGGTTTCGGAGGGACTCGGTCGAAGCCTCGAGAATCCGGACCACGTCGAGACCTTGGGCGCCGGAAGTCAGGGGGGTCTGGTCCTCGCGGATGCATTCCAGGAAATGCGTGCACTGGTTCCGCAACGGTTCCTCGTGCTTGATGTACGGGCAGTAGGTGTCCCCGTAGTGGTAGGCGTAGTGGAACGCGGCGAACGTGTCGTAGAGCGGCGGGCGCTCGATGCGGACGTCGTGGATGCGCAGTTTTTCGGGACCCGCGACGTCGTCATAGACGATCATGCGCGAACTGCCGACGATCGTCATCTCCCGCACCTTCCGCGGGTCGTGCCAGCTCGTGTGGATGATGGCGGAGCGTTCGCGGGAGAAGTGGAGGCTCATCCAGGTCACGTCCTCCACGCCCCGGGTCATGTGCGAACCCCCGCAGCAGTTCACCCGGTGGGGCATCTCCTGCATGATGTGGAGGATGATCGAGATGTCGTGGGGCGCGAGGTCCCACGCGACGTTGATATCGCGCTGGAACAGCCCGAGGTTGAGCCGCCGGGAGGCAATGTAGCGCAGCTCGCCGATATCGCGGTGGTCGACGATTTCGCGGATTTTCCGGATCGGCTCGGAGAAGAGAAAAGTGTGCCCGACCATGAGCACGAGCCCGAGGCGGCGGCTGATGGCGATGAGTTCCTCGCACTCCGCCACGGAGGCGGCCATCGGCTTCTCCAGCATGACGTGCTTGCCGGCGAGCAGGGCGCGCCGGGCCATCGGGAAGTGCAGCGGCACGGCGGTCGCGATGGCGATGGCGTGCAATTCGGGGTCCTCGACCAGGCGCGCGTAGTCGGTCTCGCGCTGGATCTCTGGATAGAGCTCGTGCAGGTGGGCGAGGCGCCCCTCGTTGACGTCGCACATCACCTTCATACGGCAGGCCGGGAGGGAGCGGAAGTTGCGGATGAGGTTGGGACCCCAGTAGCCGCAGCCGACGACGCCGACATTGATGCGGGATTTCATGGTTGGGAGGCGGGGCGACGGGGCGGGGAGGAAAGGACGGGGGCCGGCCGGCGGAGGGCCGAGGCGATCTCGCGCAGAAGCGCGACCGGGGTGAGCGCGATGATCGCGAGATCGAGGGCGGGGGAACGGCGGCGTGCGTAGCGGAGATCGAGCGCGAGCATGGTACGGAACGTCGTGCGGTTCTTGCCGCTCACCTGCCAGAGGCCGGTAAGGCCCGGGTGCACGGCCACGCGGGCACGCTGGGCCCGCGGATGCAGGCCGAGCTCGTAGTCGAGCGACGGGCGTGGACCGACGACACTCATGTCGCCGCGCAGGACGTTCACGAGCTGGGGCAATTCGTCGATTCCGGATGCGCGCAGGAGACGTCCGCCGGGGAAAACGCGGCCGTCGCGTTCCTGGTCGAGCTTGCGCAGCGGACCCCCGCCGGCGGCAAGGTTCGCGAGGTGCCGCCGGTGCGCGCTCTGGTCGGCGCCAGCGCGCATGGTGCGAAACTTGCACAGCGTGAAGGTCCGGCCGAGATGGCCCACGCGGGTCTGGCGGAAAAGGAGCGGCCCGGGTGAAACCAACCCGTGGAGGAGCGCGACCACGAACGCCGCCACGGCGAGCACGGGCAGGGCGAGTGCGGCGAGGACGAGATCGATCGTCCTTTTCCAGGAGGGCAAACCTTCGACACGAAGCGGAGGCATGACAGCGGGGCGTCGTTTCTGGGCAAAGCTGCCGCACCTGGCGGCGACACCAGTTTTCCGGCGTGGGCGGCGGAGCCGCCCGGCTTCAGCCCGCTCGACGTAACACGGGCGCCGCCGCGGAGTGCAGCAGCCCGGAAGGATAACGGCGGGTCGCCACCCCGAGGGGGGCGACCTGATGGGCGGGCAGGGTGACGTGCACCTCGCCGCCGAGCAGATCGAGGAGCACCCGCACGCGGTCCGAGCGGGGGTCGACCTGCACCATTCTACCTTCCAGAAAACGAAAACAGCCGGCGAGCACGCGCACCCAGGCCCCCTCGCGCAGGATGGGGGCGGCGGCGGCGCCGGCCTGGCCGGCGATCTCGCGGCGGAGTCCCTCGACCACCGCGTCGGGAACGGGTGGCGGCAGTGCGCCGAAGGCGACGATCCCGCGGACACCCGCGGTGCTAACCACGAGACGCGCCTGCCGCGCGTAGTCGAAGCGGACGAAGACGTAGCCGGGAAAGAGGGCCTCGAGCGTGTGCGTGACCCCGCCGAGGTGGTTGCCGTGGACGGAGCGGATGCGGGGCGCGAAGACCTCGACGCCCGCGCGCTCCACGAGGTGCGCGGCGGCGACGTGCTCGCGCTTCACCTGAGAGCGCACGCAGAACCACCGGGATTCCGGGCCGGCGGGGGCTTCGGAGGGGGGCGGCGGGAGCAGGGTTGGTCGCACGGCGGGGGACAATCGACCGCCGCGGGCGACCCGCAAGCGCGGACCGCCGCGCGGGCTCGGAATCCGCGTTTCCCCTATGCGGGCGTGCGCCGGAGGCTATTCAGTACCCGAAAAACGGGTACGATTAGGCGCGCTCAGAAGGCGCGGGGTGCGGGGCGAAGGAACGGTTCCAGCTCGGGCGCATCGGGCAGGCGCATCGCCACGGCGTCCCAGCGCAGCTTCCGGCCGCGGGCCCGCAGGGCGACGTTGCCGAGCAGCACCATCTCGGTGAGCGGCGCGGCGTACTCGAAGGCGGAGCCGGGACGCGGCCCCCCCTTGCAGGCCGTGATCCACTCCAGGAACGGATCGCCGCCCGGGACACGGGGAATGGCCTTGGGCGGGAAGGCGGTCGCGCGCATGCGCGCTTCGGGCAGCAGGCGCGGACTCGAGCACTTTTCGCTTGGATCGTAGATGACGCCGGCGTCGCCCTGCAGGTAGTAGCCGTACCGTTCCTCGAACGCGCGGCCTTCCTCGAGTTCGCGCGGGCGAGGCGGGAGCTTGCCGCCGTCATACCAAGTAAGGCGCACGGCCGGCCGCGCGCCCCGGGCGGGGAACTCGTAGGTGATCACGGCCCAGTCCGGGAAGGTCTCGTCGTTGAAAGGCCCGCAGTCGGCCTGGACCGAGGAAGGTGCCCCGAGGTCGAGGGCGTAAAACGGAGCGTCCATTGTGTGGCAGCCGATGTCTCCCAGCGCACCGCAGCCGAAGTCCCACCAGTTGCGCCAGCGGCGGGGCGCGTACTCCGCGCTGTAGGGACGCGCCGGGGCGGGACCGTTCCAGAGATTCCAGTCCAGGGTGCCCGGAGGCGTCTCGTCCAGCGCGGGACGTTCCTTGCGCGTCGATTTATAGGGACCGACCTCCATCTTCCGGGTCCACACGTGGACCTCGCGGACGGTGCCGATCAGCCCGGCCTGCACCCATTCGCGGGCGAGCCGCAGACCCTCGCCGGCGTGGCCCTGGTTGCCCATCTGCGTGATGACGTCATGGCGGCGCGCGGCGAGGAGCAGCTCGCGGGTCTCGCCGATCGTGCGCGCGAGCGGCTTCTGGATGAAAACATGCTTGCCCATCGAAATCGCCAGCATGCCGGCCGCGTGATGCGTGTGGTCGGGTGTCGAGATGGTCACGGCGTCGATCTGGTCATCGAGCTCTCGCAGCATTTTCCGGAAATCCTGATACTTCGGCACCGCGGGGAACCGTCCGAAGACCTGGCGGGCCTGCACGGAGTCGACGTCGCAGAGTGCGACGATGTTCTCGGAGCTCACGCCGGCGACATCGGAGACGCCCTTTCCGCCGCAACCGATGCAGGCGATGTTCAGCTTGCGACCGGCCTCGATGAGCTTTCCGCGGCAGACCGGAGCGTCGGCGGCTCCCGCGGACGGAGGAAGGAGGGCAAGTGTCGCGGCTCCGGCCCCGGCGGAAGCGAGGAACGAACGGCGATGAAGGGGGTAGGATTGGTTCATGAACGTTGGTTCCTTAGTTTGGTTAACCACGAATAGACACGAAGGGACACGAATTGAGGGGGAGGTTTAGGCAAATTCCAGAGGGGCCAGCGCGGTTCCTCCGCAACCGAAGCGACGTTCAGGAGGGCTAGCCTTGGGGTCGAGAGGCGCTCCCGAGTAGCTGCGCGAGGGGTCAACCACGGCTGGACACGAATCGACACGGGTAAATTGGGCTCGATTGTAGCCGA
>CAIUOU010000005.1 GCA_903900845.1 uncultured Opitutia bacterium
CGCGGTATCGCCATGGCGAAGGACGCCGCGGATTTTCTGATCTGGGCGCAGGAGCAGGCCGGCGCGGGCTGTTTTCCGTTTCCCGCCGCCCGCGGCACTTCCGCCGCCCGCGCGATGGAGGTGGCGTCCCGGTTTTTGGCGCAGGCGGAGAAAGCCGGCCGTCTCGGCGAGATCACCCGGAACGGGTGGGTGTTCGAGGACCTGGGTGACGGCGGGCTGCAATTCGACAACGGCGAATGCGGCGTGGCGATGTTCGAACTCCATGCCATCACGGGCGAACAACGGTATCTGGATTCCGCGCGCCGCTCCGCTGACTGGGCCCTGACGCGTTCACTTTGCGCCAATTGGAACTACAATAGCTTCAGTGTGCGGCTGCTGGCCCGCGCCTTCCGCGTGACCGGCGACGCGCGTTACCTGGAGGCCGCCGTGCGCAAGGCCCGCATCGGAGTCGTGCCCGGTCAGTTGGAAGAAGGTCCGCGCTCGGGCCGCTGGGTTGACCCGCACAACGCGCGCCCAGCCTACCACTATATCATGATGGGCGCGCTCGCCGAACTGGCCGCCGCGATGCCCGCTTCCCACGAACACCGCCCGGAGATCCTGCGCGCGTTGTCCCTCGGACTGAAAGCCCGCAATTCCGAGATGGTGGCCCGCGGTGTGATGAACAAGGAGAGCGCCCTGGACGCTTTGCTGCTCGTGGTGTCGGTGTTCGCCGAAGATCCCGCCTTCCGTCGGGAGACGAACTCAGAGCAGGCGCTGCGCGCACTCATGTTGCTGGTCTCCGCGGAGACGCGAAGCGGCAAGCAACCGCTTGCCCCCGGCTCGTGGGGAAAATTTCTCGCGCATGTCCGGGCGGCGGGGGAGTGATCCGACGAGGGGCAAATGGAGTGAGGGTGTTCGTAGTTTCGGGTGCGATTTGAACCTTGAACGCCCTCACCCCTTGGACCCGCCCTCTCCACAACCGGGGTTGTCAGGCGGTCGGGCCTCTGGCACGCGATCCACCTTGTTATGAAATCATTGCACCTGAAAGCCGCCCTCGCACTGCTGGCTATCGCGCCTCTTCCCGGCCTGGCGCAAAGCCGTAACCTCGCCCTCGATACCGCCGCAGGTCTTATTCTCCAGCACGCCACTGCCACCCCCGGCACCTTCAAGGGCAAGTTAGCCCTACAACTCGCGGCGCCAGCCGGCGGCCCGTCCGCCGGTCCGATCTCTGGTAGCGCAAAGGCCGGAAAGACCAAGGGGGGCGGACTCACCGGCGGAGCAGGCCGCCTCGACCACCTCGCCCTCGTTGACGGCGTCGAGTTCTCGAACGGTACCATTGAGGTTGACCTGACCGGTGAACCCGGCACCGGCGCCACTGGCGGCGCACGCGGTTTCGTCGGCGTCGCGTTCCGCGTTCAACCCGATCGCAAGACCTACGACTGTTTCTACCTGCGCCCGACCAACGGCCGCGCTGACGATCAGGAGCGCCGTAATCACACCGCCCAGTATATTTCCCATCCCGTGCACACGTGGAGCAAGCTGCGCGAGGAAACCCCCTCACGCTATGAATCCTACGTCGACATCCTTCCGGCCGAGTGGATCCACGTCAAAATCGACGTCCAAGGCGACAAGGCGCGCCTTTATGTTAACGGCAGCCAGCAACCGACCCTGATCGTCAACGACGTGAAATCTGGTCCCAGCGGCAAGGGCGCCGTGGCCCTCTGGTTCGAGGGCTCGACGATCGCCCGCTTCGCAAACCTGAGGATCACCCCGCGCTAGGCGGGTCGCCTCTAACTGCGGGAGGGCGCCCCAACGGGGCCAGGGCGTTCAGCGTTTAGCTCCCGGGGCCAATCGCACCCACCTGAAACGTTCAACGCCCTGACCCTATCAAGAAGGGGTCAGGGCGTTGAGCGTTTGGTCCGCGAGAATTGCCCCGTTAGGTTCTCTTAAACGTTTAACGCCCTGACCATAATTGCGCCTCAGAACTTGGCGCCTTTGTGGTTGATGGTGTAAGTAATAAAAATGGCGCGGTCGTCGCCCTGGAGAATACGGGTGGCTCCGCTGGTGCCGGCTCGGAGGAACTGCTTGTTCAGGGCATTGTTCACGTTCACCGCAAAGGTATGGTTCATGCCCCGGCCGCTTTGGAGGGTATAGCGGGCACCGACGCTCCAGACTTGGTAGGCAGGTACCGTGAGGGCCCACTGGCGGGACGAAAAAGTGACTACGCGCCTGCCAACAGGACCGGTCACGGTGTCGCCTGCGATCGGCGTTTCCGTGGGAGTCGCGCCCATAAAGGTCACGCCGAGGTTGGTGGAGAAGTTCTTCATCAGTCCCCGCGACGGGCTAAACTTGACGGTGAAGCTGCCGTTGTAAGGGGCGACGTACTGCACCTTGCGTCCGATGGCCTGCGGATTAGCGTCACCAAAATCGGTGTAGATCGAGTGAACGTTGCCGTAGCTGCCGAGCAGGAACCATTCGTTGGTCAGGCTCCAGCTTACATCCGCCTCATAGCCACGCACCAACTGGTCGCCGTCGCGCCGGCTGACCGTGACGCCGGTGACCGGATCGATGTCGTCCACACTCACATTTTGCCGGCTAATGTAGAAACCGCTGATCGTGTAGGTCAGGCGGTCGCCGAAGCCGGAGCCCTTGAAGCCATAGTCCCAGCCGTCGGCGGTTTCCGGCTTGTAGGTCGGGTTGGCGATCTCGATGGGGTTATCACCCTGGGATTGGAAGAAGCTGCGGCTGTAGCTGGCGTAGACGCGGAGGTTTTCCTTCAGCTTAAAGTTGGCGCCCAAATTCGGGTTGAAGGAGGTGATGGTTTTCCTGATCTGATCTCCTACCCGATAGCCCGGTATGAACGGCGTAAAGGACGAGGCCGCGGTCAGAAAATCGCGGTGGCGATAGCGGATGGAATCGAAGCGGGCGCCGGTGAATCCGAGCAGCCGACCGCCCAGCAGGGATGACTGGTGTCGCAGCAGGCCGCCCAGCACGGAGATGCGGCGCTTCATCTTTCGCGTGGAAACAAAGCCGTTCACCGGATCAGGGCTCTTGGTGAAATATCCGATCGGCCCTACGGGATTGTAATTGGCATCGACCGTGACGCTGCGGGCCAAATTCCAAGCGACGATGTCGGGATGCGTGGCGCCGGCGTAGCTGATGGTCGGGTCCCACCGATAGTAATCGTTGAAGTCGACGGTGAGCAACGTGCGATGCTCGAGCTTGCGGTCGTTGGTCCAATAGCGGGCAAGCAGGTCGCCTTGGAAGGAACCTCCGTCTTCGAAAATCCGTCCCCAATTCGGCGTGGCTCCGCGTTGGGAAAAGGGCGGGACGGTGTTGGCCTTGTTGATGAGAATGGTGCCCCAGTTGGTGTTCTGGTTGTAGTCATCGCGTCCGGCCGAATAGAGGTTGCCAGAGGCGCGGAGGCTGAGGATTTCGCCGAGCTTTTTCTCCAATGTGCCCGTGACCGAGGTATTGTCGCGGTTGAGCCTGCTGTTGGGGCCGTAGGTGCTGTTTTTCGCTAGATTCTCGGCGTAACCGATGGCGACGTCGTCCACATCGATGGTCGCACTGGTGCCGGTGCCCTTCTTGTCGATGATGACCGGCGCTCCGCTCAGCGGAGAGTGACGCTGCTGTTTGAAGTACTCTGCCATCAGCGTGAACTTGGCGCCGTTCCTGAAGATGTGATCGAGAGCGAGGAAGTATTCTTGATTACGGGCCAGCGTCCAATCCGCCTCGAAATCGCGCTGATAGTAGCTCGCCGTGAGAAGATAATTGGTCTGGCCAAGCCGGCTCGTTAGAAGCGGACCAGTGCCCTCGAAGGTCACGCGCTGCGTGCCATAATCACCGTAGTTAAGGGATAGCTTCTGGTTGGCCGTGGACTTCGGGGCCTTGGAAATCATGTTCATCATACCGCCCGGAGAGGACCGGCCGTAGATCGCCGCGTTGGAACCCTTGATAATCTCAATGCGGTCAATGTTGCTGGAACCGTAGCGGCCGAGGCGGAAAAATCCGTCGCGCAGTTGGTTGTTCGAGGTGAAGCCGCGCAGTACGAAATTGCCGCCGACATCCAGGCCGGTGAAGCCGCCGATGTGGCTGACGTTGTCGGACAGCTCGAAGATCCCAAAGTCCGCGAGAAACTCATTGGTCATGACATTCACCGTGTAGGGCAGGTCCAGGATCGGCGTCTTGACGCGGCTGCCGCTCATGGTTTCGGACGCCGCATAGCCAGTCACGGACTCGGCACTCACCTGAAAAGGCGATAGCTCGACCGTCTCGGAGCCAACGGGCCGGGCCGGCGCGGTTTGCGCTCGCAATGAGAGAGCGGCTAACGGCAGCCCGAGAAAGGCCGCGAAGGTTATGTGACGGGTTTGTTTTGGTGTCATGCCGGGTAGGGTTCAGGAAAGGAGAAGGGGGCGCATCAGCCTTTCAGTCACCCGAATAACCCAATCCGGCCCGGAAAGTCCAATTTCCCGTCAGCTTCCCGCTAATTACCGTGGTGGCTCTGTTTTGACCCGCGAAATCTGGTTCTCTGCGGACGATCCTCAAAGGTCAGCGGACGATCCTCAAGGGGCAGGGCGTTAAGTGTTTAATTCCGTCGTTTCCAGGAGGTCGCTAAACGCTCAACGCCCTGACCCCATGGAAAAGGGGTCAGGGCGTTAAGTGTTTGGTCTACGGGGCGGGCCTATGCGCTTAAAACATTCAACGCCCTGACCCCTTTGCGGGGGCGGGAGAACGCCCTTGGCTTCGGTGATGGGGCGCGCTGAATCCCGCCATGGCTGTGCAAACCGGGGTCGAGGTTCTTTTCGGCGAGCAAATGGGGTTGCTGCGGGGACGTCGCGTCGGGCTGATCACGAATCCCACCGGAGTCGACGGGCGCCTGCGTTCCACCGCGGAACTTTTTCGCGACAATTCCGACTTCCACCTTACCGCGCTCTATGGTCCCGAGCACGGTGTGCGGGGCAACGCGCAGGCGGGGGAGTTTGTCGATTACTACCAGGACGAACACCTCGGAGTGCCGGTCTTCAGCTTGTACGGGCAGGCGCTGAAGCTCCCCGACGCGCCGCTGGCCGACATCGACGTTACGATGCGGTCATTCGACACGCAGCACACCGGCAAGACCGTCGAGCACGCGATGCTGCGCGGAGTCGAGACGCTGGTGTTCGATCTCCAGGACGTCGGCACGAGGGTTTACACGTACGTCGCGACGATGGCCTACGCGATGCAGGCGGCAGCCGAGGCGGGTATCCCGTTCGTCGTGCTCGACCGGCCCAACCCGATCAACGGCGTGCATATGGAAGGCCCGATCCTCGAGTATCCGCGTCACAGCTCGTTCATCGGGCTTTACCCGGTGCCGCTGCGTCACGGGATGACGACCGGCGAGCTCGCCCGGTTGTTCAACGCGCGCTTCCTCGCGCGCCGCGTCGAACTCACCGTGGTGCCGATGCGCGGCTGGAAGCGCACCGACTGGCACGACCACACCGGACTTCCGTGGGTGACGCCGTCGCCGAACATGCCGACGCCCGACACCGCGACCGTCTATCCCGGTCAGGTCCTGCTCGAGGGGACAAACCTCTCGGAGGGTCGCGGCACCACGCGGCCGTTTGAGTTGTTCGGGGCGCCGTGGATCGACGGTTACTTGCTGACGCGCGAGCTCAACGCCCTCGGTTTGCCGGGCGCGGTTTTCCGCGAGGCGTGGTTTGCGCCGACGTTTTCCAAGTTCGCGGGTAAGCGCTGCGGAGGTTGTCAGCTGCACGTCACTGACCGAGGGGCCTATCGTCCGGTTCAAACCACCCTCGCGTTGCTCTCGGCCGTGAGGGCTCGCTACGGCGATCAGCTGGAACTGCACGACGATTACTTCGACAAAGTGATGGGCACATCATCGGTGCGAGAGGCCTTCGGGAAGGGTGAACCCGCCTCCG
>CAIUOU010000006.1 GCA_903900845.1 uncultured Opitutia bacterium
AGCGAGTCGTAGCCGTTGATCCGCTGGTAGGCTCCCTCGCGCTCGACGTGCTCGATGGCCTCGAGGATCTCGACGCCGGCCACACGGTCGATCAGCGCCTGCAAAAAGGTGCGCGTGATCAGCCGGGCGTGGGGCGCCCCGAGGCAAAGGTGGGGGCCGAATCCGAACGAGAGGTGCGGGTTCGGCCGCCGATCGAGACGAATCTCGTGCGGAGCCTCGAAGACCGTCTCGTCGAAGTTGGCCGAAGCCCAGGCCAGGGAGACGCGCCCATCCGGCGGCACCCGCTCGCCGTTGACGTCCGCCCCCGCCGGGCAGACGCGCCCGATGTGGGTGAGCGGCATGAAGTACCGGAAGAACTCCTCGCTCGCATGGGTGATACGCCGCGGATCCTCGCGCAGGAAGGCAAGCGACTCCGGCTGGCGTCCGAAATGCGCGAGGATGTTCGCCAGCGTGTGGATGATCGTGTCGCGCCCGCCCGCGAAGGTGAGGTTGGCGAACCCCATCATCTCGTCCCGCGTGAGCGAACGCCCCCGGTACGTAGCCTTGGTCAGCGCACTGAAGAAGTCTTCACCCGGATTGTTCGCCGCCGTGTCGAACTTCGCCCGCAGATAGTCCTCCAGCACGGTGCCCTTCTTGAACTCGCCGCCCGTGACTTTGAACACATGGATTCCCCAACCGATCCAGATGTCGGCCTCACTTTCGGGCACGTTGAGCAGATGCGTGAGCGCCCGCGACTGCACCGGCAACGCAAAGTCCGCCACCACCTCGAACGAGTCCCGCGTCAGCATCGCGGAAAGCAGGCCGCCGATCAGCGCCTCCACCCGCGCGATCACCTCCGGCCGCTTCGCCCGCTGGAAGAAGGGCTCCACGATGGCGCGGTAATCGGTGTGCTCGGGCGGATTGGTCTCGATCGGCAGCTGGCGCATCGAACGCACCGCCTCCTCGGAGGGGATCGGCACCCGGAAGGGGGCGTCGGAACTGAAAGTCCGCCAATCGCGCGCCGCTTCACGCACGGCCGCGTGCCGCAGCATCATCGGCACGGCCTCGCCCTGAAAGGGACAACGCACCACCCCTTTCACGTTACGGGCTTCTCGGAAGGGGTCGCGCGCGGGGAGTTCGTCGGCCATCCTCGCCAGCATCGAACCCTCCCCGCCGCTGGCAAGTCCGCGCCGGCCGCCCGCGGGCACTTTGCCGGCAAACACCACCCGGCGCGTTCCCTGCCCCGCGGGAGAAGGCCAAATTCACGCTTGCTTCCCCCCGTCGCGAACGGTCTTTTGACCGGCTCCCCTCCCGGGGAGATTCAGCTCAACCACCACCAACCACAACAACCTCGATCGCAAGGCGGCCCCCCGGCCGACCTGTGTGTCAAAGGATACATCAGATCAACATGAACCTAAGCATCACGCCCAAGGACCTCCTCGACGCCGGCGTCCACTTCGGACACCAGACCAAGCGCTGGAACCCCCGTTCCAAGCCTTTCATCTTCGACCATCGCCAAGGCATCACCATCATCGACTTGGGCAAGACCCACGATGCCCTCGTCAAGGCCTGCAACTTCGTCGAGGAGCTGGTCGGCAACGGCGGTAACGTCCTCTTCGTCGGCACCAAGCGCCAGGCCCGCGAGATCGTCCGCGAGGCGGCCACCTCCACCACCATGCCGATGTGCGTCGACCGCTGGCTCGGCGGCACCCTGACCAATTACGAGACCGTCAAGCGCTCCATCGCCAAGTACAAGAAGTACCAGGCCATGGAGACCAGCGGCGAGCTGTCCAAGCTTCCCCGCAAGGAGGAGTCCGCCATCAAGCGCGAGATGACGCGGATGCAGAAGAACTTCAGCGGCGTGGCCGACATGGGTGGCCTGCCCTCCGCCCTCTTCGTGGTCGACGTAAACCACCACAAGATCGCCGTCGCCGAGGCCGCCCGCTGCGGTATCCCCTGCCTCGCGATCGTCGACACCAATTCCGACCCGAGCACCGTCTCGCACCCGATCCCGGGCAACGATGACGCTGTGAAGTCCATCCGCATCCTCGTCGAGGCCGTGACCTCCGCGATCCAGAGCGGTCTGGGCCAGCGTGACACCCGCCGGGCCCAGCGTGGCGCCGCCGACCTCAAGGCCGTCACCGATGCCGCCGCCGTCGCGGCCGGCGAAGTCGATCTCTCCAAGGTCGAGCTGCCCTCCGAGGTCGCCACCGAGGCCGTCGAGGGCGAAACCGAGGCCGCACCGGCCCCCGGAGCCGCCGCGAAGAAGCGCCCGGTCCGCGCCAAGCGCCCCGCCGTCAAGGCCGAGTAAGCACCCGCTCGAAGCGATTCCATGAGCAACACACCCATCACCGCCCAAGCGGTCGCCAGCCTCCGTGAGACGACCGGCGCCGGCCTGCTCGATTGCAAGAAGGCGCTCGCCGAGTCCAACGGCAACGTCGAGGAAGCCATCACCATCCTCCGCAAGAAGGGGGCGGCTTCTGCAGCCAAGAAGGCCGACCGCCTCACCAAGGAAGGCGCGATCGAGAGCTACATCCACGTCGGCGGCAAAGTCGGCGTCCTCATCGAGGTCAACTGCGAGACGGACTTCGTCGCCCGTAACGAGGCGTTCCGCGCCTTCGTGAAGGACCTCTGCCTGCAGATCGCCGCCGCCAGCCCGCTGTACGTGAGCCGCGCCGAAGTGCCCGAGGCCGACCTGGCCAAGGAGCGCGACATCGCCACCGCCCAGGTGCAGGGCAAGCCGCCCGCGGCCGTGCAGAAGATCGTCGAGGGCAAGCTCGAGAAGTACTACTCCACGGTCTGCCTGCTCGACCAGCCGTTCGTGAAGCTCCCCGAGAAGGCCGTGAAGGACATGCTCACTGAGCAGATCACCAAGATCGGCGAGAATATCCAAGTGCGCCGGTTCGTGCGCTTCCAGATCGGCTCCTGATCCGGGAACCAACTTCCGGGCGCCCTCCTTTGCGGGAGGGCGCCTTTTTTTTGACCGCGTCACCGCTGCGACGCACCGTCTTCGGGGTTGAGCCCACCGCGCCAAGCGGATTCCCTCCGGCTCCGATGAAACCCGCCGGCTCCTCCGCTCCCGTCGCCCTCCGGGTCACCCGCGGCCAGATCATCGCGCGCGGTCTCACCCACCGGTGCCCGAACTGCGGCGCCCACTCGCTGTTTCGGGAGAACGCCTGGTTCCGCCTCAACAGCGATTGCCGCAACTGTGGTTTCGCGTTCGAGCGCGGTGGCGACGAGGGATTCTTCCTCGGCTCGATGTCCCTCAATTACGGCGTGACCCTGATGGGCTTCCTCCTGCCGGTCGCACTGCTCGCCTTTTTCGGCGTCGTCAGCGGCCGCGTGGCGGTGGGGCTGGCGGTCGGCGGCGCCGTGATCTTCCCGATGCTCTTCTACCGGTCCTCGCGGAGTTGGTGGCTGATGAACTATTACTTTTTCCTCCCGCACCACCTGCCCGCCAACGGCGGCACCGGTCGGGCCGGCGGCGACGCCAACACCTGACGCACCCCAGACAACTTTCTGCTTCCGTTTTCCGCCCCGCCCCGTACCTATCTCCGCTCCTGGTTCGGAGAGGTGGCAGAGTGGTCTATCGTACCTGACTCGAAATCAGGCGTGCCCGAAAGGGTACCGTGGGTTCGAATCCCACCCTCTCCGCCACCTTTTTCATAGGTAACGACCCGGTTGTCCTGCCACAGTCCTGCCAGTTTCGGGATGAAAATAGAAGGCCCTGCGGAGGCTGCCCACCGAAGGCCCGGCGAAGGTGGGCTTTCGTCTAATGACCAATCGCGGATCTCTCGCGCCGCAGGGGATAATCTTCGCGTTTCATGCGGAGACCAAGGGTGCTATTCTCCGCATCGGGACTGGTGAAGCGACGGTCCCAGCTGGGGCCATTCATCCCGGATTCCGGGATGAACCGACTGGGATCAGTTCGTGACCGGCCAGGCGAGGTGTTCCAACATCTCGGAAATCCGCACCGCGGTTTGGCCACGTGCCCGCGCGAGACGGTCGGCCGCGAGCCCCTGCCAAAGCGTTCCCCGGCAAGCCGCGCCCAGCGGATCGGAGGGAGTTTGCGCCAGCAGGCCGCCGATCAGACCAGCCAGCAGGTCGCCACTGCCGCCGCGGGCCAGCACCGGTCCGCCGGCGCAGGTTTCGTACGTCACGCCACCGTGCAGGATCCGCGTTGCCGGCCCCTTCGCGACCAGCACCGCTTGCGTCGGCACTCCGCCCATCCGGGCCAGTTCGCCGGCATGCGGTGTCAGCACGCAGGGTTGACGCACCGCGTCGACGACGTCCGCCGTCAAAGCATCGGCGTCGAGCACCAGGGGAACCGGCGAAGACGCGGCGATCGAACGCGCCAACGCCGCGGTCTCCGCCTCGCGGCCGAGCCCGGGGCCTATCACCAGCGACGTGGCGCGCGGCAGTTTTTCCCGCAGCAGATGTTCACCCTCCAGGGCGAGCCCGCCGCCGGGTGTGAGCGGCCAGCCCACCCACATTGCCTCCGGGGCCTTCGCCGCGTAGGCCGCCACCAGCGTGTCCGGCACAAAGGCGGTCACCAATCCCGCGCCGCTTTTCAGCGCCGCCAAGGTGGCCAGTAGTACGGACCCGGGGAAAGCCGCCGATCCGCCGACGATGAACACGTGTCCGAAGGAGCGCTTGTCGCAAGCGGAGGGACGCAGGCGCCCCAGGGACTCGAGGTTTAGCGGTGACAGCACGCGATGAGACCCCGCCTCATCGCCACGGAAGAAACCGAGATCGAGATAACGGACCCGGCCCGCGGCGGCCCCGGCGAGGACCGGTGTCTTCAAGCTGCCGGTCGCATAGGTGAAATCCGCGCGGAAGATCCCGGCGCTGGGCAGATCCACCGCGGCGCGGAAGCGGATCGCGGCCGCGTTGACCGCCTCCAGAAGCGCCGCCACGCGCACCTCGATCGGCGGGTGAAATTGGAAACCGAAGACCCCGTCCAACACCGCGTCGTAAGTCCCCTCGATGCCGCGGACCTCGCGCACGCGCCCGCGGGCCCCGTGGCAAAGGTCGCGCCACGCCCGCGCCGCCAGCGGCCGGAGCGGCCGGCTGCCAAAGACGAACCAAACCTCGACGGTGGCGGCCGGCCGCGCGGCGAGGATCGAGAGGGCGGCCAGCAGCGCATCACCCCCGTTGTGGCCCTTGCCCGCCAACACAAGCAGGCGTCCATCGACGGGCATGCCGCCGCATTCGCGGATGTCGCGCAGGAGCGCCTCCCCGACCGCCCGACCCGCGCGGCGCATCGCGTTCCATTCGGCCGCCTCGTCCCCCGCGAACAACGACGCCTCGAGATCGCGGGCGGCCCCGGGGGCCAGGATGGGATGACTCAGCGGCGGAATCATGGCGAACGCCGCGGCGCGGGCTCCGCGGGGCGCTCGTTGCGACCGTGCTCCTTCCACTCGCGGTACTGCTCCTCGGTCTCGGTGAATTGCAGCGGGCACTCGGGGATTTCCTTGCCGCGCCGGATCACGCGGCGGGTGAGCGCGGGGATACTGCGGAAGTAGTTCACCCCGCCGATCCGGCGCACCTCGTAGCAATCGGTGAAACCGCGGTCGCGTGAGTTCCACAGGACGACCTCGGTGGTGTTTGCCTGCCAGACGGCGTTCTCGCCCCACGTGGCGAAGACGGCCTCGATCGTGGAGAGAGCGGGCGCCTCCCGCTTCGGCTCCGGGGTTGGCGCGGCGGCCGCCACCGGGGCACCAGCCGGCGGCGGCCCTTCCCGCGGCCGCATCATCGCGTAGACCGCCAGCGCGCCGAGCACGAAACCGAGCATCACCCAGGAGGGCGTGCGGGAAAGGCGCGCGGGGCTTTCGGCACGGGCCGCCGCCGGCAGCTCAGGTTCACCGTCGCCATTCATGGCCGGATCATGAGCTCTCCGCCCGCACCAGCACGGCGACGGCCAGCGCCATCGTCTCGGTGTGGGAAAGGGTCACGTGGACATGAGTCGCGCCAGCGCGACGGAGGAGCTCGGCGCCCTTTTCGTCGAGCCGCACGAGCGGCTGATGACGCTCGCCGTGGTAGACCGAAACTGACCGCCAGCCCAATTCGCCGCCGATGCCGGTGCCGAAGCATTTCGACACCGCCTCCTTCGCCGCGAAACGCGCCGCGTAGTGCTTGAAAGGGTGCTTCATCGAACCGCAATAGGCGCGCTCCTCATCGCTGAAGACGCGGGCGATAAACCGCTCACCCTGGCGCTCAATCACCCCGCGCACCCGTTCCACGTCGATGAGGTCCGCCCCGAGTCCGACGAGGATGCCGCCGGGAGGAAGCATCGGGAGGGGCGGAACGGTCATCTTCGGCGGGGCGGCGGCCTCAGGGGTTCAAGCGGGCCCGCATCTCGCGCACCGCCTCCTCCACGCCGGTGAACAAGGCGCGGCTGACGATGCTGTGGCCGATGTTGAGCTCGTGCAGGTGCGGCAGCAGACGCACCTCGGCGACGTTGACGTAGTTGATCCCGTGGCCCGCGTTGACGATGAGACCCGCCTGATGCGCGGCGACCGCGCCGACGCGCAGCCGGCGGAACTCCTCCGCGCGGCGCGGCGTGTGGTAAGCGTTGGCCCAGGCCCCCGTGTGCAATTCGACGAGCGGCGCCCCGGCCTTGGCGCTGGCGGCGATCTGCGGCTCATCGGGATCAATGAAGAGGCTGACCTTGACGCCGGCCGCGCCCAAGGCGTCGACACAAGCGCGCACGCGGTCGAGATTCCCGGCGACGTCGAGCCCGCCCTCCGTTGTGACCTCCTGACGGCTCTCGGGCACCACGCAGACGAACTCCGGCCGCAAGGCGAGGGCGAAGGCCGTCATCTCGGGTGTGCAGGCCATCTCGAGGTTGAGCCGGGTCGCGACGCACTCGCGCAGGCGAAGGACGTCTCGCTCCTGGATGTGGCGGCGATCCTCGCGTAGGTGAACGGTGATGCCATCGGCCCCGGCGCGTTCAGATGCCACGGCGAAGGCCACGGGGTCGGGCTCGACCGAACCGCCGGCCGTCGCGGAAGCGCCACGATAGCGTGCCTGGCGCACAGTGGCGCAGTGGTCGATGTTAACGCCGAGCAGGATCATCGGAGGTGCGAATGGGAGCTGCACGGAAGCACCGGCCCCCGGAAAACGCGACGCGGAATTTCCCTTTGCGGGCGGGGCCTTTCCCCGTTGGCTGCGGTGATGTCCACTCCCCCGCCGAAACGCGAAAACCTGCTGCTGAACC
>CAIUOU010000007.1 GCA_903900845.1 uncultured Opitutia bacterium
GCACCTCCTGCGCAAGATCCCTGAGATCGGCGCGGGCGGCTTCGCCGAAAACCGGGTCAACACCTCCTCCCCCGGTACGGCCGCCATCTCCCTGCGCGGCCTCGGCGTGAACTCGACCCTCGTGCTCATCAACGGCCGCCGTGTCACCTTCGCGCCCCTCGGCCAAGGTGGCAGCGCCGCCGGCCTCGGCACCGAGCAGTTCGTGGATATGAATATGATCCCGGTCGCCGCCATCGCGCGCGTCGACGTGCTGAAGGACGGTGCTTCCGCCGTGTACGGTGCGGACGCGGTCGCCGGCGTGGTGAACGTGATTTTGCGCCAAGACCTGCGGCAGGGCGCGCTGAACCTTAGCTACGGTGATTTCACCGGCGGCATCCGCGCCCCCACCCTGCGCGGCTCGTTCAGCACTGGCACCCGCGAAGGCAAAACCTCGCTCTCGATCATCGCCGACTGGTTCCGCCGCGAGGAGTTCCTCTTCGGCGAGTTTCCCCAGCCGGTAAAGCGCCAGCTGCTGCTGGCGAGCAACACCCCGGGTTCGTTCCTCGCGCCGATCGGCGGCACCGACCCCATCACCGGTCAGGTGATCCCCGCGGGCACCGCCAACGCCGCGCGCACCTTCACGGTCGACCGCGCCGCCCCCGGCCCCAACGCCACCTTCACCCGCCAGCTGCAAACCCAGAACACCTTCGACGCCAACGCCGCCATCCGCCCGCAAAGCGAGGCCGAGCGCCGCGGCGTCGTGATCACCGCCCGCCACGACGCCTCGGACCGCCTCGGCGCGTTCTTCGAGCTCGGCTGGCAGGACAACCGCAACGTCGAGGGCCTCTCGCCCGCCCCGATCTCAACCCTCAACACGATCACGCTGCCGGCCAGCAACCCCTTCAACCCGTTCGGCGCGACCCTCGTCTCCAACAACACCCAGACGATGTTCTTCCGCTTCCTGGAGCTCGGCGACCGCCTCACCACCACCCGCAGCCGGATGGAGCGCGTGGTGGCCGGCCTCGATGGCAAGCTCGGCCGCGGGTGGAGCTGGGATACCGCCCTCACCTGGAACCGCGCGAAGACGGGCCTCACGCTCCGCAATTTCCCCGGCCAGGATAAGGTCAACGCCGCCCTCGCCGATCCGAACCGCGCGACCGCCCTTAACCTCTTCGCCAACGGCACCACGATTCGCAACAACCCCGCGACCTTGGCCGCCCTCGAGGGCGGCGTCACCCGCGACGCGCGGACCGAGCTCACGGCCTTCGACGGCCGCGTGACGGGCAGCGCGTTCACCCTGCCCGGTGGTCCCGCCGCCCTCGCCTTCGGCGTCCAAGGACGCGAGGAGATCTTCAGCGACCAGCGCACGCAGGTGCAGCTCCTGAACCAGGGCGCCCCGGTCCCGCGGGCGCGCGGCGACCGCCGCGTGGGCGCCGCCTACGCCGAGGTTTCCGTGCCGCTGACGGCCCCCGCGCAGCGCATCGCCGGCTTCCACGCGCTCGAGCTCAACGCGGCGGTGCGCCGCGAGCAGTTCTCGGACGACGGCGTCGGCGACACCACGGTGCCGCGCCTCGGGCTGCGCTGGCAGCCGGTGGCCGAGCAGGTCACGTTCCGCGGCTCGTGGGGCAAGGGCTTCCGCGCCCCCGCGCTCGCGGAACTGTACCTGCCGCAGACGGTGGCCATCAGCTTCAACATTCCTGATCCGCTGCGCTTCGGCCGACCGGGCGCGACGGTCAACGACAGCGGCACCGGCCAGCGGATCGTGCGCTCCGGCGGCAATCCCCTGCTCGCCCCCGAGAAGTCCACCGCGACCAACGTCGGCGTGCAGCTGAACCCCCGCTTCCTCAAGGGGCTTTCGCTCTCGGTCGACTTCTACACGGTCGAGGTGAAGGACCGCATCGGCGCCGCCGCCACCCCGGCCATCATCCTCGCCAACCCGACCCTGTTCCCGGAAGCGGTGATCCGCGCCGCTCCGACCGCGGCCGACACCGCGAACAACCTCCCGGGCGAGCTGCGCGAGATCCGCTCGGTACTGGGCAACTACGGGCGCACGCGCGCCGAGGGCGTCGACTTCGCGGCGGAGTACCGCCTGCCCGCCACGCGTTTCGGCCGCTTCACCACCCGGGCCGCCGCTACGCTGGTCAACTCGCAGACGCTCCGCACGCGCCCCGACCTGCCCCAGGTCGAGACCGTCGGGCTCTACGAGATCCCGCGCTGGCGCGGCGATGCCTCGCTGCTCTGGACGGGCAAGCAGTCCTCCGCCGCCCTCAGCGTGAACTACATCGGCGGGTTCCAAGATACGGCCCCAAGCCTGCTCTTCATCAAGCAGCAGGTTACCACCGACGTGCAGTACAGCCGCGCGTTCGGGGGCGGCATCCGCGCCACGATCGGGATCAACAACCTATTCGATCGCCTGCCGCCCGCGACGAGCTTCTCGACCGGCTACGCCGAGCGCGTGAACAACTTCCTGCCGCGCTGGGCCTACCTGTCGGTGGCGAAGACGTTCTAATCTAGCGGCCTCGCACCGCCCTCCCTCCCACGCCGCCGCGCCCCCCGGGCCGGCGGCGTTTTTTTGGCCCCGCCCCACCCAGCGCATTTTCTTTGCCATCGGGGCCGTCCGCGGCCGCGCTGGGGCCCACCCCCGCGCCACCATGCCAAACCACCCGACCTCCTCCTCCCCCGTCCGCGC
>CAIUOU010000008.1 GCA_903900845.1 uncultured Opitutia bacterium
AGTCTTCGTTGTTTGAGGTCGCCGATTCGGGCCGGTTTTCAAACCGGGTGAGTTCGCCGACAAAGTTCAGCCGCACCGTGCCCGTCCGCCCGTCGCGTTGTTTGTCGATGATGATCTCCGCGTAGTTCTCCAGGTCGTTCTCCGTGTGGATGTTCGCGGCCGGATCCGCCTGGAACTTCTCCAGCATTTTCTGCCGCTGCTCCGTGCTCTTCGCGTAGTAGATCGGACGGTAGAGCAGCCCCACGACGTGCGCTTCCTCCTCGATCGCCCCGCACTCCTTCAGGTCCGCCATCGTCGGTCGGCTGTCCTTGCGCTCCTCCGCTCCCCGGTTGAGCTGCGCCAGGACGATGATCGGCACGTCGAGCTGCTTCGCCGTTTCCCGGATCCCCTGCATGATCTCCGCCAGCTCCAGGTTGCGGTTGTCCCGGGCCCGCTTCGAGCTGCCCTTCATGATCTGCACGTAGTCGATGATGATGAGCTTGGCCTTGTGCAGCACCACCGCACGCCGGGCACGCGCCCGGAACTGCGCGATCGTCAGCCCCGGGGTGTCGTCCAGAATGATCCGGTTCCCGATCATCGACGACGCCGCCGCGGTCAGCTTTGGGAATTGATTGTCGGCCAGGTAACCGTCCCGGAGCCGGCCGACGTTGATCCGAGCGCGCCCGCACAGAATCCGGTCCACGATCTGCTCCCGCGTCATCTCCACCGCGAACAACGCCACGGCGGCGCGTTTGTCGTTCTCCAGCGTGGTCGCTGCGGCCTCGATCCCCAGCGCGATGTTCTCCGCGATGTTGATCCCGGCGGCGCTCTTGCCCATCGCCGGACGCCCCGCAAACACGTAGATGTATTTCGGCTTCAGCCCGTCGAGCATGTCGTCGAGGGCTTTAAATCCGGTCACCAACCCGACCGGTTTTCCCCGCTGGTTGTAGCGGGCTTGAATCCGGTCCACGGCGTCGAGCACCTCCTGTTTGCTCACCGGGCGAAGGCTTTCCGCGTCGGCCGTCATGGCGCCGATGTCGATCGCCTCGCCTTGGAACTCTTCGAGGAGGTTCTCCGTGTTGTCCTGTTCGTCGTAACAACGGGAGGCGAACGACGTGCCGAGGCTGATGATCCGCCGCAAGATCCGTTTTTCCCGCAAGATCCGCACATACTCGCGCCAGTCCGCCGCCGTCGGCATGAAGAGCTGAAGCTCGGTGACGACTCCAGGGCCGCCCGCCGCCTCCAGCTCGTTTTTGTCCCGCAGATGCTGGGTGAGCGCGATGAGCTCGACCGGCTTTTTCGCGGCGGTCATGTCGATGATGGCCTGAAACACCAGGGCGTGCGCCGGGGTGTGGAAGTGCTCGACCTGGATCGCCGCGCCGACTTCCTCGATGATCTCCGGCCCGCCGATGAGCATACACCCCAGCAGGGCTTTCTCGGCGTCCGGACTGGATGGGAGCAGACGTTGGCTCATGCGGTGATGAGGAAGAACGTCGGACGAGGGTCGCGCATGGCGGCGGCAAGCCGCTCCAACACGCCCTCTCCCGATACGAGGGTGTGTTCGCCGTTGGCCAAAACCCGGAACACGCGGCCGTCGGGGGCGGGTGCGGATGCCTGGATCCGGGTGATGAGGTCGGCCATGGCGTCGGCCACCTCGGGTTTGTCGTTCAGGGAAGCCAGGTTGAGCTGGGCTGAAATAAGGTCGATGATCTTTTGCATAGGGTGTCTTTGAGTGTGGCGGGGCCCAGGGCTTCGCCTTAGGCCTCGGCAGGGGTGAGGTCGCGGACGGCGGGTTCCGGGGCCGCGTTGTTTTTTTTCACGACGATCTCGTTCAGAGGGAACTGCGGGAACTCCCGGCGGAGCTCTTTGTCCACCTCCCACCACGTCCGCCATTGGTCGGTCCGGGCCCCGGGATATTTGGCGGTCAGGGTTTCCCGCCAGTTGACGGGCTCCGCGGCGCGCTCGAATTTTTTTTCCGTGCTTTCGGAGGGCATCGAATTCGGGTTGAGGGCGAAGTGCTGCCGGGCCCGGTCGCACTGGCCTTGGAAATTCTGGATGAACGAAACGAGGGTTTGCGGACGGTAAAACTTCGGGTCCCCCTCGTTGCTCCGAAACCAGCCCTCGACCAGGAGGAGCTCCTCCATGGAGACGTGGGCCTTGCCGGCGTGGAATTCCTCCAGGTGGCTCGG
>CAIUOU010000009.1 GCA_903900845.1 uncultured Opitutia bacterium
GATTCGCGATCTGACGTTGCTGGCGCCGGGCGGCGCGGGCCCGGTCGCCTCGGAGGCCCCGGTGAAACTTGATCAATTCGTCGTGGGCGAGACGCGCGAGATGGAGGCCGCCGCGATCGCGATCAACGAGCAGCGGTTCGCGGCCAATGTGAAGACGGTGGTTTCGACGGACGAATTCGGCGCGGTCGCGGAGGGCAACGTGGCCGAGTTCCTACGCTACCTGCCCGGGCTCACGGTGGACCTGAGCGGCGGCGACGCCCGCTTCGTCTCGATCGACGGCGCTCCGGCCGCCAACACCCCTGTCACCCTCGGCGGCCTGAGTCTCTCCTCACCGACGGGCACCGGCCGCGCGGTGGAGGTCGGCTTCTTCAACCTCAACAACATCTCGCGCATCGACGTCTCGATGTCGCCCACGCCCGACTCACCCGGGTCGGCGTTGGCTGGCTCGATCAACATGGTGCCGCGGAGCTCCTTCGAGCGGGCGCGTCCCGTGTTCAACGGCAGCATCTACGTGATGGCGCGCGACGACCACCTGAAACTCGGCGGCCAGCCGGATTTCTTCCGCGAACCCCGCCGCGTGGTGCACCCCGGCTTCGACTTTTCCTGGATAGTGCCCGTCAACAAACGCTTTGGATTCTCCGTCGCCACCGGCTACTCCGCGCAGTTCTCACACCAGGTCGGCCACACCAACACCTGGCGCGGTGTGAGCACCGCGACCAACGGCACCGCCTTCCCGCACACCGTGCCCGGCAAACCCTACCTCTCGGCTTACCAGTACACCGACTCGCCCAAGGAGTCCCAGCGCGACTCGCTCGGCGTCACGCTCGACTTCCGCCTTTCGCCCCGCGACCGCCTCTCCCTGTCCTACCAGTACTCATCGTTCGACGGCTGGATCGCCGCCCGGAACCTCCAGTTCAATCCCACGCAGATCGTCCCCGGCACCTTCACCACGACTTCCGTCCAGGGCGTGACGGGCGCCGGCAACATCCAGATCACCAGCGGCAACGGCCGCGTGCGCGAGAACCGCACCTACCTGCCGACGCTGAACTGGCGCCATGACGGGCCGGTCTGGAAATTCGACGGCGGCGTCGGCCGCGCGTACGGCAAGAACGCCATCCGCTCGCTGGACAAGGGCATGTTCCTCACCGTGATCGGCCGCCGGTCCAACGTGACCGTCAACTTCGACGAGATCATCGATACCCGGCCCGGTGTGATCACGGTCCTGGACGGCGTGACGCGCGCCCCGGTCGACCCGTACCGCGCCGACTCCTACTCCTTCATCAGCGCGGCGGAAAATCCCCAGCAGGCGTCGGACATCAACTTCAGCTCGTTCCTGAACGCGCGCCGCGACTTTCTCACGGCGGTGCCTTTCACCCTGCGCGCCGGCCTGGATTTCCGTCAGTCGACGCGCGACAGCAACGCGGGCACGAACACCTGGAACTACCGCGGCAGCAACGTGCCGGGCAGCGCGGCCTCCTTCACCGACCCGTCAAGCGGTCAGCGTGATCGGATGTACGGCTTCCCCCGGATGCAGTTCCTCGACCACAAGAACACCGTCGAGTTCTGGAAGAAGAATCCGGGCGAGTTCACGTTCGACGCGAACACCGGCTACCGGAACTACGTCACGAGTTCGAAGTTCGCCCAGGAAGGCATCTCCTCCGCCTATCTGCGGGCTGACGCGGCGTTTTTCCAACGACGCCTTCAGGTGGTCGGCGGCGCGCGCGTCGAGCAGACCAACATCGCGGCGCAGGGCCCCCTCACCGATCTCACGCTGAACGTGCGCCGTGACTCCGCCGGCCGTCCGCTGCTCGACGCCGCGGGACGGGTGATCGCGGTCACCACCGACCCGCTTGAGACCTCCCGCCTCACCTTCCTGCCGCGAGGCACTGACGTCAGGAAGGAGTACCTGCGGGTATTCCCCAGTCTGAACGCGAGCTATCAGCTCCGCGAGAATCTCGTCGCCCGCACCGCGATCTCCACCTCCATCGGCCGGCCGGACTTTAACCAGTACGCCGGCGCGGTATCCCTTCCCAACACCGACAATCCGCCGGCCTCCAACAACCGCATCGCGGTCAACAACGTCGCGATCAAACCGTGGACCGCGACCTCCACCAAGGTCCGCCTCGAGTACTACTTCGCGGGTGTCGGCCAGCTCACCGCCGGTGTCTTCCGCCGTGATTACCGGAATTTCTTCGGCAGCACGGTGTTCCGGCCCTCGCCCGAGTTCCTCGGGCTCTACGCGCTCGATCCAGCCGAGTACGGTGCCTACGACGTCGCCACGCAGTACAACGTGCCCGGCGGCACGCGAATGGAGGGCTGGGATTTCAGCTACAAGCAGGCCCTCACGTTTTTTCCCCACTGGGCCCGCGGCCTGCAGGTGTTCGCCAACTACAGCCGCCGCACCACGCAGTCGCGCGACATCGGTACCATCGGCTTCAACGACATCCCTTACAGCGGCTCCTTCGGGGTGAGCCTCAATCGCGCGCGCTACAGCCTCCGGTTGAACTGTAGTTTCCGTGACGACCAGCGCACCAACAACGTGACCGGCGCATCGATCGAGCCTGGCACTTTCGTCTACACACCGGCGCGCAACACGATCGACGTACTCGGCGAGTACACCCTCTGGAGGACGGTCGCGCTCTTCGCCAACCTGCGGAACATCGGCGACATCCCGAACGAGGACGCCGCCGAGGGCCCCAGCACGCCTGCCGTCGCCAAGCTGCGCTTCCGCGAGCGCTACGGGTCGCTCTGGACGCTCGGACTCAAGGGCACTTTCTGATTCATCCCATGCGCCTCACCCTCCTGTCCCTGCCGCTCACGGTCCTCACCACGCTTGCCGGCCTGCTCCTCGCGGGCTGCGGCAGGTCCGACGCCCCCGCCGGCAAGACCGCGCGCGAGGCGGCCCCGGTGACACTCGGCTTCCTGGTGAAGCAACCCGAGGAACCGTGGTTCCAACTCGAGTGGAAGTTCGCCGAACAGGCCGCCCAGGACCTGGGGTTCCGACTGGTCCGCATCGGCGCCACCGATGGCGAAAAGGTGCTCGCCGGCATCGACAGCCTCGCCGCCGCTGGAGCCAAGGGGCTCGTCATTTGCACACCTGACACCCGCCTCGGCCCGGCCATCGCCGCCAAGACCAAGGCCGCCGGGATGAAGCTCATCGCGGTCGACGACCAGTTCGTCGGCACCGACGGCAAGCCGATGACCGCGGTGCACTACCTCGGCATCTCCGCCGCCAAGATCGGCGAGACGGTCGGGCAGACCCTCGCCGCCGAGATGAAGAAACGCGGCTGGACCGCCGCCGATACGGGCGTTTGCGTCGCCTCCTTCGACGAACTCGCTACCGCCCGCGAACGCACCGATGGCGCCATCCGGGCACTCACCGCCGCGGGCCTGCCGGAAAGGGTGTTTTTCCGCGCCCCGATGCGCACCCCCGACATTCCCGGCTCTTTCGACGCCGTCACCACGCTCCTCACCCGGCAGGGCGCGGTACGGAACTGGCTCGTGTGCGGCTTCAACGACAACGCCGTGCTCGGCGCCGTGCGCGCACTCGAAGGCGCCGGAATCGGCGCCGACCGAGCCGTTGCGGTGGGGATCAACGGCACGGATTGCATCACGGAACTCGAGAAGCCGAGACCGACCGCCTTCCTTGGCTCGATGCTGCTCTCGGCCAAGGAGCACGGCTACCGCACCTGCGAAATGATGTTCCGGTGGATCCGCGACGGCGTGGAGCCTCCGCTCGAGACCCGCACGACGGGCGTCCTGATCACCCGGGAGAACTTCCGCCAGGTGCTCCGCGAGCAAGGCGTGCGCGAATGAGCGGTGGCGCGACGCCTTCGGCCTCGGACGCGGCGGCCCTCGCCTTCGCGGGCGTCGGCATGGAGTTCCCCGGCGTGCGCGCGCTCGATGATGTTTCATTCGAGGTGCGCGCGGGCTCGATCCATGCGCTGATGGGCGAGAACGGCGCGGGCAAATCAACCTTGCTGAAGATCCTCAGCGGGGCCCACCGCCCGACCGCCGGCGAGGTGCGCATCGACGCACGGCGCGTCGAGTTGTCCACCACCTCCGCGGCGCTCGCCGCCGGCGTGGCCGTGATTTACCAGGAACTGCATCTCGTGCCCGCGATGACGGTCGCCGAGAATCTCTACCTCGGCCATCTGCCCGCGCGGCTCGGCGTCATTGACCGTCGCCGGCTCGCGCGCGACGCACGTCGTCAACTGGAGTTGGTCGGTGAGGACGTCCACCCGGACGCGCCCGTCGGCGAACTTTCCCTCGCCCAGCGCCAGATGGTCGAGATCGCCAAGGCCCTCACCCGCGGCGCACGCATCATCGCCTTCGATGAACCGACCAGCAGCCTTTCCGAACGCGAGGTGACCCGGTTATTCGCCATCATCCGCGACCTCCGCGCCCGCGGCTGTGCCATTCTCTATGTCTCGCACCGCATGGAGGAGATCTTCGCCTTGTGCGACCGCATCACGATCCTGCGCGACGGACGCCTTGTGCACACCGGTGACGTGGCGAGCCTGACACGGGACTCCGTCGTGGAGCGCATGGTGGGCCGCCGGCTGGCGGATATCTACCGCCACGAGGCCCGCCCCCCCTCCGGAGCGGGCCTTTCCGTCGAGTCACTCGCCGGCCCGGGTCTCGCGGCGGCCTGTTCCTTCACCGCGTCGGCTGGCGAGATTCTCGGCATCTTCGGCCTGGTCGGCGCGGGAAGGACGGAACTGCTCCGCCTGATTTACGGCGCCACGCCGGCCGTGGGCGGGACGATCCGCGTGGCCGAGCGTCCGGTCGCGATCCGCGGTCCGCGGGACGCTCTGCGGGCGGGCATCGTGCTGTGCCCCGAGGACCGAAAGAAGGAGGGCATCATCCCGGTACGTTCGGTGCTGGAGAACCTAAACCTGAGCGCGCGCCGTCGCGTCGCCCGGGGCGGCGTCCTGATCGATGAATCGTGGGAGCGGCGCAACGCCGATGATCGTATCAGCCAGTTGCGGATCCGCACGCCGTCAGCCCGCGCCCTCATCCGCACGCTCTCCGGCGGCAACCAGCAGAAGGTCATCCTTGGCCGCTGGCTGGCGGAGACCGTCCGCGTTGTTCTGCTGGACGAGCCGACCCGCGGCATCGACGTCGGCGCGAAGAGCGAGATCTACGCGATCATGCAGCAACTGGCCCGTGACGGCGTGTGCGTGGTGATGGTCTCGAGCGAGTTGCCCGAAATCCTCGGGATTTCCGACCGCATCCTTGTCATGCGCGGCGGCGCCATTGCGGCCGAAGTGACGCGGGCGGATGCGACCGAGGAGGGCCTGCTCAAGCTCGCGCTGCCACTGGAGGCCGCGGCGGCGAAGCCATGAAACCGACTGTGCGCCCGACTTTGGCCGGGGTCTTCGCCCGGGCGGGCATGCCGCTGGTGCTCGTGGTGCTCTTCGCCGGCTGCGCGCTGGGCGTCGAGAACTTCCTCAGTGTCGCCAACCTGCGCGGGCTCGCCCTCGCCGTTTCGATGACCGGCATGGTCGCCTGCACCATGATGTTCTGCCTCGCGGCGGGCGACTTCGACCTTTCGGTCGGCTCCATGGTCGCCGCTGCCGGCGTGATCGCCGCGGTGGTCATGAACCGAACCGGTAGCGTGGCGGCCGGCGTCGCCGCGGCCCTCGGTTTCGGGTTGGCCACGGGCCTCGTCAACGGGCTCGTCGTCGCGCAGCTGGGCGTCAACGCCCTGATCACGACCCTGGCCTCGATGCAGGTGGTGCGCGGCCTCGCGTTCATCGTGTCCGGCGGCTCGGCGGTCGGCATCGCGGCCGAGCCGTTCTTCGCGCTCGGAAGCGGCGGGCTGCTCGGCGTACCGGTCCCGGTTTGGATCACGATCGCCTGCTTCGCCGCGGCCGGGTTCACGCTTAACCGCACGGTTTTCGGCCGGGACACGCTCGCGGTGGGCGGCAACCCGGAGGCGGCCCGACTCGCGGGCATCGATGTGGCCCGGGTGAAGATCGCCGTCTTTGCGACGCAGGGCCTGATGGCGGCCCTCGCCGGTGTGGTGCTGGCGTCACGGGTCACGAGCGGCCAGCCCAACACGTCAGTCGGCTTTGAATTGGAGGTGATCTCCGCCTGCGTGCTGGGCGGCGTCTCACTGTCCGGCGGCGTCGCGCGAGTATCCCACGTGATCTCCGGCGTGCTCATTCTCGGGATCGTGCAGAACGCCATGAACCTTCTGAACGTCCCCACGTTCTGGCAGTACGTCGCCCGCGGCCTGATCCTCCTCGCCGCCGTCCTCCTCGACCGCTGGAACCACCTAAAGGGTCAGGGCGTTAAACGTTTAAACCCAGCCGGCTGATGGGTGCATCGCCGTGCAGCCGTGGCTGCACGGCCTTGGTTTTGAAACGAAGCGGCGCAGGGTTGCACGGGAAGATCCAAGCGTCCTTGAAACTGCGGACCGCTCACCGGCCTTCGGATCAGCCAGTTTCCCGGGAATCGGTCATCCGCCTGCGCGCAATTGCCGGCTTCCCTCAGTGCCTAGGATTTGCCCTATTGCTCGACCTTGCCCGGGTCGCACCTTCCCGGTCAAAAAAACCGAAACCCCATGAAAACCATCCGAACCTTGACCGTGCTTCTCCTGGCCGCCAGCGCCGCCGGGAATTCCGCCCGACTCGGCGCCCAGGCCGCGGGCTCCCCCCGCGCCAGCGAGGAAGTCGTACGCCTCACCGAGTTCAATGTGACCGCGTCCGAAGACCGCGGCTACGCCCCGGCCGAGACGATGACCGGCACCCGCGTCGCGACCAAGATCATCGACCTGCCGTACACGGTGAACGTGCTGACCGCGGAGTTCTTCGAGGACTTCGCGATCTTCGAACTGGCCGACAACATCGTGCAGATCGGCAGCTTCACCGGCCTCGACATCGGCGGTAACTTCAACCTCCGCGGCTTCAGCTCCAGCTTCCAGCTGCGCGACGGATTCTTTCGTTTGGGCCGTTACGGGTCCTCCAACATCGACCGGATGGAGATAATCAAGGGCTCCAACGCCGCCATCTACGGCCGCTCCTCCCCGGGCGGCATGGTGAACATGATCTCCAAGGCGCCGAAGACCCGAGAAAACCAGAAGCTTACCTTCAACTACGGCTCTTACGGAACGGAGCGCATGACGCTCGAGGCCACCGGCCCGTTCGCCAAGTCCTCACTGGGCACGACCTCGTACCTGGTAACCGCCAGCCACTACCAGCGGGATTTCGGGCAGGAATACGCTAGGAACCGGAATTACGAGTACTACGGGGCGCTGAAGCACACCTTCCCCGACTCCTCCAATCTCCTCCTTGCCGCCGAGTACTTGCTGCAGATGCGGCACGCCCCGCTCAACGGAGCCCCGCTCATCACCGACCAGAAAGGCACGGCCTCGGTCAACGACGACGAGGCCGTAGGCTACGCCTGGAGCCTCGCCGGGGTGAATCCCTTCGGCCCCAATTCCGAATTGAACCGTGGATACTCGGGCCTCACCGCCAACTACGACAAGCAGATCAACGAGATCTGGAGTTTCCGCGCTTCCGCCAACTACTACCTCGTGCGCCGTTGGGACTATAACCAGAACACCGGCTGGGGCAGCCTCATCATCAACCCCGCCAACGCTGCGGCACCGATCACGAGCGCTCGTGGCGCCATCCCCCAAAAGGGCCTGATCTTCGAAGACGGCGGCGGCATCCAGGGCGACGTCCTCGCCAAGTACTGGACCGGCAACCGGCAGATCGAGCACCGCACCCTCACGGCGATCGATATCAACGATTACTACCGTTGGGACCCAACCCGCCAGTTCGCCGCCTCCGCGAATCCCGACATCGTCGCCTGGAACACCGTCCGCACCGTCCGCCTCGACCCGCTCACCCTGCGGCCCGCCGCGCCGGTCGCCTACTTCCCGAAATGGTTCCAGTGGGGCCAGGAGGTGGCCACGCGCATCCGCAAGCAGCGCGTCACCGTGCTAGGAGGACTAATCCGCCACCAGGCCGCGCTCTTCAACGGCCGGCTCCTTGCCTACGCCGGCGCTCGCTATGACACCGTCCGATTCCGCCACCGCGAGTTCATCCCCGTGCCGACCAACTTCGCAGTCGGCCAGTTGGTCGACAAGCAGCTCTCGGCGCTCAAGCCGAACTTCGGCGTGAACTATAAACTCAACAACAGCCTCCGGTTCTTCGTGAACTACAGCGAGAGCTACTTCGTGCCGCAGTCGGAGGCCACCGCGACGGTCAACAGTTCGGACTACAAGTCGGAGATCGCGAACGGCTGGGACTACGGTTTCAAGGGTTCCCTCCTGAACGACCGCCTCACGTTCACCCTCTCCGGCTTCTACGCCATCCGCGAGAACGTGCAGGTGACGGACCTCGAGGAAACCCCGCCGGGCTCCGGCAACTACCTCACCATTTCGCGCCGCGAGGGCAACCAGCTCGTCCGCGGCTACGAGTTCGACTTTAACTGGCGCCTGACCGAAACGCTCTCCGCGGGCGGCAGCTGGGGCCACATCTACTCGATCTACACCGACTACGGCAGTGCCTTCCCGTTGGCCGTGGGTCGCCGGGTCCAGGGCATCTCCCCTGTCAACGGCGGTGCGTACCTCAAGTGGGCTCCGGCCGCTGGTCCCTTCAAGGGCTTCTCGGGCAACATTGGCGTCTCCCACGTCGGCCCGACGCCGACCGAGGCCCCCAACGCGGGCGATACCTACTCCACCGCGGCGAACGGTCAGCGCGTCGTCACCCGCACCACCAACCAGTGGCGCCTCAAGGTGCCGGGCTACACCCTCTGGAATATCGGCGTGCGCTACCGTATCCCGACCAGGAAATCCGCCTACGACCATACCTTCGCGATCAACGTGAACAACGCGCTCGACCAGGACTACGTACGGGCCAACCGCCTGCTGGGCGAAGAGCGTTCAGTCTTCCTGACCTACACGCTCGGACGCACGGGACGGAACCGCTGAGCACAGCAAATCCCTTCCCGCGGGCGCGCCTCCCAGCGAGGCGCGCCTTTTTTATCGCACGATCCCGCGCCTCTGCCACCTCCTGAAACCGCCCCTAGCAAACGTCATGATCCTCACTCGTGTCCGCTCGCTCCTCGCCCACCTGCTGGCCCTCACACCTTTTTTCGCGTCCGCCGCATCCCCCGCCCGGCCGAACATCGTGCTCATGATGGCCGACGACCTCGCGTGGGGTGAGACCGGCTACAACGGCCACCCTCAGGTGAAGACGCCCGTGCTCGACGAGATGGCGCGCTCGTCGCTCCGGCTCAACCGCTTCTACGCCGCCTCGCCGGTCTGCAGCCCCACGCGCGCAAGCGTGCTCACCGGCCGTCACGCCAACCGCTCCGGCGCATTTTCCCCGAACTATTCCACCCGTCCCGAGGAGATCACAATCGCCCAGATCCTTCGCCAGGGCGGCTACCGCACCGGACACTTCGGCAAGTGGCACGTCGGCCCCGTGAAGAGCGCGTCCCCCGTGAACCCGGGCCGGCTCGGCTTCGACGAATACCTCTCGCACGACAATTTTTTCGAGATGAACCCGCCACTGAGCCGCAATGGCGCCACGCCGGAAATCATCCGCGGCGAGAGCTCCGAACTGGTGGCCGCCGAGGCCGCCCGTTTTGCGCGCAAGGTCGCGGCCGAGGGGCGGCCGTTTCTCATCGTGCTCTGGTTCGGCTCGCCGCACGGCCCTTACTCGGGGACTCCCACGGACGTCGCGCTTTACCGCGATATCGCCGGCGAGG
Source organism: uncultured Opitutia bacterium (assembly GCA_903900845.1). GTDB lineage: Bacteria > Verrucomicrobiota > Verrucomicrobiia > Opitutales > Opitutaceae > ER46. The sequence continues at coordinate 9,730 of CAIUOU010000009.1, forward strand.
AACTCCGGCACCGCTTCGCGGAGATCACGGCCATGGACCGCGCCATCGGTGGTTTCCGCTCCGTCCTGCGTGAGCTTGGTGTGGCCGAAAACACCCTCCTTTGGTTCAATTCGGACAACGGCCTGCCGGCGGAACATAAAGGCGAGTCGTTCGACGGCGGCTGGCGGGGTTCCAAGGGCACCGTATTCGAGGGTGGCCTGCGGGTTCCCGGCATCATCGAGTGGCCCGCGGTCATCCGCACGCCTCGTGTCAGTTCGGTGCCGGCCGTGACCTCGGACATCCTTCCCACCCTGCTCGATCTCACGGGGCTGGCTTCGCCGAAGCCGGGCCGCCCGATCGACGGGATCAGCCTGCGCCCCCTGATCGTCAACGGCGCGATGCAGGAACGCCCATCGCCAATCGGCTTCTGGCAGTACGATGCGTCCGGCGAGCGGACGAACGGCCGCTGGCTCGACGCCGAGCTGGCCCGCGGCACGACGCCCACAACGCGCAACCCCGCGATCGACTTCCTCAACTACAAACACCCCGTGCCGAAGACCTCGCGTTTCGGCGGCGTCGCGGCTTGGACCGACAACCGCTACAAGCTGATGCTATCCGACCGGGCGGTCGCCAATCCGGCGAAGGTTGGCGGGAAGCGGGACGTACCCGAGGCCGTCGCGCTCTACGACCTCATCGACGATCCACGGGAGGAGCGGAACCTCGCCGCGCGCCATCCCGAGATCGTGGCTCGGATGACGGCGGAGTTGCACGCCTGGCAGCGCTCCGTGGAGCGGAGCCTTTCAGGCGCGGACTACTGAACCGGGTACGCTCCGGCTCCAGCACCGCGCGCCCTCCGGAAAATCCGCAGCCCCTGCCCCTTCACCCATGCTCCCCGGCTTCCGCTCCATCCTGACGGTGCTACTCGTCGGCGCGTGCGGCCCCTTCGCCTTGGCCGCGGAGGGCAAGGCGAAGGCCGCGCGCACCGCTCCTCGATCCGACGCCCCGCGGCCCAACGTCGTCCTGATCATCGCGGACGACCTCGGCTACGGCGAACCAGGATGCCAAGGAGGGCGGGAAGTTCCGACCCCGAACATCGACCGGATCGCGGGGGAAGGTGTGCGGTTCACGCAAGGCTACGTCACAGCCTCGGTGTGCGCGCCTTCCCGCGCGGGACTGCTCACCGGGCGCTACCAGACCCGCTTCGGCTTCGAGGGCAACGCGATCGGCGCGACCAACGCGGACCCCAAGGTCGGCCTTCCCACGGACCAGCGGACGATCGCCCAGCGCCTGCGCGATACCGGCTACGCCACGGCGCTGGTGGGTAAGTGGCACCTTGGGGGCACGGCGGGATTTCATCCGCTCCGGAGGGGCTTCGATGAGTTTTTCGGCTTCCTCCACGAGGGCCACTACTACGCGCCCCCCGTGTCCGCGCGCCTGACGACTTGGTTACGGCGGACGGCCCTCCCGGATGGCGGCGGCGGGCGCTGGAGTTCGCCGGATGGCCGCGTGATCTGGACGACTCACATGGGGAACAAGGAGCCGGACTACGACGCCGACAATCCGATCCTGCGCGGTAGCCAACCGGAGAACGAGGTCGCGCACCTTACCGACGCATTCACCCGTGAAGCGTGCGACTTCATCCAGCGGCACAGCACCCAGCCCTTTTTTCTCACGCTCGCCTACAACGCGGTGCACAGCCCCATGCAGGCCCCGGACCGCTACCTCGAGAAATTTAGCCACCTGCCGGATATCCACCGGCGCCTCTTCGCGGCGATGCTGGCGCAACTCGACGAGGGCGTCGGGACCGTCTTGGCGCAGCTTCACGCCCACGGACTCGAGGAGAACACGCTCGTCGTCTTCCTCTCCGACAACGGAGGCGCCACCCGGGAACTCACATCCGGGAACGGCCCGCTGCGAGGCGAGAAAGGGTCGCTGTTCGAGGGCGGTATCCGCGTGCCCTTCCTCGCCCGGTGGCCGCGGTCCCTGCCGGCGGGCCAGGTATTCGAATCTCCCGTGAGCTCGCTCGATATCGCGGCGACCGCGTTGGCGGCGGCGGGAATCTCCCTGGCTTCCGGCGAACTCGACGGCGTTGATCTTGTGCAGTCCGTCAAGGTCCGCTCCCCGGAGCCCCGCGTGCTCTTCTGGCGAATGGGCCAGCGGTGTGCCGTGCGCGCGGGGGACTGGAAACTTGTGCGTGACGGCGGCCCGCGCCAATCGGGCGCATGGCAATTATTCAACCTCGCGGAGGATGCCGGCGAAAAGACGGACCTGGCGGCCCGGGAGCCCGCCCGGGTCGAAGCCTTGGTGAAAACGTGGGAGAATTGGAACGCGAACCAGCGTCCGCCGCTCTGGTGACGCCTGCTACTTGTGGTCCCACGGCAGCTTCACCTCGAGCCGAGGGTGCTTCCAGACCTCGAAACGATCGAACATCTTTCCCGGATTAAGGATCCCACGCGGATCCAACGCGCGCTTCACGGCCTGCATCGCCTTCACCTGCGCCGGTGAGTGCTGCAGCCGGAGAAACGGCGACTTGGCGAGGCCGATGCCGTGTTCGCCCGAGATGGCGCCCCCGAGCGCGACCACCTCGCGCATGAGGCGGTCGACGGCCTTCTCCGCGGCGCGTCGCTCGGCCGGCACCGCCCGGCGGTACATGATGTTCACGTGCAGGTTGCCGTCGGCCAGATGCCCGAAAGTTGGGATATGCAGGCCGCTCTCGCGCTTCAGGCGCTCCAGGAAACGAGCCAGCTTCACGTAGGAACGCATCGGCACCACGACGTCCTCGTTGAGCTTCGAGTCGCCGAGCTCGAACATCGCGCCGGAACACTTGCGCCGGACCGACCAGAGTTCCTCCGCCTCGTCGCGTGAACGCGCCGCGCGGTGCGCCGTCGCGCACTCCGCCGCCCAATCGAGCGCCGCCTTGCGCTGCTCGCGGACCTCCGCGGCCGAACCGGCGAACTCGAGCAAGATGACGGGACGTCCCGGTTGGCCGGGAAACACCATCTTCCCCGTGGCCCGCTCGGCGCACAACACGCTGCCTCGGTCCAGATACTCGCAGATCGCCGGCTGCACGCGCCGGCGGAAAAGCGCGAGCGCCGCCTGCAACGCGGCCGGCTCGTCGCGGAATGAAGTGAGCAGGGTCCAGCGCTGCTCCGGGCGCGGGATCAGCTTGAGCACCGCGCCCGTCACCACCCCCAGCATGCCCTCGCTGCCGATCCAAAGGTCGCGGAGGTTGAAGCCGGCGGAGAACTTCTTCGTCGCCGTACCCCACTGGACCTCCTCGCCGGTCGGCAGAAACCCGCGCAGAGCCACCACGAAGTCACGCGTGACGCCGTACTTTCCCCCGTGCATCCCGCCCGCGTTGCAGGCGACATTTCCACCGATGGTGCAGTACTCGCGCGAGGACGGGTCGGGCGGATAAAACCAACCCGCGGCGTCGGCGGCGCGCTGGATGTCGCCGACCACGGCGCCGGCCCCGACGTGCGCCATCCCCGCCTCGCCGTCGATCTCGATGCGATTCAACGCCCGCAGGTCCACCACCCATCCTCCCCGCCGCGGAGCGGCCGCGCCGGTAAGCGTCGTGCCACGACCACGGGTCGTGACCGGAACACGAAGTTCATTCGCCAGCTCCAGCACCACGCCGACCTGCTCCTCTTTGCGGACGCGCACGACCGCCTCGGGCCGGAACAGGATCTTGCTGCTGTCGAAGCCCGCCTCACGCAGGGAGGCCGCGTCGGTCGCCACCACCGTGGCGCCCAACCGGCGTTTCAACCGCGACGTCGCGCGCGCATGAGAACTCATGCGGCCAACTTGGCGCCGCGCTTCCGGCGGGGCAATCCCGCGGCGAGAGGTTGCCGCGGTTGATGCGCAAGCGCCGGGCGGATGGCGTCAGGGCAAATCAGCTCGCTAGTTCGGCGCCGGCGCGGTGGACCGCTGCCCGGTCGCCGGCTTCAGCTGCGGCGACACTCGATGCGTTGTGGAAGGGAACGCCGGGCACGTCTTCGGGGGAAATAGGTCCGATGACGATCACGTCGGGGGGCGGGTCGGCGCCATGCAGGCCCACCGCGGCGCGGGGGCTAAAACCAAGAGGCGCGGGATATCTCCTGGGGAACGTGAAATAGGTTCACTGCTTTTTCTTCGCGGCCTTCGGCGGCGGATCCGCACGACGCGGGTCGGAAAGCAGGCGCGGATCGCCGAACACCGGGCCCTCGTCCCCGTTCGCCTTCATCCAAGCGGTAACCTCGGCTCGGAGCGCGGCCAACTGTGTCGCGTGCGCCGGTTCACGGGCGAGATTGCGAAGTTCCAGCGGGTCCGAACGAAGGTCGTAGAGTTCCTCACCCGGGCGCTCGTGGTAGCGGCCCACCACCGCGGCCGCGGCCGGATTCGTTCGGGCCGCATCCTGCCAGCTACCGAAATACCCCGGGCCGTCGCGGGCCTGCCCCAGGTCCACATGGGTCGAGAAGTAGAAATCCGGCCGCAGGTTGCGGATGTATTTCCAGTCGGCGGTCCGCACGCTGCGGATAGGGTAGATATTGAAGCGGCCGTCGGCGCTGTGGGTCGTGAAGATCCGGTCGCGATGGACGCCGCTCTCGCCCCTCAGCACGGGCGCGAACGAGCGCCCGTCGATATCCCCGGGTGCTCGCCCCCCGGCCACCTCGACGAGCGTGGGCAGCAGGTCGATCCAGCTCACCATCGCGTTCGTTCGCCGCCCAGCGGGAGCGCGACCCGGCCACACCGCGATCAGCGGGGTACGGATGCCGCCGTCGTAGAGCGTCCACTTGCCAAAGGGCCATTGCGCCCCGTGGTCCGAGGTCGTGAGGAAAAAAGTCCCGGCGCCGAGCACCTCGCGGGCCGCGTCGTAGACCTCGCCGAGTTCCCGGTCCATCCGGCCGACCGCGGCGTAGTAAAGCGCGCGGGCCTCGCGCGTGCGGGGCGTGTCGACGTGGTTCGCCGGCACCGTGACGCCCTCGGCGGTGTAGCCCTCGCCGGACGCGGGCCACGGGACGTGTGGCCAATTGGAGCCGACAAGAAGACAGAGCGGCCGCGGGTCGCGGCGCGCGCGCAACCACGCGAGCGCGGCCGGCACGGCGATGTGTTCGTGGAACTTGTCGTGACCGAAGTGATCGAAGCCGTAGTCGCCGGTGTGCTGATAGTGCGAAACCTTGCCGAAGGCGACGACCTCGTAGCCGAGGTCCTTCAGGTAGGCGGGGAGCTTCCGGATTTCGGCGCGAGGCTTCGAGTGGTTGGCCTCCGCCCCGTTGCGCGCGGGCATGAGCCCGGTGAGCAGCGCGGCGCGACTCGGAGCACAGCTCGGGGATGCGACAAAGGCACGGTCGAACGTGAGCCCCGCGGCCGCGAGGCGCTCCATGTTGGGCGTCTTCACATCGCGGGAGCCATAGGCGGACGAGTCGAGGATGCCGTGGTCATCCGTGAGGAACACCACGATGTTAGGCCGCGGCTCCGCGAAGGTGGTCGCGGGCGAGACCGCGGCGAGCGCGAGCGCGAACAGGGGCGATGAAAGGCGGCGCATGGCTGGAGCATCTGGACCGGGACGCGGGCGTCACCTCCTAACTTCACGTCGGGTCAAGCGCGACCCGGCGGCAGGACGACCGATGGCGCGCGGCGCCGGACGGAGCGACCTTGCCGGGTGAAAGCGCACCTACCAGCCGCGACCGGCGCACGCGGCCTGGCGTTCATCCTCGCCACGGCGGTCGCGGCAAGCGCCGTCGCCCCGGAGGGGGAGTCCTCCGGGGCGCACGCGGTGAACCTGATCCGCATTGACGGGGCGATCGGGCCCGCGACAGCCAGCTACGTCGAGCGCGCGGTGCGCCATGCGACCGAGGGTGGGGCCCGCTGCCTGGTGGTGCAGATCGACACGCCCGGCGGCTTGCTCGATTCCACCAAGGAGATCGTGCAATCGTTCTACGGCTCGGAAGTCCCCGTGGTGGTCTACGTGGCGCCGACGGGAGCGCACGCGACCAGCGCGGGCTGCATCATCGCCCTCGCCGCCGACGTGGCCGCGATGGCGCCGCACACCAGCATCGGCGCCGCTCATCCGGTAGAGCTGGGTGGCACCGGCGAGGGCAAGCCGGACAGCATCATCACGAAGAAGCTGGAGAACTTCACCGTGAGCTACGTCGAGGCGATCGCCGCCAAGCGCGGGCGCAACGTGGAGTGGGCCGCGGCGGCGGTGCGGGACAGCGCAAGCGTGACCGCGGAGAAGGCGCTCGACCTCAAGGTGATCGACCTGATCGCCCCCGACCTCCCTTCCCTGCTCTCGCAACTCGAAGGACGCGAAGCCGGTGGGGTCGTGCTGCGTACCGCGTCGGCGCGCGTCGTTGAGATCCCCCGGCTCGCCCGGGAACGCGTGCTGCAGGCGCTCTGGAGGCCCGAGGTCATCTTCGTTCTGATGCTGATCGCGATCTACGGGATCATCGGCGAGCTCAGCAATCCGGGTGCCATCCTCCCGGGAGTGGCCGGCGCGATCGCCCTCATCCTCGCGTTCTACCTGGCCTCGATCCTGCCGGTCAGCACTGCCGGGCTCAGCCTGCTCGCCCTTGCGGTGCTGCTGTTTGTCGTCGACCTCTTCGCGCCGACGCACGGCGTGCTCACGGTCGGCGGGATCGTTTCCTTCGTCCTGGGCGCCCTACTGCTGTTCGAGGACGCCGGCCCCGCTTTCCGTCTGCCGCTGACGATGGTGCTGCCGGCGGCCGTGGTGACCGCCCTCTTCTTCGTCTTCGTGCTCGGCGCGGGACTTCACGCCCAGCGTCTGCCCGCGCGCGTGGGCCGGGAGGCCCTGCCCGGCACCACCGGCGAAGCGCTGACCCGGGTCGGACCCGATTCCGGCTGGGTCCTGCTCGACGGCGAGACCTGGCATGCGCGGAGCGGCGACACCGTCGAGCGCGGCCAAGAGGTGATCGTGGTGGCCGTCGAGGGACTCCTTCTCCGCGTCAAACCCGTAACTACGGAGGTTCCATGAATACCAAGGTCTGGCTAGATATCCTCGCCTGGGTGCTGCCGGTGACCGTGATCGCGGTCGTCGTGCTGCCCTCGGCCGTCCGCATCCTGCGCGAATATGAGCGCGGGGTGATTTTCCGCCTCGGCAAGCTGCTCCGGGCAAAGGGTCCCGGCATCGTGCTACTCATCCCGTTCGTCGACCGGATGGTCCGGATGGACCTGAGGGTCGTGACGATCGACGTGCCCAAACAGGAGATGATGACCCGCGACAACGTGCCGGTCACCGTGGATGCCGTGATCTATTTCCGCGTCGTCGACCCGGAGGCGGCCGTCGTGAAGGTCGAACACTACCTCAAGGCCAGCTCCCTCATCGCGCAGACCACCTTGCGCAGCGTGATCGGGCAGGCCGAACTGGACGACCTGCTCGCGCGCCGCGACAAGATCAACCAGACGCTCCAGGAGATCATCGACCGGCACACGGACCCATGGGGCGTGAAGGTGACCGCAGTTGAGGTGAGGGATGTGACCCTGCCCGACGACATGAAGCGCACGATGGCGCGACAGGCGGAAAGCGAACGGGAGCGCCGCTCGAAGATCATCCACGCGGAAGGAGAGTTCCAGGCCGCCGAAAGGATGGTCCAGGCCGCGGCGATGATCAGCCGCGAGCCCATCGCGCTGCAGTTACGCTATCTCCAGACCATGCGGGAGATCTCGAGCGAGCAGAACACGACCACCTTCCTTCCCATTCCGTTGGAAATTTTCGCTCCCTTCCTCCGGGGCGGAGCACCCAAGCCATGAACACACGAACCGGCCTTTGGATCGATCAGGGACGCGCGATCATCGTCGCCCTCAACGGCGGCAACGAAAAGGTGAGGTCCCTCACCTCGCAGGTCACGAGCCAGCCCCGGCGCGCGAGTGACACGCCCGCCGGGAAGCGGTTCGACGCCCACCATATTCCGGCCGACGCCACCCGGACCCGCACCCATGCGCGCGACCTCAAGGCGTTCTTCGACCGGATCTTCCGCGAGCTTCCGGGCGCGGGCGAACTGCTTCTCCTCGGCCCCGGCCGCGCCAAGACTGACTTTCGCAAGCACCTGCAGGCGGCCGGCTGGGCCGGACGGGTGCTGGCGGTCGAGTCCGCCGACAAGATGAGCGACCGGCAGTTCGCCGCGCTGGTCCGCGAATTCTTCCAGCGACCCTTGGAGTCTCCGGCGGACGCCTACCGCCCCTGGTACACATCGGCCAGCGCGAGCAAAATACTCTCGAGCTCCTTGAGGTAGTCGTCCGCAGGGAGCTTCTCTTTCCGCGCCCGAAGCTCGGAAAGGCGCCGCTCCAGTTCATCGCGGCGCGACCGCGCCTCGGCGGAAAGCGCCTGCTCGGCGGCGCTCCGCACGAGATGCAACTGGTGCGCCCGCGTGCCATCCGCCGAGGCGCCGTCGGCAGCGCGTTTCACCGCCAGCACGCCACGGAACCAGTCCGGCGGAGTACCCAGCCCGTCGCCGTTGTCCTCGATGAGAGGGTGCTCGGTGGCGAGGCGGCCCTCAGTCTTGTAGAACTCGGCCGTGCGGCTCGCGGCGCTGAGGAATGACTCGAGGAGCGAGATCTGACCGTCGCGATCGAGATCGCTCGCGCGAGCGGCCAGCGCCTCGGCGAAATACTTCCCGAAACGCGTGTAGTTCTGCTCATTTCCGCTGCGCGTCGCGCTGACAATGACGCGTCCCGGCGCGGCCAGCTTCGCGATGAAGGGGGCGCTCGACGACGTGGTGTGCACCACGGCCACGGGGCGATTGAAGGGCTTAAGCCATTCCGCCAACTCCGGCGCGGCGACATCCGGACCGCGCAGGTTCAGCTTGGCCTCGCGTCCGTCGAACGTGCCGTGTCCGACCAGCACGACCCACAGCTCGTCGACGCCATCCTTGGGCTCGGCCGCCAACATCTCGCGCAAGCGCTCGCGATCCACCGACGCCCCGTCGGCCTCGCGGCCAATGAGCGACAAGCGGGCCGAAGCTTCCCGGCTGGTCCGGGTCCACGCGGCTATCTGCGCCTCGAAATCCGGCGCCAGCTCGGGATCGCCGACGGCCCCCGCCACGAGCAGGACACGCGGCCCGGTGGCAGCCGGGGTGGGCTGCGCGGCGACCATCGCCGCCCCGAGAAAGCAAAGCAGGAAAAACACCCGGGGCATCACGGCATTCCCCTCCAGCGCCTCAGTCCCCATTCGGCGAGCAGGCACGCCACGGCGAGCGCGAATACCCACGGTGTGTGCCAGGCCGGTTGCGACCAAGTCTCCATCACCGGAGCACGCAGGTCCGGCAGGCGGCGCACGAAAGCCTCGAGGTCCGCCGACCGGATGACTTCGCCGCCGGTCCGCCGGGCGATCGTCTCAAGCAGGGCGACGTTCGGGGTCAACGAGCGGAACTCCTCGGCCGCGAGATCGGAACTCCAGCCCGTCTCGGCCCGGCCCAGCTCGGCCCCGGCGTGATTTTTCACCTGAGCGATGGCGCGGAAGCCGCCATCCTGCCGCGGGACATAGGTCACCTGGTAAAGGCCGGGCTCGGTCGGATCCGCCTCAGCCTCGAGACGCACGGCCGCGGCGGAGGGCGCCCCGGCGAGAGCCACCGGCTCGACCGAGACCGTCACCACGGCGTCGTCCACTGGCTGGAATTTCTCGTCGCGGACGCGCACCTGCACCCGCACGGCCCCGTTGGCGTCGGCGGGCACAGGTTCGGACGTGGCCTGGACGCGCAGGGGGACATCGGTAATCAGCCAGCGCACCAGCTGGCGCCACGCGCGCTCCAGGTCCTCGCGGGACGCGGGATCCCGCATGCCCCAGCGCCAGAAATCACCGACCATCAGGGCGCCGGTGCGGCCGCGACCGAAGCGTTGCACGGCGAGCGCGGGCAGCTCGCTACCTTTGTCATCTCGCACCGAGGCGATGACGCTCGCGCCCGGCTTGAGCGCGCGCACGCGGTTGAGCACCTCGAAAGGCGGCATCGCATCGAGCCGTGCGCGCTCATCGCCCTCGTTGTCGCGCAGCCGCGCCCAAGGCTGGAGCCAGCCCTCGCGGGTCAGCTGGAAGTTAACCTTGCCTGGCGGCGCGGCGCCGCCCTCGTCGAGATCCAGATAGACGGGCAGCATGTCGCCGATCGGCGTGCGCAGGTAGCGGCCCTCATGGAAACTCTCCATCCCCCCGAGCATGAGCAGGCCGCCCCCGCGCTCGGAGACGAACTTCTGCAGCAGCACTGCCTGGTCGCGGGTGAAGAACTCCGCCTCGAGGTCATCGAGGATCACCGCGTGGTATCCGTACAATTCCTCCGGTGTGCGCGGGAACCCCGCCCGCAGCTCGAGCTCGTCGCGGGTGTTTAGCCGCACGAGGACCGGCTGGTCATAGCGCTGCACCTCGTCGGACGCCTGGCTGCCGAATCCTCGGAAGAGAGGATTGCTGGTCTCGCCCTCGCGCCCTCGGAAATCGAACTTGGGCTCGCGTTTCGCGACACGGATCAGGCCCACGAGCTGCACCTGATCATCCCCCTGCACGGCCCGGTTCAGGAACTTGTACTCCCAATTGGGCCGACCTGAAATGTAGAGCACCCGGAACGGCCCCTGCCCCCGGTCAACCGCCAGCACGCGGGTGTTGTTCGCGAGCGTGGCTTCCGCGGTCCGCTCCGGAGCGGGAGCCCCGGCCGGAGTCGGTGCCTCATCCGGCGCCGCCACGCTGAACTGGTAGAACGAAACCCCGGGCTGTTCGGGCTTCACCCGGAAGCGGAACGACAGGGGCTCGTTGTCGCCGCGGGCCGTGGCTTGCTGTTCCTCCACGACGCGGCCGGTGCGGTCGGTGAGGCGTGCGGTGACCGTCCGTCCGCGGAACCCGACCGTCGCCACGTCCGCTTGCACGGACACCGGGGCGTCCTCGAAGGAGGTCTGCCCCACCGTCACCTGCTGCACCGCGATGTCCGGCGCCGACGTGCGCCCCCAGATGACCACGGGATAAATGGGCGGCAGGCCCGCCAGGTCGGGAGGTGTTCCCCCGGGAAGGTCCGTCGCGTTGCCATCGGTGAACAGCAGCACGCCCGCGAGCGGCCGTCCTTGGAACCGCGCGCCGATGGCCCGCAGAGCCGAGCCAAGGCCCGTCGCTCGGCCGTCGAAATTGAGACCGGAAAAATCGCGCACTGACTGCAAGCGCGTGTCGAAGGTGTACCGCCGGACGTCAAACGTGCCCGCGAGCGTGCCCTGCCAGCCCGCCGCCTGCGGATCCAGCAGCGAAGCCAGTTGCTCGCCGCGCGTGCGTTGCTCGCCGGTGTCGCGTATGCGGAGTCCCTGGCTGTTGTCGGCGGCAACGGCGATGAGGTTCGCGCCGGGTTTGGCCCGTTGACCCAACCAGAGCGGCTCGAGCACGCAGAGGGCGAGCAAGGTCACTCCGGCCGCCTTGAGCGCGGCCAGGGGCCAGCGCAGCGGATGTCCGCGCGCGCTCCGGTAGCCCCAGAGAAGGGCTCCGGCGGCCACCGCGATGAAAGCCATCACCGGCCACAACAGGCCCGCGCCGGAAAACGTAAGCGAAGGCGTCATTTGTCTTTCCCGAGCTCCTCGTAGTAGCGGCGCACCGTCTCCGAGTAGCGTGTCGGAACAGGATCGCGGTCGATCGGCGCGAGGGAGTCCTTCGACTCGCGCCGGGACAGCTCCTCGGCGAGACGGTTCCGCACCTCGACCAGGGGTTTGACGATCTGCAGGTCGACCACCGCCCAATCCGGCTTCTTCATGTCGACGCGCCAGTCGCGCCGGACTTGCCGGGCGCGCTCCCGCGCCGTGGCCAGCGCGTTACGCCATTCGGGTGTGTCGACGAGCTCCTCGACATCGCGCAGCCGCTCCGTCCAGCGGTCGAACTCGTCGCCCGTCAGCGGGCCACGATAGACCGGGCCGAATTCGCCACCTCCCAGCCCCCCGCCTCGTTCGTCACCGCCACGGGTAAGCGGATCCGCCGAGAGTCCGCCGGTGCGGTCGCGACCTGCTCCTCCCCTCTGGATCTCGCGGCTGCGTCGGGCATCCGCCAGCTCACCTTGGCGCGGTTGTCCGGGCTGGGGCTGCTCGCGACCGCCCTGACCTTGTCCGGGGCCTCCGCCGGGCTGCTGTCCACCCTTGGAGGCCTGCCGTCCTTGTTCGGGAGAACCGGGCTCTCCGGGCCTAGGCTGCCCTTCTCCCGGCTGGCGCCCACCCTCGGCCAGCGCTTCGCCCGGCCTTCCCTCGCGTCCGCCACGCCCCCCGCCCGGCTGGACTCCGCCCTCCTGGGCCGGCTCCTCCGGTTTCCCGCCCTTGCCGGGACGGCCTTCTTGACCGGCCTGGCGCTGGTCGCCGCCGCGAGCGCCCTGGCTGCTTTCGCGCTGCAATTGGTCCGTGAGAGAATCCAGCTCGGAGCGGGCCAGCTTCAACTGCTCCGCCTCGTCCCCCAGCACGCTCTCGGCGGCCCGCTCGACGCCGCGGCGGAGTTCCTCGACCTGGGCCTGCGCCCGGCGGCCCACCTGCCGCGCCTGGGGCAGCAGCTCGTCGCGCAGGAGTTCCCGGGTGGCGTCGAGGGCGCGGCCGCCCTCCTCGCGCTCCTGGGCGCGCTGCAACCGGTTGTTCAAATCGCGACTCAGGTTGCCGGAGTTGAGCAACTCGGAGCGGACCTGCTTCACGGCGCTGCCATCCTCCTGGCTCGCCTTGCGGATGCTGTCGTAAAGTTGCCGGGAAAGCAGCGGCTCCGTGCTTTCGGCCTGCTCGGAAAGCCGCGTGGTGCGCTCCACCAAACGGTTGAGCCGATCCTTCTGGCCTGCTAGTTCCTCGGCGAGTTGCTGGCGCTCCCCCGTTTCGCCGAGCGTCTTGCGCCGCGATTGCTCGCCCGCCGCGAGTTCGTCGAGTTTGCGTCCCGCCTGCTCCTGGCGTTGCGCGAGGTCCCGCGCCTCGGTCCGCATCTCACGGAGCTCCTCGGCGAACTGCCCCGCATTCTGCTTCCGCATCTCGTCGCGCATCTCCTGTAACTGGCGTTGCGCGCGGGTGCCCGAGGCGACCGCCTGCGAGACCGAACCATCGGCCGCCGCGTCGGCGGCGCGCTGGATGTCCTCCCGTGTCTGGTCGAGTTGCTGACGCTGCTGGGACATGCCCGACTGGTTCTCCGCCCGCTCCATGCGCTGCCGCACCTCATCCGCGTCGGCCAGCAACTGGCGCTGCTCCTCCTCCAGACGCTTCAGCCGCTTGCGGATCTCCTCACGCTGCGCCTCCGTCCGCGCCTCCTGCAGCGCGGTCTGTAATTCCTTCAGACGGTCGGTGATATCCTGCTGCCGCCGCGCCAGCTCCTGCAGCCGGTTCATGACCGCGAGTTGCTCGCGCCGCTCCTGGTTCTGCGGCGCCCTCGCGACCCGCTGGGTCTCGTAGCGGTTCTCCGACTGCTGCAGCTCAAGTTGGTCGATCTGGCGCTGGTTGCCCTGCCCGCCACCGCCTCCTCCGCCCTGCCGTCCGCGACGGGTCACCGCCGTCTCCCGCGCCTGCATCCGCAATAATCCCTGATACGCGGCCTGCTCCGCGGCGAGCGCCTGGTCCAGCGGCGCCGGTTTATCCGCCGCGCTCTCCAAAGCCCCGATCGCCTTCTCCATCTCCTGCGTGACCGTCCGCCACAGCGCCTGCTCCCGCGGTCCGCGTGCTTCCTCCGCCGCCTCGCCCGCCTGCGCCAGGGCCTGGCGCTGGGACTCCAGCACGACCTTCGCGTCCGCGGCGTAACCCGGCCGTTCGCCATCGCGACGGAGCTTCCAAGTCGCGCTGATGATCTGTTTTTGAAGTTCAGCGAGTCGTCGTCCGCGCTGCCCCCCCTGCTGACCTTCATCCTCGCCGCCTTGATTCTGGCGCTCCCGGAAAATTTCATCGAAGGGCCGCACTTCGCCGAAGAAAAGATCGCCGGTGGTGCGACGCACCTTGCCGTCGGGTCCGATGTCCTCGGCCCACGCGAACCACGAAACCAGATCGTCGGGTTTGGCCCCGAGCCCCTCGAGGCTCAGGAGATGTCCGAACATCCGCTTCTCCCGCGCCGCCGCGTCGCGGCCGAGTTCAACAAAGGTCGTTTCTCCGCCGGCGAGCGAGTAGCCGATGCCGTAGAGGGGCACGCCAAAGTCATCCCAGACCGTGCCGTCAAACGTCACCTCCTCCAGGGCGGAGGGACGAATATCACCCCGGGGAAGTGCGAGCCGTATCTCCGGCGGGCGGTTCGGCTGGACATCGAACACAAACGAAGCTGCGACCTTGTTCGTCCGGTCCTCCGCGTCGACGAGACGCAACTCATAGGTGGTGCTCTTGGCCGGGGTGAAACCCTCGAGGTTCGCGACGGCGCGGGCCGGATCGACCTTCAGCTCCAGCGTCTCCCCTCCCGGGCCGCGCGCCACGAACCGGGCCGCCTTCACCGGCTTGTTCAGCTGGAGCGTCAAATCGAGCCGGGTGCCCTCCACCGCGCTCACGCGCCGGGTGTCCTCGATGCGTTTCGGAGGCAGGCGGGTGTATTCCGGGTAAGTGAGGACCGCGTCGGCGCGCTCCAACCGCGGGTGCTCGAATACCGTCACCTTGAACTCGCGGGTACGTTCCGCCCGGTACTCCAAGTGGTAAACAAGATCGGCGGTTACCTCCGTGACGCTTCCCCCGAAGACGGGATCGGCCAGGCTCTTCACGAGCGGAACCACCCGCGGCGCCGCGCCTGAAGAACGCACCATGAGGTTCACCCCCGTGGGCAGCGCGCCGGTGAAGCGCGCGAGAACCACAAGACTTTCCCCTTTCTCGATCGCGGTGTCGCCCGGTGTCACCGCCACGCCATCGCGGCTGACCCACGCCGGCTTTTCCCCGAGGACCGGCTTCACCCGCAGTCCGCCGAGCGCGAAGGTGAACATCACTGCCGCCGCGGTCTGAAGAAGCACCCAGGACCAGATCCGGAAACGCGGGATCACCTCGCGCCAGTCCCGTTGCTGACTCCGGGCGGTCGCCTCGCGCAAAAGCCGCTGCTCGAGATAGCCGGGCACGCTTCCGGGCTCCGAGGTCCTCTGCACCGCGGTGATCAACACGCCGTCGAGTTCCGGGAATCGTCGCTCGATACGACGGGCCAGCGCCCGGTAATCCGTCCGCCGCACGAGGTCACGGATGATGAGCACGGCGGCGGCCAGACCCGTCGCGATAAGCACGAACGGCAGCACGAAGTCAGGCAGGCCGCCCGAGAATCTCCCTGCAGTTGCCGCGCCCAGCGCCAGTAGCGCGCCGCCGGCCCAGCAGGCCGCCAACGTGCGCCAGACCGTGAGCCACCGCGCGCGCCCGGCGACGCGGTCCAGCCTCGATCTCAGGAAATGATGATTCATGAAGCGATCTCCCCGGCGGTTGTCGCGGTGCGCCGGAGGGCGCGGCCCGCGACCATTGTCTCAAGCAAAAGCACGGCGAGCGCGGCCGCGATCAGCCAGCGCCAGAGTTTCTGGCGACCCTCGGCCTCGACTCCCTGCAGGAGCCCGCGCTTCTCCGCCTCGGGCTTCGACGCCTCCTCGGAGCGCGTCACCGGCACGCCCAGTTGCTCCAGCTCCTCGGGGCTGAGCGGCGCGGTGCGGCTTTCCGCCGGGTCCAGGTTAACCGCGAAGCGCCACTCCCGCCCGCCCGCGGCGGCCCGATAGACCCCGAGTTCTGCGGTGGCGGAGAAGGTTGCGCTCCCCGCCGCCAGCGTGGACGCGCCGCCCGCCGGCGTGGTCACCAGCGCCCCCGCCGCCTCCGAGGGCAGCACGACGGGATCGCCCACGGCGTACTGCGTGATGAATTCCCCGACGCCCCCCGCCCCCTCAAGCAACGACCACATCAGCGGGGCAAACTTGGATGACACGGCGAGCTGGCTGTCCTCCGGCTGCCAACCCGAGGTGAAAACGATCACACGGCCCCGGCCGGCCGGGATCTCCAGCACCGCCGGATCCCCCGTATCGAACCGCGCGACGACACGCGCGGCCGGCAACCCGGAGGCATCCACCCGCCGGTGACGCCAGAAGCGGATCTTGGAGAAATCGCTGAAACGCGGATCCGCGAAGGGCGCGAACAGCGGATGCCGGAAATCGATTTCCCCCAGCATCGCGTAGCTCCCGGCTCTGGACTCGCCGAGCGTCACAGGCGAGACACCCGCCAGCACGCCGAGCGAGGCGCCCGTCGCCGCGTCCGCCGCCCGCAGCACTTGCACGATCGTGCGACCGGACTCCGCTTGGGCGCGAAGCAGGGAGGCCGTCGTGGAATCGAGGCCTGATCCGACGAAAATCAGCGAGGCCGCGGCGAGCTCCGCGGGATCCGGGGCGGCCCCGGCAGGCCGCGCGGACACCTGCACGGCCGCGCGCGGAGTCTCCACGAAGGCACGGCGAAGAAAGAAGAGGGGCTGGCGGGTATCGGCGGCGTTGTCGGGCCCCAGCCAGACAACGCGCGGGCGCTGCTGCACCGCGGCGATCGCGAAGGCGCGGTTGTCGAAATCCTCGTCGTCCCCGGAAAGGGTTATAGCGTCCGCCGCGGCTGACTTGGACTTGGGCAGCAGGAAAACCCGGCTTTGACCCGGTGGTACATAGGCGTCGACGCGGACGGCGCCGGGGTCCCCCGCCCAACCGATCTGGAATTGTTCGCGCTTCGCGTCCGCCGAATTCGTCACACGCACGCGAGCCGGGGCATCGGCCGGGCGCATGACCTCCGCACCGTCTGCGAGCAACTGAAGGCCGGCGTTGGTCGTGCGCTGGGCGGACACCGGTTCGAGAAGAAGCTCCACTCCCTTCGGCCACTCGTAGGCCTGCAGGGCCTCGAGGCGGCTCCCCGCCTGCAAGTCGCTGATGAGGACGATCCGCCTGGGACCCGGGGCGGACTTGCCATCCGCGTCAGCGAGAACCTCGGCGGCGGCGGCCAGGGCCGAGCCGAGACGAGTGGCGCTCCAGCCCGGGGAAAGTGACGGGAGACGGGACAAGGCCAGCGCGGCCCGTTCGCCTGTCGGGGCGCGGCGCCATTCCTCGGCGGGTAGCACGGTGGCGACCGCACGGTCGAAGGTCATCAGCGTTAACTCATCGGCGGGCCCGGCCCGGCGGATCCAATCACCGGCGCGGGCGATCGCGGCAGGCCAGAGGCCCTCGCGACGCATGCTCGCGCTCGTGTCGACCAAGATGACGGTGCGCGCCGGTCGGGCCGCCGTCGGATCATCATCGGCGGTGCCGGGCAGGAACGGCCGCGCGAAGGCAAACGCGAGCAGGGCGAGCGCGATGCAGCGCAGAAGGAGAAGCAGGATGTGCTCGAAGCGGTGTCGCTGAGAGAGCCGGGGCGGACTGGGCTGAAGGAAGAGTAGCGAGCCGAAGGGAAGCCGCTCCCGCGTGGTGCGACGGACCAGGTGGTAGATGACGGGGCCGGCGACGGCGAGGGCACCGATGAGGAAAAGCGGCGCGAGGAAATTCATCCGCGGCCTCCCCCGGGGGCGCGACGCACCAGGCGTCCGCGGCGCAACCGCGCCTGCAGGAACTCGAAGAGTGAAAGTTCCAGCGGCTCCGCCGTGGAGATGCGGTGGAACGCCGCGCCCAGGCGCCGGCAGGCCGCCTCGACCGCGGCGGAGTGGGCGTCCAGCCGCCGCCGGTACTCTTCCCGGGCCTGCGCGGGATCGATGTAGAGCACCCGACCCGATTCCACATCCTCCAGCAGGGCCGGCTGCGGCAGTCCAAGGTCGAGTTCCACGGGATCGAGCACCTGGAAAACGGCGAGCTCATGCCCGCACGCGGCGAGGGCCGTGAGCTCCCTTTCCAATTCGCCCAGCGGGGCCAGCAGATCGGAGATGAGCACCACCAGTCCGCGTTTGCGCGTGAGCGCCGTGATCCGCTCCAGGGCGGCCACTGGGTTGGTGCCGCGGCCCGCCGAGGGGCGCTCCAGTGCCAGCATCAGCTGCCGCAGATGGCCGGCCCGGTTGCGGGGAGGCAGATACTCCCGCACCTGGTCATCGAAGGTCAGCAAGCCGACGGCGTCGCCCTGCCGGTGCAGGAAATAAGCGAGCGTGGCCGCGAGCGTGGCGGCGTAGACGGCCTTGGTGAAGCCGCGCGAACCGTAATCCATCGAACGGCTCTGGTCGGCGAGCAGGTGAACCCGCAGGTTGGTCTCATCCTCGTACCGCTTGAGATAGTAGCGGTCGCTGCGCGCGAAGACGCGCCAGTCGACGTAGCGGGGATCGTCCCCTTCCGTGTACTGCCGGTACTCGGTGAACTCGACCGAGAACCCGTGGTACGGGCTGCGGTGCATCCCGCTCCAGAAGCCTTCCACAACCGCCCGGGCCCGCAGCTCGAGGCTGCGGATGCTCATCAACGCGCGCGGATCGATCAGCCGCGCGGCGGCGAGGCCGGAATCAGGGGAGACGGACATCGCTTCGGGCGTGATCCAAGCTAGCCGTTCGCGAGCGGGGCCTTGGCGGCCGCCACCAGGCGCTGGATGACGTCGTCGACCCGGACGCCCTCCGCCTCGGCGCGATAATTCAGCAGGATGCGGTGCCGCAGGGTCGGCAGCGCGAGCGCCTGGATGTCCTCCGCTGTCACGTGCGCGCGACTGCGCAACAACGCGCGGGCCTTGGCGCCGAGGATCAGGAACTGCGCCGCGCGCGTGCCGGCTCCCCAGCTCACCCAGTCGGTCACGAAGGCGGGCACGCCGGGCTGGCGCGGACGCGAGGAAGCGGCGATCGCCACCGCGTAGCGCACCATCTCGTCGGCGACCGGCACTTTGCGCACCAGATCGTGGAAGCGCTGCACGTCTTCCCCGGTGAACAGCGCCTCAATCGGCGCCGGGCGGCCGGCGGTCGTACGCGTCACCACCTCAACCTCGTCGGCGACGGGCAGGTACTCCATCACCACGTTGAACATGAAGCGGTCGAGTTGCGCCTCCGGCAGCGGATAAGTGCCTTCCATCTCGATCGGGTTCTGGGTCGCCAGGACGAAGAAGGGCTCCTCCAGCGGATGCCGCACGCCGGACGCGGTCACCTGATGCTCCTGCATCGCCTCGAGCAGCGCCGCCTGGGTTTTCGGCGGCGTGCGGTTGATCTCGTCGGCGAGCACCATGTTGGCGAAGACCGGGCCGCGCACGAACGCCAGCCGTCGCCCGCCATTACCGTCGTCCTGCAGGATCTCGGTGCCGGTGATGTCGGCCGGCATCAGATCGGGCGTGAACTGGATCCGCGCGAACCTGAGGTGAAAGACCTGGGCGATCGACTTGACCAGCAGTGTCTTGGCCAGGCCGGGCGCGCCGGTGATCAGGCAGTGGCCGCCGGCGAGCAGCGCGAGCAGGATCTGCTCGATGACGTCCCGCTGACCCACGATCACCTTGGCGAGTTCCGCCTCGATGCGGACGCGGCCGGCGATCAGGCGCTCGGCGGTTTCCTGCTCGGCGGCGAATGGTGAGAGAGGAGGCGGGGAAGCGGGTTCGGGGAGGCTCATGAAAAAAAAGGGAGGGTGGAGGGGGAGACGAGGAGCGGCGGGAAAGGGCGCGGGCGCTCAGTGGGTCATCAGGTAGAAGATGAGATTAACCCCGAGCGGGTAACTCACCTTCTCGGAGAACACCGCGAAATAGTCGGCGTTCTCCCCTTCCCGCTCCCAGCCGTCGCTGATGTCGCTGTTATGGAAGGCGATCACCATGATGTGTCCGCGGTCGTCGAGGATCGCCTTCACCGAGAGCCGGTCGGAGTCGGGACCACGGTCGATCTGCAGCGGGGCGTTGGGGTCGCCGTCGCGCCGCGCACGATTCCAGAACTGCATGGTGGGCACCTGCAGGGTCTGCAGCGTCTTGAGCTGGGTCTTCAGGTCGTACACGCAGGTGAAGAGCGGGTGATCGAGCGAGAGGTCCGTCCAGGAGCGCTCGGGCAGCACGCGCTTCATCTGCGCGGTGAATCCGGCGAGCTCGATCGAGTTCCAGAAGTCGATCACGACGATGACACCGCCCGCGAGCAGGTACTTGCGCAGGCTGGCGACCTCCGGGTCGCGCAGCTGCATGTAGCCGGGATGCGTCATGTAAAGGAACGGGTAGTCATGCAGCTCCGGCTCCGTGAGCCGCAGCACGCGGCCGTCGGGATCGGCGCGGATGGACGTGAGCTGCTGCAGGCGGTACGAGAGGTTGAGGTCCGCATCCGGGAAATCGACCCACCAGCCGATACTGCGACCGCGATGGAAGACCGGCGAGGGCGAGGTCGTCGGGCCGGCCTTGAAGACCGACCGCGCAAAGGTGAACACATCCTTTTCGAACCCCGGCGGATTCGACCAGTTGGGCGTGCCGGTGCTGTGCGAGTCGACCTCGCGCGCCGTGCGCACGTTGGCCTCGTCCACCATGCCGCTGCCCTCGGTGCGCACCCAGGAACTCGGCGCGTCGAACTCGTTGCCCGGCGGGGCGGGACGCGCGGCGCGCGGCGCGGTCTGCGCATGGAGGGAGGCCAGCGCCAGAAGCGCGGCGGGCATCATCGGAATGAAACGGATCGGACGCACGTGGTTCAGTGGGTCATCGCGTAAAAGACCACGTTGATCCCGAGGGGATACGCGATCTTCTCCGAGAAGTTTTTGAAATAGTACTCGTACTCGCCCTCGCGCTCCCACCCATCGCCATTGTCCGTGTTGTGCGCCGCGAAGACCATCATCCGGCCCTTGTCGTCGTGGATCGCACGGTGATGGACGGTCTGCGAATCGCCGTCGTGATTCTCCCATGTCACCCCGGTGTACTGGCTCTCCTCGCCCGTCCGCACGTTGGGAACCTGACCCTTCGTCTTGATCTGGAACACGCAGGAATAAAGCGGATGGTCCCCGGGCAGCTCCGCGAAGGAACGCTCCGGGAAGACGCGTTTCATCTCGCGCTCGACATTGCGCCACGCGGACTCGCCCCAGAAATCGTCAAACATCAGGAAGCCGCCGTTGAGGAGGTATTTCCGCAGCGCCGCGACTTCCTCGTCGGAAAACTGCATCCCCCCCGCCTCCACGATGTAGATCCACGGGTGGGCGGACAGCTCCTCGTCGGTGAGCTCGAGGATGCGCCCGTCGGGGCTGCACTTGATCGAGGTCATCTGCTGCAAGCGGTAGGATAGGTTCAGATCGCTGTCGGGGCAGTCGGTGGACCAACTGCCCGAGCGCCGCCCGTAGTAGCCCCGCCGACCCGAGGTATAGCGGATGCGGGTGAAGGTGAACACGTCCCGTTCAAAGCCCTTGGGGTTCTCCCACATCGGCGTGCCGGTGCTGTGGGACGGGATCTCGCGGGCGGTGCGCACATCCGGACCGACCGGGCCCTCCCCGCCCCAGAATCCCCTCCCGTAACGTTGCGCGCAGGCGAGCGCCGCGGCCGCGCAAAAGAGCAGGGCGAGGCGGACCCGGCGTTTCATTGGGTTCCTCCGGGCGCCGGAGGACTGATCTCGCGCAGGAGACGAAGCGCGTCGCGGAAACGCGGGGTCTCCTCGAGCGCGAGCAAGACGTGCCGGCGCGCGGCATCGCGGTCTCCCCTCCGGAACATCAGCCTGGCCAGCTCGTAGTTCGCCTCCGCCCGCTCGGGCACGTCGAGTTGCAGCAGGGTCCGCCACGCCACGACCGCGGTCGACTCGTCGCCGGTCGCCCCCGCGGCGCGGGCCAGGAATCTGTACGGCGGCGGCACCAACGGGTTCACGGCGAGAAACCGTTCGCAGCTCGAGATCACCAGCGGCCAGTCTTTCGCCTCCGCGGCGAGCTCCATCAGGCGCAAGTAGGCATCGGTGGCCTCATCGTCCACCTCGGCCCAGCGCCGCAGCACGTCCTTTTCGCCGGCGGTGTCGCCCAGGGCCCGCAGGGCGGCCGCAAGCGGACGATGCGCGGAGCCGGCTCCTTTCTGGGACGGATAGAGCTCGACCAAACGCCGCAACGGCACGAGCGCCTCCTTCCATTCCTGCTTGGCGGCGTGGCGTTCCGCCCCCGCCTTCAGCACCCAGTAATTATCCGGGTTGCGCACCGAGACGTTCGCGAAATCCGTGGCGCCCTCCTCCAGGAAAACACCTGATTCGGGACGATCCCAATTCAGACCGGGCGCCAGTTGCTCGGCGCGACCACGGGCGTACTCAGCGAACGCTTTTTCAAGTTCCGGCAGGGGCACCGTTCGTTTCGCGAGCGCGGCGTTGATCTCCACGCCGTCACGCAGATCCGCCAGGATGCCCCGGAGCGCGTCGATCCCGTGCTGGGCGACGATGTGATCCACCACGAGCGAGGACTGCAGGTAGGCGAACTGGAGGTGGCGCGGCGTTTTCGGCGCCAGAAAGGCCGCGCTCATCTTGCCCACCGGCGTCATCTCCCCGCCCATGATCATCTCGCGGTATTCCGGATTCAGGCTGTTGCCCCACGCGGGGTTGGCGAGCCGCTCTTCGTGCACGGAAATGCCCTCGCTCAGCCAGCGGGGCATGCGGTTGCGCGTCATCTGCAGGGTCACCACGTGGCAGAACTCGTGCCACAGCACCGCCTCCCAGTTCACCGCCGAGTTGCCCGTCGCGGGACTATTGGCCGTCACGACGCGCCCGAAGCACACGCCGAGGAAGCCGGCGACATCCGGCAGCCCGAACGTCCGCACCGCGAAGTCCCGCTGATCGGCGAAAATTTCAATGTAGGTCGGCTTGGCCAGCTCCACGCCGTACTTGGGCACGAGCACTTCCTTCGCGCGCCGCAACAGCGCCACCACGCGGGGGCCGTAGATCGCCACCTCGGGCGCGGCCATCCGCACCACGAAGTCGTCGTTCGCGAGCGTCGCGTACTTCGCCATCGTGTCGCGCAGCGTCACCAGGTTGAACGCCTCCACGTCGTAGGCGTCCGCCTCGTGCACCTCCTGGGCCAGCTTCCAGCCTTCCTCGGTCTCGCCCAGCCGGAGCAGGTCCGACGCCAGCGCCGACTTGGCCGGCAGATAATCCGGGTCCATCTCCCGGGCCCGCCGCTGGTAGGCCGCCCCCTCCGCGAACCGGTATTTCGCCGAGAGTTTTTCTCCGATGAGCGAATCCACGCGCGGGTTGCGTTCCCAAACCGCCAGCCCCTTCGCCCTCGCCGATTTCTCGCGCGCCGCGTCTCCGCGCAGATGGGCCAGCACCGCCCGGTAGGCCCAAGCGTCAGGGTGCGACGGATTCACCGCGATCACCTCTTCAAGGGTCGCGTCGGCATCCTCATACGCCTCGGCCGAGATGTGACGGTCGGCCAGTTGCAGCAGGGCCGGCACGTGCCGCGGATTGCGCTCCAGCGCGGCCTGCAGCGACCCGCGCGCGATCTTGCGGTCGCTTTCGGCGTAGGCCAGCGCTCGCCCGAAAAGCAGGTCGGGATCCTCCGGCAGCACCTTCAAACCTTCCTCGAAGGCCTTCGCGGCGAGCGCGAAATCATGCTTCTCCAGCGCCAGCTCCCCGCGCGCCAGATAGACGTCCCGCAGCTTGGGGTCGGCCTTCTGCGCCACGCCGAAAACCTTTTCCAGAACCTCCTTCGGGTCGGCGCCAATGGCCAGCGCCGCCCGGCCGAAGACCACGAGGTCGGCCGGTCCGCGGTACATCCAGTACGCGTCACGCACCGCGCGCCGGATCTCCTCCACCCGCCCCGCCGCCTCCTCGGTTCGACCGAGCGCCAGCGCGATTTCCCGCGCCAACCAACGCAGCCTGATGCTACGGGCATCCTTCGCGATGGCTTCCTTCACGGCCGCGTCCGCCTCCGCGTACTTGCCGGTGATGAGCTGCGCCCGGGCGAGAATCAGGGACCACTCGGAGTTCCCCGCCCCTTCCCGCAACTCCGCGGAAGCCTGCTTGATCACGATCGCATGGCTGCCTTCCAGCAACGCGCGCTGCACCTCGGCGATCTCGGCGCCGGGCAGCCGCGTCGCCGCGACGAGCACCGGCAGGAAAAACCCCGTGATCACGGAACGGCGAAACCGGAAGGAGGCGGAGAGCGAAAGCACGGCGGCGGGGAAAGGATCGGGAAGAGAGACGCGCGCCACGTCGAAGAGTGATGCGCGCCGCGCGCTTTTCTCAAGCCCAGCGCGGATCTTTCTCGGAAACCGGATTAACCGTTGCCGAGACCGCGGCGCCCGTTAACTCGTTCGCCCGATGCCCCTCCCCGCCCTCGCCGATCGCGTCGTCGTCATCATCGGCGGCAGCACCGGACTCGGCCTGTCGGGC
>CAIUOU010000010.1 GCA_903900845.1 uncultured Opitutia bacterium
GAACATCCACTCGAGCCGGCCCTCGACCGGTGGCTTCGCCCCCCGGGCGATCAGACCCGCCGACGCAAAACGGCCCTGAGGCGGCCGCAGCGCGGGGAGGTTGATTTCCCTTTTCCACGCGGCCGGCAGCTTTTCCTCATCAACGTTGCTGATGATCACGCACCCCGACAAGGCCGCTGAGCAGAGCGCGGCTCCGAACAGAAGCGGAAACGAACGTGAGGCCATAGTGGAAAGGACTCCAAACCTTTGCACCGGCGCAGGGCGAAAAACGAATTCTAAATGGCGGTACGGGCGAAGAGACCCGCTGCGGCCGGATCAGGGTGGCGTCGTTTGTGCGCCCAACCTCCCTCCGGGCTTGCCAGCCGCAGCGGCGCGGCCGATCCCATTCCACCATCCACCATGCCCTTGCCGACCGCCGAGGAAGCCCGCGCCCTGCTCGAGCAACACGTCCAGGACCCCTACCAGCGTCTGCACGCGACGATGGTCGCGGCCGCGATGGGAGGCTACGCGCCTCGTTTCGAGGGTGATCCGCACCTGTGGCGCCTCACGGGGTTGCTGCACGACCTCGACTTCGAGCGTTTCCCCGAGCAGCACCCGGCGGAGGCGCTGCGCTGGTTCCGCGAGTGGGGCTATCCAGAGGAGATGACCCACGCGGTGGAGGCCCACGCGCACGGCTACAACGGGTTTACCACGTTGCCGCGGACGCCGCTCGCGGCGGCGCTGCTCGCGTGCGATGAGCTCTGCGGGATCTTCTACGCCTACCGTCGACTCAATCCGGTGCCCTACGGCCAGATGAAGGCGTCATCGATCCTGAAGAAGGTCCGCGAACCCTCGTTCGCCGCGAAGATCGACCGGTCATCGATCCAGCTCGGCTGCCAGCACCTAGGGGTTCCGCTGGACGCGCACGTGGCAAATCTGGCCGGCTTTCTGGCGGAACTGCCGTGAAGGCGGCCCGGCGATGAGCGGCCGGGAGGACACAGGGCGGACGATCCGTCTGCGCGACGGCGCGGAGGTCGAGGTACGACCGCTGTCGGCCCGTGAAATCGCGGGTCTGGCGCGCTTCAACGCCGCCCTAAGCGCGTCGTCGCGCGCCCTGTTCCTGCCCCACGCGTACGACGAGACGACCCTGACGCGCCAGGTCGCGCGGCACACGCGGGGCGAGGATCTGAGCCTGGTAGTGGCGGAGGACGAGCGGATCGTCGCCTACGCATTTCTCTGGGAGTACGACCGGCCGTTCCCGTTGCTCGGGCTCGGCGTGGCCGACGCATGGCAGGGGCGAGGGCTGGGCGGCGCGCTGCTGGACCGGCTGGTGGCGGCGGCGGTCGTGGCGGCCCGCGACGGGATCGAGCTCACGACGGTGCCGCACAACACGCGGGCGCGGAGCCTGTACGAGTCGCGCGGTTTCCGCGTGGCGGGAGAGGTGGACAACATCGCGGGCGACGGGCGCGTGGTGCGTGAGCTGCGGATGTGCCTGGCGCTGCGGGCCGGTGGGCGGTCGCCGGAGCGGCGATTCGCGCCGCCGGGCTGAACCCCTGTGTTTCCGCTTTCCCCGCGGCAACGGGAAAGCCAAGGTCGCCAGACCCCGCCATGACGCTGACCCCGGTCGACTGGATCATCATCGCCGTTTATCTCACCGGCTGCCTTTTCGCCGGACTCTGGATGCGCCGCTACGTGCGCGGCGTGCAGGACTTCGCGGTGGCGGGACGGGAGATGGACGTGAACGTCGGCATTGCTTCGCTGGCGGCGACGGAGCTCGGGCTCGTCACGATCATGTACACGGCGCAGCTGGGGTACGAGAAGGGCTTCGCTGGAGCGATGATCGGGGTGGTGATGGCGGCGGCGGTCTGGCTGGTGGGACGCACCGGCTTCGTGATCGGGCCGTTGCGCAACGCGGGCGTGATGACGATCCCGGAACTGTTCGAGAAACGTTTCAGCCCGCGCGTACGCTGGCTGGCGGGGTTGTTCGTGGTACTGGGCGGGTTGCTCAACATGGGGATTTTCCTGCGGCTTGGCGGCGAATTCCTCGTGCATGCGACGGGCCTGCCGCCGGGCTGGCTGGAGTGGATCATGACCGGCCTGCTCGGGCTGGTGCTCGTCTATACCGCGCTGGGCGGGATGCTTTCGGTGCTGGTGACGGACTACCTGCAGTTCCTGGTGATGGGCGTGGGCATCGTCGTCACGTCGGTGCTCGTGATCCTGCACATCGGCTGGAGCGACCTCCAGGCCGGCCTGGAGGCGGCGTGGGGCACAGGAACGCTGAAGGCGCATCCCTACGATCCCACGCACGCGACCAGTTTCGGGTGGGGCTATCTCCTCTGGCAGTTCGTTTTCCAGGTCGCGTGCGCGACAACCTGGCAGACGCAGATCAGCCGCGTGCTGGCGGCGCGCGACGCGTCGACCGCGCGGCGCATGTACACGCGCACTTCCTTCTACTTTGTCGGCCGATTTCTCCTGCCGGGCCTGTGGGGCGCGGCGGCGCTCGTATGGTTCACCCGCAACGGCGGGCTGCCGGAGGGTCTGACGACGCTGACGGCGATGCCGCACTACCTGAGCATCGTGCTGCCGGCGGGCATCATCGGCATCGTCGTGGCGGCAATGCTTGCGGCGGAGATGTCGACCGACAGCGGCTACATGCTCACGTGGGCGACGGTGATCTACAATGACCTCGTGACGCCCTGCCTGAAAAAGCCGCTGTCGCCCCGCGGGCAACTGTTGCTCACGCGCCTGCTGGTGCTGGGCATCGCGGTGTTCCTGCTGTTCTACGGCCTGTGGTACGAGTTGCCGGGCAACGCGTGGGACTATCTGGCGGTGACGGGCAACATCTACCTCGCCAGCGTTTTCACCCTCCTCGTGGCCGGCCTTTACTGGCCCCGCGCGAACGCCACGGGCGCAGCGGCCGCGCTCGTGCTCGGGGCGGTGGGCCCGCTGGTGTTCCTGGTGCTCGGCACCAAGTTCAAGATCGCGCCGGAGGTCGCCGGTGCCTCGTCGTTCGCCCTGGCCGCAGTGGGCATGATCGCCGGCTCACTGCTTTCCCCCTCCCCCGCCAAGCCTGCCCCCGCCAAATGAACCCGCTGCTCGTCGCCTTCTGGGCCGTCCTGATCTTCGCCTCCATCCTGTGGTACGGGTTCCTCGTGTTTTACATCGGCTGGAAAGCCGGGCGAGAGATCAAGGTCATGACCGAGACCCTCGGGGCGGCACGCGACGAGACCAAGACCGGCGGCGGCTGACCCTGGCGCCGGCCGCGGGTTGCGGCCACGGGTTGAAATGCGGACCGCACGGCGCAGGATGCTTCCCTCTTCGCCGTGCCCGCCGCCACGCCTTCCGCCGCCGAGACCCTGACCGGGGTCATCGAGCGGATCATTTTCCTCAACGAGGAGAACCATTACACGATCGCGGAGCTACGGCCCGACGCGCCGGCCGGGCCGCGCGGGCCGGGGCGGCCGAAGCCGGAGAACGTGACGGTGATCGGCACGCTGCCCGGCGTTGAATGCGGCGAGACGCTGCACCTGAACGGCGAATGGACGCGGCACGCGCAACACGGCGCGCAGTTTAAGGTGGCGGCGTTCCGGAGCGAACTGCCCTCGAGCGTGCACGGCATTCGCAAGTACCTTGGCAGCGGATTGGTCGATGGGATAGGCCCCGTCTACGCGGATAAGATCGTAGAGGCCTTCGGCACCGACACGCTGCGCGTGCTAAGCGAGGACTCGGGCCGCCTGCGGGAGGTGGACGGCATCGGGAAGAAGCGCGCGGCGGCGATCAAGACGGCGTGGGATGCCAAGCGGTCGGAGCGCGAGCTGTACATCTTCCTGCAGACCTACGGGGTGACGCCGGCACAGTGCGTGAAGCTGGTGCGACATTTTGGCGGGGCGGCGAAACGTGTGCTGGAGACGGAACCGTACCGCGCGGCGCGGGAGATCGACGGCATCGGTTTCCGCACGGCGGACCGCATCGCGATCAACCTAGGTTTCGCGAACGACGCTCCCCCGCGGGTGGACGCCGGCATCGTGTTCGCGCTGGAGGAACTGCAGGAGGACGGCCACACCGGCTGGCGCGAGGCGGAGCTGGCGGGGCACGCGGCGGAAATGCTGGCGACGAGCGCGCACATCGTGGCGGCCAGGATCGAGGCGCTGGTGGCAGCGAAGGCGCTAAGCCGCTTCGAGGCGCCGGTGGAGACCAGCGGCCCTCCCCTGCCCGGATCGGCGATGATTCAGCTCCCACATAACGACCGCGCCGAACAACGCATCGCGGCGGCCGTGACCCGACTCGCACGGGTGGCGAGCGGGCTGCCGCCGATCAAGGTCGACGCGGCCGTGCAATGGGCGGAAGAGCGCGCAGGCTTCGCCTTCGCGGACCTGCAGCGCGAGGCGTTGCGGAGCGCCCTGAGCTCGAAGGTTTCCATCCTCACAGGCGGTCCGGGCACGGGAAAGACCACGATCCTGCGCGCGCTCGTGGACATCCTGCGCGCGAAGCGGGCGCGGGTGCATCTGGCGGCGCCGACCGGCCGCGCGGCGCAACGCCTGGCGGAGACCACCGGCGGCTTCGCGTCCACCATCCACCGCCTGCTGAAGTACGACCCCTCGAAGGGCGGGTTCAGCGCGAACGAGGATACGCCGCTGGCGACGGACTTCCTGGTGGTGGACGAAGCTTCGATGCTCGACACGCGTCTCGCGGCCGCGCTGCTCCAGGCGGTGCCGTCGCGCGCCCATCTGCTGCTGGTCGGCGATACCGACCAACTCCCGAGCGTCGGCGCGGGCAACGTGCTCAAGGACCTGATCGCGACGGAACGCGTGCGGGTGACCAAGCTGGCGGTGATTTTTCGCCAGAAGGGCCAGAGCGGCATCGTGACAACGGCGCACGCGGTCAACGCGGGCGAGACGGCGCTGCCGCCGGGAGCAGCCGACGTCACGGGGATTCCTGCGTGGAGCGACCTGACCTTCGTGCCCGCGGCGGATGCGGAGGATTGCGTGCGGAAGATCATCGCGATCTGCACGGAACACGTGCCGCGTCAATGGAACTGGTTCCACCCCGTCAACGACGTGCAGGTGCTAGCGCCGATGCACAAAGGCGTGGCGGGCGTCGCGAACCTCAACGCGCGGCTTCAGGAGGCGCTGAACCCCCACGCGCGTGGCCTGCGCGCGGCCGGCGCCGAGTACCGGCCAGGCGACAAGGTGATCCAGCTGCGCAACAATTACGACAAGGGGCTGTTCAACGGCGACATCGGCACGGTGGCGGCGGTGGACGGCGGGAAGGCGGCGATCGAGGCGGAGTTTGACGGGGCGCGCCACGGTTTCGAGCGCGGCGAGCTCGGGGATCTAGCGTTGGCATACGCGATCAGCATCCACAAATCGCAGGGCAGCGAGTATCCGGTCGTCATCGTTCCGCTGCTCAAGGCTCACTTCATGATGCTGCAGCGGAACCTGCTCTACACCGCGATCACGCGCGGTAAGAAAAAGGTGCTCATCGTCGGCGAACCGGCCGCCTACGCGATGGCGGTGCGCAACGCGGAGTCGAAGCTCCGGCTCACGCACCTACGGGAGAAGATCGCGGCGTTGCCGTGACCGCCACGGGGTAACCAGGGGCGCGGCGCCGGAGCTGCGCGGCGGAGGAGGCCCGGGGAAACCTCATTCTGGGTTGCGCGCGCCGGAGCCAAGGCTTCATCACGTGGGAAAGCACCGTGAACATCCCATCACCCATCGCCTCCCTGCCCGCGCGGACCCCCGAACTCGTTGACCTGCTTGAGTCGTGGGCCAACATCAACTCGGGCTCCGGCCACCTCGCTGGACTGGACCGGATGCGAGCCGCGCTTCGCGGAGCATTCGCGCCGTCCTTTCCCGGCGCCGTGGTGGATGAGCCCGAATGCGCCGGCACCGCCCGCGCCCTGCGTCTCTTGATGCGGCCCTCGGCCCCGGTGCGGATTCTTTTCAGCGGACACTTCGACACCGTTTTCGAGGCCAACGACCCCTTTCAATGTTGCACGCGGCCAGATGCGTGGACCCTCCGGGGACCGGGTGTCATCGACATGAAAGGAGGGCTAATGACCATGCTCGCTTGCCTGCAGGCGTTCGAGCAGACCCCCCACGCCGGACGGGTGGGTTGGGAAGTACTGCTTACTCCGGACGAAGAGACCGGCTCACACGGCAGCCGCCCGCTGTTTGAGGTCGCCGCGCGCCGCAACCATCTGGGATTCGTGTTCGAGCCGGCCCGCCCCAACGGGGACATCGTGAAATCCCGCAAGGGGACCGGCGGTTACCGCGTGACTTGCCGGGGACGCGCGGCCCACGCCGCCAAGGTGCCGAACGACGGTCGCAACGCGATTCTCGGGCTGGCGGAATTCCTTCTCGCTGCCTCGCGCCTGCCGACCGAGATCCCCGGAGTATTGCTCAATGCCGGCAACATCCGCGGCGGCGGTCCGGCCACGAACGTCGTGCCCGACTTCGCCGAGTCCGAGCTCGATGTGCGTGTGACGACCGCGATCGACCGGGCGGAGTTGGAGCGCCGCATCGGGGCCCTCGCCGCCACAATCGACGGCCGCGACGGTTTGAGGCTCGAGCTGAAGGGATGGTTCAATCGTCCGCCCAAGGAATGCGGACCGGTGGAGGAAAAGGTTTTCGCCGGCTGGCGCGCCGCCGCCGGCGACCTCGGCCTAACCCCATTCAACTGGGTTCACACGGGCGGCGCCTCCGACGGGAATTTCCTCTCGGAGTACGGCCTCCCCAATCTCGACGGCATCGGCCCGATCGGCGACCAACTCCACAGCGACCGCGAGTTCGTCGCCACCCCCAGCATCGCCCCTCGGGCGCAGATCGCGGCGCTTTACCTGCACCGGCTAGCCGCGGGCGAAATCACCCTCGGCTGATCCAGCGCGCGGCCGGGAGTTACCGGGATCACTTTGGACCACGCTCTGGACTTCCGGAGCGGATGAGCCACCACCCGGCGAGCGCGAGGAACGCGGCAAGGGCGACAAACCAGTTGCCGTGCTCGACGTAAAAGCTGGTGCGGTCGATCCAGCGGGCATCGCGTGTAAGATCAATCGAGCGGCTGCCCCGGAAATAGATCCCGCGCTCGGGGTCTGACAGCACGGACCGCACGACGCCGAATTCATCGATCCACCCGCTCCAACCGGCGTTACCGCAGCGCAGCACCGGTCGCCGGGTTTCCACGGCGCGCAGCACGGAGTGGGCGGCGTGCTGCTCGGCCGCGCCACCCGTGCCAAACCAACCGTTGTTGGTCAAAACCACGAGTACCCCCGCACCGCTCAGGACACTAAGACGGGCCAGCTCCGGGAAAATGTCCTCGTAACAGATGAGCGGACCGAAAGCCACCGGCTCACCCCGCACCGGAGCGAGGATGGGGTTTGTGGAATCTCCCGGAAGAAAGTCGCCGCCGACCGGTACAACCTTCTCCAGCCAGCTCAGCAGGGGCCGCAGGGGCACGTATTCGCCGAAAGGCACGAGCTTGCGCTTCGCGTAGTAGGCGGCCGCCACGCCCTCCGACGGCGTCGCCAGGAATGCCCCGTTGAACCAAGCCTCCTCCGGACCTCCGCGCGCCTCCACGGCGATCGATCCCAACAGCAGCGGCCGGCCGGCGCGCCGCACGAGGGCCTCCACAAAGGCCTTGGCCGGCTCGTCTCCCCTCACCGCGAGGGGCGTCACGGCCTCGGGCCATAGTAGGATATCGGGCTGCCCTGCTGCAGCCTCGAGCGTCGTCGCCGTGAGCACGTCCAGGATACCCGGAGCCCGCGCCGGATCCCATTTCACCTCCTGCGGAATGTTGGGCTGCACCAAGGCAACCCGCATGAAAGGCACCACGTTCCCCCGGCGGTTGAAAGACTCCTGAAAGTGCACGCACACGCACACCATCAGGAGAAACAGGGCGAGGAAGAACTCCTGGCTACGCTTGTTGATTCCGGCCGCCCGCTCGCGGAAGAGTCGATGGGCGTAGGCGGCGAATCCGAGGTTCATCATCACGAGGACGAAGGACACTCCACCCGCGCCCGTATAGGCAGCCACCTGGAGGATGCTGGTACGCTCCCATTGGCTCGCGGAGAGCGGCAGCCACGGGAATCCGCCGAGCAGCCAGCTACGACTCCACTCCACGACGACCCAGGCCCCCGCCAGACCCAGAACCGCGAAGAGCCGCTGGGGAATCGGCCGGCCAACGATCCTCGGCATCATCCACCACGCGGCGAGATACCAGACCCCCACCCAGACCCCGATGAACGGTCCCAACAGCAACCAGCCCAGCCACGTCACATGGTGGAGCCAGCTCAGCAAGATCGTCCAAACCACCGCCTGCGCCGCCAGCATCGTGGTCGCGTAAAGCCTCCAGGTCGGGCGCGTGTAGGCCCAGAGAACCCCGGGAAGCAGCATCGCGTAGGCCGCCTCCGGGAAGCGGAAGGGAGGGAAGGAAAGTACCGTGAGCACCACGGTCGCGACGAAGACTACCGCCGCGGCGACTTCGGGCCCATGAACCCGCCACCAGCTCGGCGGGCGGTCGTAAGGGTCCAAGAGGGAATCAGAAACCATGGAGCGCAACGATAACGGCTGCGCTCAGAAGTGCAGCCGAGAGTTTCGATGCCCGCATTTCGGGCACTCACCAAGTTCGACACTCGCCCCCGGCAACCCGTAAATCGCGTCGCAACGGATGCAATGGAACGCGGTCCGCCGTCGCGCCTTCTCGTAGCGCCCATAATCGCGCCGATCGTGATAGATCCAGAGGCCGATGAAGAGCATCCCCACCAGGACGCAGTAGACCAGCGTAGCCGCGGTGAAATCGAACATTCTAGGTAGGGAACGGCCGCACGTTCGGCAGCGGCGACAAAAAAACGCGCCGGACGCAGGTCCGGCGCGTTTCGTAGAGAATCAATCGGTCAGGCCTTCGGCTCCTCCGCTTTCGGAGCCTCGGCGGCTGGCGCCGCGGGAGCGGCCTCAGCGGCCTTGGGGGCTTTCGCCTTCGTCGCGCGGCGGCCCTTCGACTTCTTGTAGCCCTGGTCGTCGGCCTTCACAAACTCGATGAGGGCGAGTTCAGCGGCGTCGCTTTGGCGCTGGGGCCCTAGCTTGTAAATGCGGGTGTAGCCACCGTTGCGGTTCGCGAACTCCTTGTGAAGTTCGTTGAACAGCTTGGTAACGGCGTCCTCGTTGCGGATATCCGCCAGCGCGAGGCGCCGAAGATGGACGGCATCCTTCCGCTCGGTCTTGGCCGCGGCTTGCTTCGCCTTGGTGATGGTCTTCTCGATGAAGGGGCGCAGGGCCTTGGCCTTCGTGAGGGTGGTCTGGATGCGACCGTGCTCGATCAGCGACGCGGCGAGGTTGGACAACATCGCGCGACGGTGCTCGCGGGTCACGCCCAGGGAGGCATGGTGTTTATTATGACGCATTGTGGTTTTGGTTCAGGCCCCCGATCGGCAATCCGGCCGCAGCGTGGAGCGACGCCGGACGGCGCGAGGGCCCGTTTAAGTTTAGATTGACCCGCACTTCCCGGCCGGGGAGGGCCGGGAGGGGGACTAGGGACGAATCAAGCTTCCTTCTTGGTATCGAGCAGACGCTCGTCGAACTTCATGCCAAGAGAAAGACCGAGGGCCTCGAGCTTCTCCTTGATCTCGTTGAGCGACTTCTTGCCGAAGTTCCGGTACTTGAGCATCTCCTGCTCGGTCTTCATCGCGAGTTCACCGACGGTGGTGATATTGGCGTTGTTCAGACAGTTCGCCGCACGGACCGACAGCTCGATCTCGTTGACGGACATGTTCAGGAGCTTCCGGAGCTTGTTTTGCTCCTCGCTCACCTCGGATTGCTGGCTCTCAAACTCGTACTGCTCCTCGCTTACGCGGTCGAAGACATCGAGGTGATGCTTTAGGATGGAGGCCGACTGCTTAAGAGCGTCGTCCGGCGTGATGCGTCCGTCGGTCCAGACTTCAAGGATAAGCTTGTCGTAGTCGGTGATCTGCCCAACCCGGGTCGCTTCAACTGTGTATTTT
Source organism: uncultured Opitutia bacterium (assembly GCA_903900845.1). Classification (GTDB taxonomy): domain Bacteria; phylum Verrucomicrobiota; class Verrucomicrobiia; order Opitutales; family Opitutaceae; genus ER46. Next base: position 9,974 of record CAIUOU010000010.1, read on the forward strand.
ACAAGGCGCACCGGGGAGAACAGGGAGTCGACGGGGATCACGCCAATCGCCTGCTCCTCCTTCTTGTTGCTCTCGCCCGGCCAGTAGCCGCGACCGGTCTTGATCTCGATTTCGGCCTCGAAGGCGCGCTTGTGGTCGAGGGTGCAGATGACTTGGTCAGGGTTAACGATCTGAATGTTGGCGTCGGATTGGATGTCGCCGGCGGTGACAACGCCTGTCTTGGCCGTCTTGATCAATAGGCTCAGCGGCTCACGCTTGTGAGAAACAATGAGGACCTTTTTAAGGTTGAGAACGATGTCGGTGACGTCTTCGACAACACCGTCAATCGACTGAAACTCGTGGTTAACACCGTCGATCTTGATCGAGGAGATCGCCGCGCCTTCGATGGAGCTGAGCAAAACCCGGCGCAGGGAGTTGCCGACGGTGTGGCCGTAGCCGGCTTCAAAGGGCTCGGCGATGAACTTCGCGTAGGTGGGCGTGGAGCCCTCCTCGACCTTGGTGAGCTTGCTGGGCAGTTCGAACTTTCCGAGGCGTTTTGGCATGGCGGGGAGTCCTGAAGTTGGGAGGGGGCGCGGAGCGGGAAAACGGCGACTCAGAAGCGCGAGTAGAACTCGACGATGAGCTGCTCGTTGATGTCCTGGGTCATTTCCTCCCGGGTGGGAAGACGTACCGCGGTGGCCTTGAAGGTCTCCGGGTTCATGGTCAGCCAGCCGGGGACATTGCGGATCCGGTTCTCCTCGAGGCAGCGCGTCGCAAGTTGGCGAGAAGCGGGCGTGTTTTTGACCTCGATCTCATCGCCGGGCTGCACGTTGTAGCTGGCGATATCGACCTTGTGCCCGTTTACACGGATGTGGCCGTGGTTCACAAACTGACGGGCGGCGGCACGGGTCTTCGCGAGGCCCAGCAAGTAAACGGTGCTGTCGAGTCGGGTCTCAAGGAGCTGAAGGAAGCGCTCGCCAGTCACACCGCGCTCGCGCTTGGCGAGTTCAAACATGCGGCGGAACTGGCGCTCGAGCAGGCCGTAGATGAAACGGAGCTTCTGCTTTTCGTTTAGGCCTACGGCGTACTCCGAGACCTTGCGGCGCATCTTCGGGCCATGTTGGCCGGGAGGATAACCGCGACGCTCGAGGGCTTTGCCGGAGCCAAGCAGGTGCTGGCCGAAGCGGCGGCTAATGCGGGTTGTGGGGCCGGTATAACGAGCCATGACTTAAGAATTTAAAGCTGGAGGAGGTTGTGACGGGACGCGTTACCGCGGTTGATCAGACGCGGCGGCGCTTGCGCGGACGGCAGCCATTGTGGGGGATCGGCGTGACATCCACTATGGAAGTGATCTCAAGGCCAACCGCTTGGAGGGCGCGGATAGCGGAATCGCGGCCGAGTCCGGGACCCGAAACACGGATTACCACATCCTTGAGACCGTGCGCCATGGCATTGCGGGCGGCGTCCTGCGCCACGACTTGAGCGGCGTAGGCTGTCGATTTGCGGGAACCGCGGAAGTTACATTTGCCGGCAGTAGACCAGGAAATCACGGCACCTTTGAGGTCGGTGATCGAAACGATGGTGTTATTGAATGACGCGAGTACATTCGCGATACCGGACGTGACATTCTTTGACCCCTTCGCCTTTCGAACCTTGATGGCGCCCAGCTCCTCCTTGAGGAGCTCCTCAGCCGTAGGCTGACGGGCCACGCCGTGCACCATCTCGACCGGCTTCTGCTCAGCGGCGGGGGCAGGGGCGGCATCCGGGGCGGTAGCGCCCGCCACGGCAGGCTTTTCGCCGGTTGCAGGAGCCTTCGGTGCACGGGCCTTTTTCTCGGCAGGTGCGGCGGCAGCGCCTTCGGCGGCGACCTTGGCAGGCTTCTCTTTCTTGGGGGCGGACTTTTCTTCAGCCATGGTTGTAAGATCTTAAGCGGTTTCCTTAGCCTTGGTGACACCAACGGTCTTGCGCGGGCCCTTGCGGGTGCGGGCATTGGTGCTCGTGCGCTGACCGCGGACCGGGAGGCTTCGGCGATGGCGGACGCCCCGGTAGCAGTTGATGGCCTGCAGGCGCTTCAGATTCGCCGCGATCTCGCGCCGTAGATCACCCTCGAGCACCCATTTGTGCTCGGTGATGATGTTAAGGATTTTGTTCAGGTGTTCCTCGGTGAGGTCTTGGGCCCGCATATCCGGGTTCAAACCGGCTTCCTTCACTAGGAGGTCGGCACGAGTCGGCCCGATCCCGTTGATGTAACGGAGCGAGTAAGCGACTTTCTTTTTGGCGGGAATTTCTACGCCGAGAAGACGAGGCATGGTGTTGGGTACTGGTTAGGAGTTGTTGAAAAATTTAAAAATGATCAGAAAGGGGGTAGCGGGCGCGGACGTGTCAGTATTTCAGGGCCCTGATCCGTTGTGAGAACGGTGTGCTCGAAATGGGCGGAGAGCGAACCATCGGCCGTCACGACCGTCCATCCATCGGGCAACGTCTTGGTCCGGTAGTGACCGGCATTGACCATCGGCTCAATCGCCAGGGTCATCCCGGCACGGATGCGCTCACCGGTTCCCCGTCGGCCGAAGTTAGGAATCTCAGGGGGCTCGTGCATTTTGGCGCCAACCCCGTGACCTACGAGTTCCCGAACGACGCTGAACCCGTTTCCTTCGACGTGGCGCTGGATCGCGTTGGAAATATCACCAATTCGATTTCCGACGATAGCCTGTTGGATACCCAAATCGAGCGCCTCACGCGTAATGCGAAGGAGCTTTTCACAGGCAGCGCTGACAGGGGATACCGGCACCGTACAGGCATTGTCCCCTATGAATCCCCCGCGCTCGACAACGATATCCAGCGAAACTAGATCGCCTTCCCGCAGAACTCGACGCAAGGAGGGAATACCGTGAACGACCTCGTCGTTGACTGAAATGCAGGTATGCGCGGGATAACGGCGTTGCCCATGTTCATAGCCATGGCATGCGCTGCGGGCACCTAGTCGGGCGATCAATTGCCGACCTGCTTCTTCCAAGTCCTGAGTCGTTACTCCCGGCTTCACGAGTGGCTTGAGACTTTCAAGCACCGTAGCCGCGACAGAGCACGCTTCTCGCATCCGAACGATGGAATCCCGACTTTTTATGGGAACGCTCATACGAGAGCGCCCGGCTCCGCGAGGAGTCCGAGAGCGCGATAGTGTTCAACTACGGGATTTGAAGCATCAGGTAACGAGAAAACTGCAGTCAGGTTCTCGTCACGGAGTTCCAACCATTCGTCAAACACCCTGGCTTGGAGCAACGTAGCCGGGAAGCCGGTAAGGACAAATCCCGCGTCAGGTTTACGCGCAAAGAACCAGCGGCGCAACAACGCCAACCGTGAAACTTCACCCGCCGCGGCGGAGGCCGGGCGGCGCGAAATCCCCGTAGCCTTCAGCAGGAGCGGGGAGACGTGCTCTAAATTCAAAGAACTGAAACGGAACATCAGTGCTGAAACGCCAGAATCCGATGGACCGAGGACAAGGAACTTGGCTTTTTCGCCGGGGCCAACACCCGAAAACGACAGGAGGCTGCCGGCCACGACGCCGCGAGTAAAGGACTTATTTGATGAAAGCCTTGTAGGCCCAGATCGCTGTTCCCAGAACCAGCAAGCCGAGCATCGGGAGGGCGAGTTTCAGGACTGCATCCTGGCTTAGCGCCTCTCCCGACACACCCTGCTGCGGACTGGCGCTCCGGGCCCGAATCCTCCCCTTCCGAAGAAAACCATCATAGTGGCGCTGAAGCAGGAACGTCTCAACTTGACGCATCGTGTCTAAGACAACACCCACAGTGATCAGCATACCAGTGCCTCCGAAGAAATAGGCAATGCGCGTAGGTACGTTGAGCTCAAACAGCAGGACGTCGGGCATGATAGCGATAACCGTCAAGAAAATCGCACCGGCCAAGGTCAGACGTGTCATGATAAAGTCGAGAAACTGGGCAGTTGGCTCGCCAGGACGAACACCTGGGATGTATCCACCATACTTCTTAAGGTCGTCTGCTATCTGGATCGGTTTAAACATCACCGAAACCCAGAAGTAACTGAAGAAAAGAATGAGAGTGGTATAGATAAAGTAATATGTCCAGTGGCCACGGAGCAGGTTTTGCGAGAACTCTGTGAGGAACTTCAGCTGATACGTGGCACCGATCCACGAGAATATTTGCTGGGGAAAGAGCAGAATAGCGCTCGCAAAGATCACGGGCATGACACCGGAATAATTCACCTTCAGGGGGAGAAAGGAGCTTTGTCCACCCATCACCTTATTTCCTACGACCCGCTTCGCGTACTGAACAGGTATCTTCCGCTGTCCCTGAACCACCGCAATAATTCCCATGGTGACAATGAGGAAGAGTGCCACCATAATTACCGCCTGCGGGAGGCCGAGGCTAGCGCCTGTTCCCACCGGCCGGAAGAAAAGGCTGTAAGTCTGCTGGGCCGCACCGGGGATATCAGCCAAGATTCCAACGGTAATTAGCAGCGAAACGCCGTTACCGATTCCGCGCTGGGTGATCTGCTCGCCGAGCCACATGAGGAGCATTGTACCGGCGGTCATGAAGATAACTGAAGTAAGGATGAAACTCCACTTACTCACGATAACTATCGGACCGTAGGTTGCCACGTCATAACCAGGGAAAAGCTGCCCCGGATTATTGAGGGCGAGAATAAGCAATGTTCCTTGGATCAGGCAGATAAGGACCGTGGCGTACCGGGTATATTGCGTAAGTTTTTGCCGACCGACGTCCCCCTCCTGCTGGAGACGACTGAGGGCTGGGACCACCGCAGTCATCAGCTGAAAAATGATCGATGCACTGATGTACGGCATGATTCCCAGTGCAGCAATTGCTCCCTTGGTGAGAGCGCCACCCGTGAACATGTTGTACAAGCCAATCAGATTCCCCGCACCAGATGATGCCTGTTCGGCAAAAAACCTCTGCAGAGGATGGGGGTCGATGCCAGGGAGCGGGATGATGGA
>CAIUOU010000011.1 GCA_903900845.1 uncultured Opitutia bacterium
AATGCTCATCAATCCCAGGCTGCGGGCCGGACCGCCAAGCCGGTCCGTCCCTCCGCCTGGGATTGCCAACCACCACCGCAGTCATCACATCCACCAACGCCGTGGACTAACATTCCACCTGGCCCAGTTTTTGGGATCCGCACCGACGTCTCCGTGTGGACACGGAGCAGGAACTCGACCTCCTCGCCGGGCTGCAGCGGGACGGGGAAAGCCGGGCGCAGGTAATCCAGCATCCGTGGCGCCGCGGGGCGCAGGTTGCCGGTCACGAAATGCTCCGAGACAACGCCGGAACGCACGACATAGGCGTCGAGCGTGTCCAGACGTGTGCTCTCCAAATCGACGATCCAGAGCGTGGGAGTCGGCCCGAGGTGCCGCATCCTGAAGCGGAGCCAGATGGCGTCGCGGGTGAATCCGAACGCGGGGCGGCGCCCTACGTCCGGCGGGGCCCAAGCTTGCTCCGCTCGCCCGCGAACGTCTTCCACGGTCATCACGCCCGAGGCGTCCCGAAAGCTTTGGAGGAACGGCGTCAGTGAAACCTCCGAGGTCGCTGCCTCCAGCTGGACGATTTCCGCGCCGGCGAGCGGCGCGAGGCCCGAGCCCAGGACAATCAGGAAGGCGATAACGGCGCGGACGGACATCGGCTCAAAAGCGGATTGTGGTTGGGGTGCGGCGGTGCTGCAAGGCAAGGGCAGTGCCGCCGGTCGGCGCTTGATCCCGATGGATCGCGTTCCGCCGAGGAGGCGAACGGAGCGATGGCTTTACGGATTCCCTCTGTCAACGGACGGGAAGCCCGTATCGCAACCTTCGTGATGAACTCACGGATCCTGTGCCGGCAGCTGAAACCGTGAAGTCGGGATGAAGTGCGTACCGCCCGGCCGCGGCTCCGCCGGCTCAATACCGTGGGCCCACGGAACACGCGGAAGCCACGGAACATTTCCGACGCGCGGACTCCGTGCCCTCGGATCGGACCTCGCGACCTCCGTGTTCCACACCCGACCCCGCTCGACGGAATCTCTGATTTCCAGATTCCTCCGGACGGGTTCCCGTCCGCTCAGGGTGTGGTGCGTGGGGGATCAATTTCCGCGGCGACGCGGACAAGGGATGCGGGGCGGCGCGCGTGGAACGCGCTAGAGTTCGCCCATGCACATTCCGCTCCACATCGACCTTACCCAATACCCGCGTCGCGTGCGGTGGTTCATGGCGATTCTCTGGGCTGTTATCGTGGCCAAGTGCATCGTCGTCTGGTGGGCCATCGGCCGGTGGGAAGTTCCGTTCCATCCGCTCTGGATCGTGGCGCCGACGATCGTCTTCGCCGGGCTGGCCTCGATCCTCTGGCTCACGCACCACGAGGAGTGAACCGGACCTTGGACGGTCCGCCGGGGGACGGCTCGCCAGCAGGCGATCTGGCGGGCAGGTTGGGTTGCATGTGGTTGCCCCGTTTACTCGCGTTCGCCTTCGCCGTATCATGCGCCTGCGCCGGGGAGCCGCGGGTGATCGAGCTGTGGCCGGAAGGAGTTCCCGGGTTGCGCGCGGATGCGGGGCCGGAGCGCGAGGAGAGCGGACGCTTCCTGAACATCCACCGGCCGTCGCTCGTCGTGTATCCGCCTCTTTCCGGTGGTGGAGCCGCCGCCGGGACCGCGGTCATTTACGCTCCGGGCGGTGGCTATGTGCGTGTGGCCGCCGGCGCCGGTGGAGGGGAAATCACGCCTTGGCTGAACCAGGCGGGCGTCACCGTGTTCCTGCTGAAATACCGCAACGGGGAATACGGCCATCCCGCGCCGTTGCGCGACGCGCTGCGGGCGGTGCGGATCGTGCGGAGCCGTGCGGTTGAGTTCGGCGTTGTGCCGGATCGCATCGGCCTGCTTGGCGGCTCGGCCGGCGGCCATCTGGCCGCCAGCGTCGGAACCCTCTTCGACGATCCCGAAGGGCGCACCGGGGCGGCGCTTGACGCGGTGAGCGGACGGCCCGACTTCATGATCCTCGTTTTCCCCGTGATCTCGATGACCGCCCCCCACGCCCATGCGCCCTCTCGGCGCGCGTTGCTCGGGGAGAGTCCGGCGCGGGAAATCGCCGTGAAGCTTTCCGTGGAAAAGCAGGTGACGTTGCGCACGCCCCCCGCGTTCATCGTCCACTCGGCCGAGGACGCCGTCGTCCCGGTGGAGAACAGCCTCGATTTCTATCGCGCTCTCCGGGCGGCGGGTGTTCCGGCGGAACTGCATCTCTATCCGCGCGGACCGCACGGGTCGGGCCTGTCGTCCTCGCTCGGGCCCATCGCGGAGTGGCCGCGGCTCTGCGAAGCCTGGATGCGCCACAACGGCTGGCTGCCCGCCGGATCGCGGCCATGACGAAGCCGACCTATTCCCGCCGCGGGTTTCTGGGTGCGACGATGGCGGCGCCGTTCATCGCGCGCGGTGCGACCCGGGAGCTGTTCTCCATCGGGCTGGTGGCTGACGCGCAGTATGCCGACGTGCCCGACAAGGGTACCCGCTTCTATCGCGCCTCGATCGGCAAGCTCGGCGCCGCGGTGGAGCACTTCAATCGCACCGACCTGGTTTTCTGCGCGCACCTCGGGGATCTGATCGACCGCGAGTGGCGGAGCTTCGACGAGATCATGCGGCCGCTCGCGGCTAGCCGTCACCGCTGGCATCAGGTGCTTGGCAATCATGACTTCGAGGTGCTCGAGGCGGAGAAGCCGCGCGTTCCGGGGCGCCTGGGCATGAAGGGGCGCCACGGCGCCTTCGATCACGACGGCTTCCGCTTTGTCGTGCTCGATACCAATGACCTCAGCACCTACGCGCATCCGGTCGGCGCGGCGGAGCGGGCGGCGGCGGAGCGGGAACTGACCCGCTTGCAGGCCGCCAAGGTGCGTCAGGCAAAACCTTGGAACGGCGGCGTGAGCGCCCCGCAACTGGCTTGGCTGGAGCGGGAACTTGCCGGCGCGCGGTCGCGGGGGCAGCGGGTGATCGTTTTCGCCCATCACCCGGTGTGGCCCGACAACGATCACAACGTGTGGAATGCGCCGGAACTACTCGCGATTCTGGACCGGCATCCGCACCTCGTGGCGTGGCTGAACGGCCACAATCACGCGGGAGCGTTCGGCGAGCGCCATGGGGTGCCGTTCGTGACGCTCAAGGGGATGGTCGAGACCGCCGCCACCACTGCCTACGCACTCGCCCGCATCCTGCCTGACCGGCTAATCCTTGAGGGGCAGGGCAGGGAACCCTCGCGGGAACTGAAGTTCCGCCTCGGCTGAGGGCTGAACTCCCTGGGACCCGAGGGAACCCGCTTCCGGCGGGTAATCACCCTCGGCTGCGTCGGATGACTATCGTCAACAATCGGCGTGCGGCGCTTCAGATTGTCGCGCGTGCCCTGAAGCTGCGGCCGTTCGCCGCGGCCCATGCGGACTCGATTCTTCCGTCCGGCCTACTTCACCGCCGCCCAGACGCGCTGGACGTCGTCGTTGTCCTCGAGAGCCTGCAGAAACTCCCCGACCTCGACGCGCTGCGTGTCGTCCAAATCCGGATAGGTCTTCGCGATGTAGCCCAGCTCGGCCGTGATGACAGCCCAGCCGTTCTGCTTCAACCAGGAGGCCGCCGCGTGGACGGCGGTGCGGTCGGTGAGAAAGCGGGCGCCGGCGTGCCCCTCAGGCACATCGTCGTTCTGCGCGTGGGACAGCGGCTCGAACTCGTTCGCGCCCGCCTCGATGCCGGCGGCCTCGAGATCGGAGGCGGCGTCAGGGTGGTGCGCCTCGACGATGCCCACGTGGTCGAACAAGAACTTGTTGCTGCCCGCCCCTCCCATCACGCCCTTCTTGAAGAGCACGCGCAGGTCGCCGGCGCTGCGGTTGTGGTTGTCGGTCATCACCTCGACAATCACCGGGACCTTGTGGGGCGCGTAGCCCTCGTAGACCACGTGCTCGAGCGAGGCGCTGTCGCCGCCCGTGCCCGCGCCCTTCGCGACGGCGCGCTGGATGACCTCCCGCGTCACGCTCGCCTTCTTGGCCTTCTCGACCGCGGCGTGCAGCCGCGCGTTGGCGTCGAGATCTCCACCGCCGAGCTTGGCGGCGACGGTGATCTCCTTGACGAGCTTCTGCACGACCTGGCCCTTCTTCAGGTTAACGATCGCGCGTTTGGCGTGGAGCCATTGACGTCCCATGAAGGGAAAGTGGACGCGCCGGCTCGGCCGCCGCAACGCCGAAGTTCCCGCGGTCGTCCCGCGGTGGTGCCCGACTATTGCGCCTGGCGCGCCGTCCGCCGCACCGACGGGCTCTGTCCGGCCGGGAGCGCGAGCAGATCGTACTCTTCGCTGCCGGTGATGCTCACCTCGACGAAGTCGCCCACCGGGGCCGTGATGGGAAGATAGACGCGGCCGTCGATATCGGGGGCGTCGGCCTCGCCGCGGGCGACGCCGGGTTCGTCGACCAGTACCCGCAGCTTGCGCCCCACCTGGGCGGCCGCGAGTTCCCCGGCGATGGAGCGCTGCAGCTTCATCAGCCGATGCCAGCGAGCCTCCTTGGTCTTAACGGGAATCTGTTCCTCCATCTTGGCGGCCCGGGTGCCCTCCTCCTGGGAGTAGCGGAAAACCCCAAGTCGCTCGAAACGGGTCGTGCGGATGAACTCGGCGAGCTCGTCTACGTCCGCCTCGTTCTCGCCCGGGAAACCGACGATGAAGGTGGTGCGCACCGCGATGCCCGGGATGCCGGCGCGAATGCGGGCGATCAGGTCGCGGATGTAGGAGCCGCTCGTCTCGCGCTGCATGCGCTCGAGCATGCGGTCGCTGATGTGCTGCAGCGGCATGTCGACGTAGCGGGCGACCTTCGGGCACTCGGCGATCGTGCGGATGAGCTCGTCGCTCCAATGCGCCGGGTGGGTATACAGCAGCCGGATCCAGAAGTCGCCCTCGATCGCGTTGAGCTCGCGCAGGAGAGTGGTGAGGGCGGTGCCGCGGCGCGAATCGACCGGGGAACGCGGCCCGGGCCGGTCCTCCCAGGTGTCCATGCCGAAGAACGTGGTGTCCTGTGAGATCAGGTTGATCTCCCGCGTGCCCTCGCGCACGAGCTGGCGTGCCTCCGCGACCACGCTCTCCACGGTTCGACTGCGATGCCGGCCGCGGATCCGCGGGATGATGCAGAACGTGCAGGGGTGGTTGCAGCCCTCGGCGATCTTGAGGTAAGCGGAATGCCGCGGGGTGAGCCGGAACCGTGGCGTGTCGTAATCGGGGATATACGTCGATCGTCCCTGCACGAGGTTGACGGGCGCCTCGCCCGCCGCGCGCTCGCGACCGAGCAGTTCCTCGATGATCGGCGCGACCCGCGTGACTTCATCGAGGCCGATGAACGCGTCGACCTCGTCGTGGAGCTCCACCGCGAGGTCCTTCGAGAACCGCTGCGCCATGCAGCCGGCGACGATCAGCTTTTGGTTGCCCCGGCGCTTGCGGAGCCCGCGCTGCCGGTGCGCCTCGAGGATGTGCCCGATCGACTCCTCCTTTGAGGAGTCGATGAACGAGCAGGTATTCACGATCACCACATCCGCCTGGTCGGCGTCGGGCACGACGCTCATGCCAGCCTGGTGCAGGTGGCCGACCATGATCTCGGAATCGACGAGATTCTTCGCGCAGCCGAGCGAGACGAGGCTGACTTTGGCCATGGAAAAACAAAAGCGGCGGTCGGGGAGACCGCCGCGGGTGAGGGGATCGGGCCGGACGCCTTACTTCTTCTTCGCGGCCTTGGCGCGTTCCTTCTTGCGCTTCAGGTAGGCGTGGCGGCGTTTCCGTTTGATCAGTTTGTTTAGCTGTTGGCCCATGATGAGTTTTTTGAGAGAGCCGCGGATGTTTCAGACGCCCCGGGGTGAGTCAAGCGCCCGGACTGCTCCGCCCCCGGCCCGGAAGTCCCCGCCGGGTTTGAATTTGCACCGGTCCCGCGGCCGCCGCGAGATGGCGCGATGATCGTGGGCGTTCATCCCCTCGCGGGCTTCGACAAGGTCCTGCACTACCGCGTGCCGGAGCCGATGCGCGCCGAGGTGCAGGTGGGCTCGCTGGTGCGGGTGCCGATTCTCAACACGTTGCGACTCGGCGTGGTCGGCGAGGTGGGGGCGCCGCGGGACTTCCCGGTCGACCGCCTTAAGGCCGTCGTTCAGGTGGCCTATCCGTTTCCCGCGTTCACGCCGGAGTTGCTCGAACTCGCCCGCTGGATGGCGCGTTATTACGCGTGCGGCATCGACTCGGTGATCGAGACCATGATCCCGGCCGCCGTGCGGCGGGGGGCGGCGATCCGCCAGGAACGCCTGCTCGCGATCGCGCACCGGGCGTCCGCCGAGGAGATTGAAGCCCTCGCGCGCCGGGCTCCGCAGCAGGCGCGGCTGTACGGATTCCTCGCGGCCCAGGTGCGGCCGCAGCCGAAGGGCCTCGTGCTCCAGCGCCTCGGGATGACGGCGGCGGTGCCCGGCGCGCTGGTCAAACGCGGCTGGCTCAGGGAGGAGGCGCGGCGCGTCGAGCGCATCGCCTACGCCGACGGGCAGGACGCCGGCGAACTGGTCCAGGCGCTGCCGCATGCCCTCAACCCCGAGCAACAGGCCGCGGTCGACGCGCTCGCCGCGGACGTCGCGGCGGGGGGATTCAAGGTTTCGCTGCTCCTTGGTGTCACGGGATCAGGCAAGACGGAGGTCTACCTGAGGGCGATCGATAGCGCGCTGCGGGCGGGCGGCGGCGTGATGTTCCTCGTGCCGGAGGTCGCGCTCACGCCGCAGACCGTGGCGCGGTTGCGATCGCGCCTCGAGGCGGTGGCGGGCGGCCAGCGCTGCGTCGTGTGGCACAGCCATCTCAGCGAGGGGGAGCGGCTCGACGGCTGGCTGGCGCTGGCCACCGGGGAGGCGAGGGTGGTCGTGGGCGCGCGGTCCGCCGTTTTCGCGCCGGTGCGGAATCTGCGTCTTGTGGTGGTCGACGAGGAGCACGAGCCGGCCTACAAGCAAGGCGAGTCGCCGCGGTACCATGGGCGGGACGTCGCGGTCATGCGGGCCAAGCTCGCCGGGGCCGTCGCCGTGCTGGGTTCCGCCACGCCCTCGCTGGAGAGTTTCACCAACGTGGAACTCGGCAAGTACCGGTTGCTGCAGCTGCCCAACCGGGTCGATGCCCGGCGGCTGCCGCACATCGAGGTCGTCGACCTCCGTATTGAGATGACCCGCAAGCGGGGTTTCTCCGGTCTGTCGGACCGGCTGGTGCGCGCGATGCATGAGCGCCTGGAGCGCCGCGAGCAGACGATCCTCTTCATCAACCGCCGCGGCTACTCGTCGTCGATGCAGTGCCGGAAATGCGGGCACGTGGAGGGCTGCGCGCATTGCAGCATCGCGATGACTTACCATCGCACCGACGAGACGCTGCGCTGCCACCTGTGCGGCGAGCAGCGCGGCGCGCCCGACCGCTGCCCCGAGTGCGGGGCACCCGACATCCGCTGGCGCGGCCTCGGCACGCAGCGGGTCGAGGAGGCCGTGCGTCGCTTCGTGCCGCGGGCGCGGGTGGAGCGGATGGATACCGACACCATGGCGCGGAAGAACCGCTTCCGCGAGGTGCTGGCGGAGTTCCGCGCCGGGCGGATCGACGTGCTGGTCGGCACGCAGATGATCGGCAAGGGGCTCGATTTCCCGAACGTCACGCTGGTGGGCCTGGTGGACGCCGATATCTCGATGCACGTGCCGGACTTCCGCGCCAACGAGCGCACGTTCCAGCTGCTGGTGCAGGTGGCCGGCCGGGCGGGTCGAGGCGACCGCGCCGGGGAGGTGATCGTGCAGACTTTCACGCCGCAATCAGAGGCGATCCAGTTCTCCAAGCGCGCCGATTTCGCCGGCTTCGCGGCCGGGGAGCTCACGGTGCGCCGGACCTTCCGCTATCCCCCTTACCGGCATCTGATCCAGCACCTGTTCCGCGGGCCCAATCCCGACAAGCTGCGGTTCTACGCCGAACAGTGGGCTAAACTCGTGGAGCGTGAGCTGGGCGACCGGGTCGAGCTGCGCGGTCCCTCGTCGGCGCCGATCGAGAAGATCAAGGACGAGTACCGCTGGCAGGTTTGGTACTTCACGTCCGGAGTCACCAAGGCCGTGGCCGAGCTGGAGCGCCTGCGGGCGGGCTTCCAGTGGGCCGACGACATGGTGCAGGTGCTCGATGTCGATCCGGTCGATCTGGCCTGAACAGGCGGGTGGAAATCAGACCAGCGGGAAGAACCGCACCGCGACGAGGATGATCAGGAATCCGACGATGCCCATCAGGGCGAACATGACCGACATCGTGCGCAGCGTCTCGCGCTCGGTGAGACCCGCGGTGCGGGAGAGCACCCAGAAGCCGCTGTCGTTCATCCAAGGCACCAGCTTGGACGCGCAGCCGATGGTGAGCGCGAGGTAGACCGGGTGGAAACCGAGCGTCTCCGGAGTCGCAAAGGAGCTCACGATGCCGACGCTGGTGACCATCGCCACGGTCGCCGAACCTTGAGCGATCCGCACCAGGGCGGTGAGCACAAAGGCGAGCGGCAGCACGCCGATCCGGTAGGTCTCGGCGAACTCGCGGATGCGCTCGCCGACCCCGGTTTCCTGGAGGCAGCCGCCGAAAACGCCGCCGGCGGCGGTGATAAGGATGATGGTACCGGCGTCGGCCAGCGCGGACTGCACGTGCTGGCGCAGCTTCGCGGAGTCCATCCCCGGCCGCAGCGCGAGGGTCAGAAGTGCCACCGCCGCTGAAAGGGTTAGGGCGATGTTGGGGTGGCCGATGACGGCCAGCGCGCGCGTGAGCCCGGCGGGCAGGAGCCCGAGATCACTGAAGGTTTCCCCGGAGATGAGCACGACCGGCAGGATGATCGGGGCGAGGGAGAGGCTGAGGGACGGTAGTTGTTCGTCCCGCAGGCCGGAGGCGGGCGAGAGCATGTGGGCGGCCTCGCCGGAAACCGCACGCAACGGCGTCGGCCAGCGGCGGTTGGCCCACCATGCGTAGGCGAGGCCGCACGAGGCGGTGAGCGTGCTGAGCACGAGTCCGCCGAGGATCATCATGCCGATATCAACCTTCAGGGCCGTGGCGGCGAAGAGCGGCCCGGGCGTCGGCGGCACGAGCGAGTGCGTCATCGTCGTTCCGACCGCGATCGCGAGCACGTAGAGCAGGTAGTCGCGGCCGGTGCGCGCCGCGAGGGCGCGGGCGAGAGGGATGAGCAGCAGGAAGACCGTGTCGAAGAACACGGGCACACCGAGAATCAGTCCGCTCACCGCGAGCACCACGGGGGCCCGGCGTTCGCCGAAGGTGTTCAACGCCGAGCGCACGATCCGCTCGGCTCCTCCGCTGTGCAGCAGGCAGCCGCCGACGACGGACGCCATCGCGATGAGCACGCCGAGGTTGGCGCAGGCGGAGCCGAACTTCGACGCGAGCTTGGTGCCGAGCGGCTCAGCGGCGCGCGCCGAGGCCTCGGCCGGGCTCTTCTTTTGGGCCAGCAGTGAGCGCTCGATATTTTCCGGCGGGGTCAGCGCCGCGACCACGATGGCGGCGGCCATCAGGGCGAGGAAAGCGTGGAGGCGGAGCCAGACGATGCCGCCAATGACGACGATCACGCCGACCAGAAGGAGCAGGAGGGGGTCCATGCGGGGCGCCGTGACTCAACGTCGCTGCCGGACCGAGGCAAGCGCGCGTCGCGGGGCGCGCGGTCTCAAGACAGCATCACTGTTGCTCCGGGTTCCGGCAGCGCGAAGTCCTCCTCGCCGAGCCCCGCGGCGGCGCGGGCGGCGAGAAAGTCCCGCGGTGCGTCCTCATGCCCGTCGTCGGCGAGTGGAAAGCAGCCGAAGTGCATCGCCAGGCTGCGGCGGGCGCCGATTTCCCGGTGGATCCGCACCGCCTCCGCGGGGTCGCAGTGCATGCCGCGCATGAACCAGCGCGGCTGGTAGGCCCCGATCGGGATCAGCGCGAGGTCGAAGGCGCCGAGGCGCGAGGCGATCCCGCGGAAACCGTCGAAGTAGCCCGTGTCACCGGCGAAGTAAACCCGGTGGCCGGCGGCCTCGATCACGAATCCGCCCCAGAGCGTGGCCATCCGGTCGGTGATGCCGCGGGCGGAAAAATGCTGCGCGGGAGTGACGGTCACGCGTACGCCGGGACGGGGCGCGTGGCTCTGCCACCAATCGAGTTCAACCGCCTCCCCGAGGCCCTCCTCAGCGAGGAAAAGTCGGTTGCCAAGCGTCGTGATTACCGGGGCGCCATGCGCCGCGCGGAGCCGGCGCAGGGTCGGCACATCGAGGTGGTCGTAGTGGTTGTGACTCACCAGGATGAGGTCGACGGGCGGGAGCCGATCGAACGGAATCCCGGGTGCGTGCACCCGGCGCGGGCCCGCCCAACCCACGGGACTGCAGCGCTCGGACCAGATCGGATCGGTGAGCACGGTGAAGCCGGGGAACTGGAGGAGAAAAGTCGCGTGGTTGACGAAGGTGACCTTCCAACTCGCGCCCTCGGGTGCCGGGTTGAGGCGGGGGACCGCCGTGACGGGCACGGATTCCGGCCAGGGGCCCTGGGAGCGGCCGAGTTGCCAGCGCAGCAGCGAGCCGAGGCCGCGAGGCTCCACCTCGCCCGGGTTGAAGAAACGAAAACCGTCGCAATGGTCGCTGGCCGGGAACGGCGCCCCGCCGTTACCGCCGGCGGAGCCTGCCCGCGCCAGCGTGGTCCCGCCCAGGAGGCCGGCCGCGCGGAGGAAGAGGCGGCGGGTGAACGGCATGGCCGCGACGATGGAAGCCCGTGCGTGTTTCGCAAGGGACACGTCTCGCCTCCCACCCGCGCTTGCGCCCGGGGCGATGGCCGCTTCGCTTCCGGCAATGGCGAGCTTCCCCACCACCCCCGGTGCCCGCGAGCACACCTTCGACGCGATCGTGATCGGTTCCGGTATCAGCGGCGGCTGGGCCGCGAAGGAACTGTGCGACCGCGGCCTGCGCACTCTCGTCCTCGAGCGCGGCCGCAATGTCGAACACCTCAAGGATTATCCCACAGCGGTGGCCAACCCTTGGGATCTGCCCCGCCGCGGGCGTCTCACCCACGAGATCGTCCGCGATAACCCGATCGCTAAAAAGTGCTACGCCTTCGACGAGGCGACTTCGCACTTTTTCGTGAAGGACGCCGAGCACCCGTACCAGCAGGAGAAGCCGTTCGACTGGATCCGCGGCTACCAGGTCGGGGGCAAGTCCATCATCTGGGCGCGGCAGACGCAGCGGTGGAGCCGCTTCGACTTCGAGGGGCCCGCGCGGGACGGATTCGCCGAGTGGCCCATCGGGTACGAAGATCTCGCGCCGTGGTATTCGCACGTCGAGCGCTTCTCGGGCATCAGCGGTAATCGCGACGGGATCGAGGAACTGCCCGACGGCGAGTTCCTTCCGCCGTGGGAACTCAACACCGTCGAGCGCCATCTGCGCGGCGGGATCGAAAAGAGCTTCGCGGGTCGGCGCGTCGTCATCGGTCGCTGCGCCCACCTCACGGAGCCGCAGCCGATCCACCTCGAGCAGGGGCGCGGCAAATGCCAGGCCCGCAACACCTGTTACCGCGGCTGTCCGTTCGGGGGGTACTTCTCCTCGGTCTCTTCCACGCTGCCTTGGGCCGCGCGCACCGGTCGCCTCACGCTTCGCCCGAATTCCGTCGTCGAGAGCATCCTCCACGACGAAGCCACGGGCCGCGCGAGCGGCGTGCGGGTGGTCGACGCCGTCACGCGCCAGGTCACCGAGTTCCACGCGCGCGTCATTTTCGTCAACGCCGCCTGCCTCAACACCAACCTCATCCTCCTCAACTCGCGTTCGGCGCGTTTCCCCGCGGGACTGGGCGATGACCACGGACTGCTCGGCCGTTACGTCGCGTTCCACAATTACCGCGGCAGCTTGTCCGCCTCGGTCGACGGCTTTCTCGACTCCTACTACTCCGGGCGGCGCCCCACGCAGGCGATGATGCCGAACTTTCGGAATCTCCGCCGCCAGGAGACCGATTTCCCGCGCGGCTACATGGTGTTCTTCAGCGCCTTCCGGCCGGGCTGGACGCAGGGCGACGGCACGCCGGGCGTCGGGGCCGCCTTCAAGGAGCGCATCACGAAGCCCGGGCCGTGGCGGATCTCGATGATGATGCAGGGCGAGACCGTGCCGCTCCGGGAAAACCACGTGAGACTGTCGCCCGACCGCAAGGACTCCTGGGGTATCCCGCAACTCGTCACTTCCATCGGTTATACCGACGACGACGTGCGCATGGTGAAGGACTTCCTGCGCGAGGGTGAGGCCATGCTGTCCGCCGCCGGCGCGAAGGGCATCCGCACGCTCGACGACAAGCGTAACCCGGGCCTCGACATTCACGAAATGGGCGGCGTGCGCATGGGGAAGGATCCGAAGAAGTCCCTGCTCAACCGCTGGAACCAGCTCCACGCCTGTCCTAACGTCTACGTAACCGACGGCGCCAGCATGGCATCGACCGGCGTGCAAAATCCCTCGCTCACGTTCATGGCGCTCGCCGCCCGGGCGGCGAACCATGCGGCCGACGAGATGAAGAAAGGAAACCTGTGACTCGCCGCGAATTGCTCCTTCGTTCCGCCCGGCTCGCCGGGGTCGCATCCGTCTGGGCCGCCTTGCCGTCCCGCACCTGGGCCGCGTTGCCGGCGACGGCCGGCTGGAGCGCCGAGGAGGAAAAGGCGTTGGACCTGGTCGGTGACACCATCCTGCCGGAAACCCCGGGCTCGCCGGGGGCGGCGGCGGTCGGGATCGGGCGATTCATCGCGCGCATGACCGAGGATTGTTTCGCGCCCGATGCTTCCGTCGCCGTGAGGCGCGCGTTGCGGGAGATCGAGGCCGCGGCGCGCGAGGCGCACGGGCGCGGCTGGCTGCAATTGTCGGCCGCTGAGCGCGAGGCGTTGCTCACCGCCTACGAGACCCGCAGTAAATCGGCCGCGCCCGGGGGAGTGAATCCGTTCGCGCACCTCAAGCGCCTCACGCTCCTCGGCTATTTCACTTCGGAGCAGGGCGCGACGAAGGCGTTGCGCCACGACCCGGTGCCCGGCACTTACCGCGGGGCCGTTCCGCTCGCCGCCGGCGACCGCGCGTGGGCCCAGTGAGCCCGTCGCCGCGGGTGTGTTTACCGGTCCTTTCCTCCTGCTCCGTGACCTCGAGTATGTCCGGTTGCCTCGCGAAGCTTCGTCTCCTCGCGCTGATCGGCGCCCTTTCCGGCTTCGTCGCCGCGCAGCCGGCCAAGGTTGAAACCCTGATCGCTCTGCCGTCCGGCTGGCGGCTGGCGACCGAGCGCATGGGCGGGTTTCCCAACGAGGGGTTGCAGCTCTACGCGCTCGAGGTTCCCGGCACGCGTGCCTTCTGTCTGGCTTGGGACACCCGCTCGCCGACCGTCGCCTTCAAGCCCGTTCTCGGCACCTCGGCGCGCACGCCTTCGCAGTTCGCCGCCGCGGAGCCCGCGGTGGTCTTCGCCGCGGTCAACGCGGGTTACTTCGGGAGTAACCAATCCTTCAGTCTCGTGCAGCGCGACGGCGTGGTGCTTTCCGCCAACATCAAGTCGGTCTCGCGCACGCATCAGGGCGCCTCGGTCCCGTATTTTCCCACGCGCGCCGCGCTCGGGCTTTCGTCCGCCGGTCAGCTGGCGGCGGATTGGATCTACCACGTCGGGGCCGGCAACGCGGTGATCTATTCCTATCCCGCGCCCAGCCCGAACCGATCCGGCGAGGCGCCGCAACCGGTGCCGACCGCCGCGTTCCCGGCGGGCGGCGCCCCTTGGGTGATGCAGCACGCGCTGGGCGGTTCCCCGATGCTCGTGCGCGATGGCGCGGTGCGGATCTCGGACTCCGAGGAGTTGATCGAGGTCAACAACACGTCGCGCCGGCCGCGCACGGCGGCGGGATTCACCCCCGCGGGAGTCCTGCTGGTCGTGGCGGTGGAGGGCGACAACCCCGGCGGGGCCGCGGGCATGACTCTCGCCGAGACGGCGGCGTTGATGCGGTCCCTCGGGTGTGTCTCCGCGATCAATCTCGATGGTGGCGGCTCGACCTCGATGAGTGTTGGCGGGGCGCTCACCGTCCGGCCCGGCGACGGCACCGAACGCCCGGTCGTTTCCGCGCTGCTTCTGGCAGACCCCGTTCGCACGGTCGCCCCGGCTTCGTCACCGCGCATCGTCGCCCCGCCGTGGGGCGCGACTATCTCCAGCGGCTCGCCTTTGCATCTGCAGGTGACGGCGGAGGGTGGCGCGCTGGGCTACCAGTGGTTGCTCGAAGGTCGGCCGATCGCCGGCGAGACGCGGCCCGCGTTTTCTCGGGCGCGCGTGTCCGCCGCCGATGCCGGCGAGTATGCGGTGAGCGTACGGAATGCGTTGGGCGCGGTCGTTTCCCCGCCGTCGCGTGTGGTCGTCTCATCCGCGGCGCCTGGCGAACTGGTCAACCTAGCCGTGCGCGCGGTGGCGGGCGCGGGCGATGACACGCTGATCGTCGGCTTCGCGGTCCGCGGCGGTCCCGAGACTGTCCTCGCCCGGGCAGTGGGTCCCGCCCTCGCTGGTCTGGGTGTGTCCGGCGCGCTGGAGGATCCGCGTCTGGATCTCCTGTCGGCGACTGGAGCCTCCCTGGAAGGTAACGACGACTGGATTTCGGCCACGACGGCGCCGGTGGCGGCGAGGGTGGGGGCTTTCCCGCTTCCGCCGGGTAGCGCCGACGCGGCGTTCGTCACGCGAGTGGCGGAGGGCGTGCACATGGTTGCAGCCACCGCGGCGCGGGGCGCGTCCCGCGGTTCCCTGCTGGTGGAGGTCTACGACAATTCGCCGGGAGGCGGAAGCCTGGGCAACTTGTCCGCCCGTTCGCGCGTGGCGGGCGGGGGCGGCGAACTGATCGCCGGCTTCGTGGTGCGTGGCGAAACCGCGGCCACGTTGCTGGTTCGCGCGGTGGGGCCTTCCTTGGGCAACTTCGGTCTGGCCGAGGCCTTGCGGTCGCCGCGGCTCACGCTGATGGCCGGCGCCACGCCGCTGGCCGCGAACGCGGGGTGGGCGACGGCTCCGAACGCGGCCGAGGCGCGGCGCGCCGCCGAGCGGGCCGGTGCGTTCCCGCTCTCGGGAGCCGCCTCCGACTCGCTGCTGCTCGTGACCCTTCCGCCGGGCGCCTACACCGCGGTGATCGCGCCGCCCGAGGGCGCGACGGGCGTCGCGCTGGTGGAGCTCTACGAGGTCCGTTGACCGAGCGTCGTGCGGCTTGCACCCGCGACGGGATCCGGGAGAGGCTGCGGCATGGTCTCCGCGAAACTTACTCCCGCCGGCTCGCTCTCTCTGGTCGCGCTTCTGGTCGCCGCCTTGGCGGGTTGCGCGAAGCCCGAACCGGCGGCCAAGCCGGCGGCCTCACCCGCCGCCTCCGCCCCCGTCACTGCCCCCGCCACCCCGTCAAGCCCGGACGAAAACGCGGCTCCAGCCGAGGTGCGGAAGATGATCGGACGGTGGCTTCGCTCCGACGGCACCTACGCGCTGGAGATCCGCGGGGCGGACCGCAGCGGCGTTGTGCAGGCCGGTTATTTCAACCCGAAATCGATCAACGTCTCGCGGGCGATCTGGATGCGCGGCCCCGACGGCCTGCAGGTGATCGTCGAGTTGAACGACGTGGGATACCCGGGCGCCACCTACGTGCTCGCGCATGACGCCGCGGCCGATCGTCTCGTCGGCAAGTACAACCAGCCGCAGATGGGCCAGTCGTTTGACGTGGATTTCGTGCGGCAGACGAAATTCCCGTGATGGGTGCCGCCGGCGGAAGCGGGCTGCGCTGAGCCCGATGCGCAGGATTGTCGTGGGTGGGGTGCATCGTTGCGAGGCCTGCCGGCTTCCGCACCGCTGGTGCGTGTGCGCGGCGCGGGAAACCGTCGCCGTGCCGCTGGCGATCGACGTCATGATGCACCGGCGGGAACGTTTCCGGCCCAGCAGCAGCGGACTGGTCGTCGCTCGCGTGATGGAGGGAGTGCGGCTGCATGTCTGGGAACGCGAGCGGCAATGGACGGCCGGGGCGTTGCGTAGACCGGGACGCGAGTTGTGGGTGCTTCACCCGCACGGCGAAGCGATGCCGTCGGCGCCGGCGCCGGAGTCGGTGCAGGTGGTGCTGATCGACGGCGTGTGGAGCGAGGCGGCGGTGATCGCGCGGGAGGCGCTGGGCTGGGGCCGGGTGGTAAGCCTGCCGATGTCGGGTGAAAGCCGCTACTGGCTGCGGGCCCAGCAGGAGGGCGGGCGGTTTTCCACCGCCGAGGCGATGATCCACCTGCTGCGATTCTTCGGTTTCGACGCCGCGGGCGAGACGCTGCGGCGCCAGTTCGAGCTCCATGTCTACGCCAACCTGCGCGCCCGTGGGCTGAAGGAACGCGCCGAGGAGTTTCTCCGGGGTTCCCCGGCGGCCGAAGCCTTTCCCGGTTTGCTCGCCCGCCTCAATGAGCGACGCCCGTTGGCGGCGCCGGGTCCGGACCGCCGCGTTGACTCCGACGTTCCGGGCGCAACGCTGCCGCCCGCTTCCTCCCCATGAAAATCATCCGAACCCTCCTTCTCCTGGCGCTGGCCGCCACGTCGTTCGCCGCCGGCACCGCCGGCCAGGTGTACGAGCTCCGCACCTACACCGCCGCGCCCGGCCGCGGCGCCGATGTGGTCGCGCGTTTCCGCGAGCACACCACCCGCATTTTCGAGAAGCACGGCATGGTCAACGTCGGCTACTGGGTGGCGGCCGATGCCAAGGACGGCGGTGGCGAGAAGCTTATTTACCTACTTTCCCATAAAAGTCGCGACGCCGCCAAGGCCTCCTGGAAGGCGTTTTCGGCCGATACGGAGTGGAAGGAGGTCGCCAAGCGCACCACCGCCAACGGCCAGATCGTCGCTAAGGTGGAGTCGGTCTTCCTTGAGTCCGCGGATTTCTCGCGACCGATGGACGCCGGCAACGGCAAGGGCGCGGCGCGGGTCTTTGAGCTCCGCACCTATACCGCCGCCGAGGGGAAACTCGCCGGTTTGGATACCCGTTTCCGCGAACACACCATCGGCATCTTCACCCGCCATGGCATGACCAACCTCGGGTATTTTCATCCCACTGACGCTGAGAAAGGCGCCGGCCGCACGCTGCTCTATTTCCTGGCCTATCCTTCGCGGGAGGCCGCAGCCGCGGCGTGGAAGGGGTTCCGCGAGGATCCCGAGTGGACGAAGGTTCGCACCGCCTCCGAGCAGAACGGCAAGCTCACCGCCAAGGTGGAATCCGTCTATCTGACTCCGACCGACTTTTCGCGCTTACGCTGAATCAGCTGGACTGAGAGCTTCCGCGTCCCGGCGCCAGCGCGGAGGTTGAGGCACCGGAAATCAACGGCCGTCCGGCGCCTCCGCCCGGTCGGTTGGCCGAAGAATCACGCTCATCCAGAATCTTGGCGGCGGTCCGGTTGGCGTCCAAATCCCGGGTTCGGACGTTTAATCGGGATGTCTCTGTCGAACTCCCGCCCAGCCTGGCTGTTCCTGTTCTCGGTGTCCTTCGCCCCGACATTGGTGGCAGTCGAGGCGCCGAGCTGGCCCCAGTGGCGCGGCCCCTCCCGGGATGGTCAGATCGCCGGTCCCGCCTGGCCCCGCCGGTTGGGCGAGGGGGAGATCAAATCCCTGTGGCGAACGCCGCTCGCTCCCGGTTATTCCGGGCCCATTGTTTCAGACCAGGCGGTTTTTGTGACCGAGACCGCCGACAAGAAGACCGAGGTCGTCCGCGCGCTGGATCGCCGCACCGGTGCTGAATTGTGGCGGCATTCCTGGGCGGGCGCCATCACGGTGCCGTTCTACGCCAAGTCCCGCGGCGATTGGATCCGCGCCACGCCGGCTTTCGACGGTGAGACGCTGTTCGTGGCTGGAATGCGCGATGTGCTGGTGGCGCTTGATGGTGCGACGGGCCGCGAGCGTTGGCGGATCGATTTCGTGAAAACCTACGGCACCAATGCCCCCGACTTCGGCCTGGTGTGCTCGCCGCTGCCCGACGGCGACTCCGTCTATCTGCAGGCCGCCAATTCCGTGGTGCGCGTCCGCAAGACCGACGGTCAAGTGCTGTGGCGCTCCTTCGAGGGGAAAGCCGGCGTGATGAGCGAAGGGTGTTTTTCTTCGCCGGTCATCGCCACGATCCGCGGGGAGCGCCAGTTGGTCGTGCAATCCCGCGAGAAGCTCGCCGGGCTAGCCCTCGACGACGGTCGTGTGTTGTGGAGTCATTCGGTTCCTTCCTTCCGCGGGATGAATATTCTCACGCCCACCGTCGTGGGAGACGCGGTGTTCACGAGCAGCTACCAAAACAAGAGCTGGCTCTACTCCATCGCGCGCGAGGGCGACGCTTGGCGCGTCTCCGAGACTTGGACCGGCACCGCGCAGGGTTACATGTCCTCCCCGGTGGTGATGGACGGTCATGCCTACCTCCATCTCGCGAACGGCCGTTTCACCTGCGTCAACCTCGCCAACGGCGAGCGCACCTGGACCTCCGACGCCTTCGGGAAATACGTGAGCCTAGTCGCGCAGGGCAATCGCATCCTCGGTCTGGATGAGCGGGGCATTCTCCTCCTGATCGAGGCCGATCCGAAGGAATTCCGGCTCGTGGGTCAGCACAAGGTTTCCGAGGTCGAGACCTGGGCGCATATCGCGATCTCCGGGGACGAGATCTTTGTCCGCGAGTTGAAGGCGATGGCGGTCTTCCGCTGGACGGATCGGCCGGTCGAGCGGGTTTCTTCAGCCGGTTCGCCCTGAGCGGGAACGTTCGGCCTCCAAGCCGAGTTCCAGCAGCCGCGCGATGCGGTCCGCGTCGTGCACGCAGCCGCCCCATGCCCCGCCGCAGGCGGCCTGCAGGGTCGCCCACAGGCGGGTGTCGGCGGGGACGCGCGGATCCGGTTTCAAGTCGGGGTGGAGCCCGCGCGCGTTGAACGCCATCGGATCCACCCCCGTGACGTTGACCTGCCCCTCGAGGCCGCGGGTGTCGATGCGCAGTTCGATGAGATCGCCGTCGCGGACGCGCGCGAGCGGGCCTCCCGCCCACGCGTCCGGGCTGACGTGTCCCACGCATGCTCCCGTGGAGACGCCCGAGAAGCGGCCGTCCGTCACGAGCGCGATGCGCTGCCCGTCGCGCAGGTGCTTCAACGCCGAGGTGATCTGGTAGGTCTCGGGCATGCCCGAACCGGGGCCGATGCCCATCAAGACAAGCACGTCGCCGGGTTTTAGCCGGCCCGCCTTGAGCGCCGCGATGGCCGAGGCCTCCGAAGTGAAGACGCGTGCCGGGCCGTGATGGCGGTAGAGACCGTCGGCTCCGATCAATTCCGGGGCGATGGCGGTGCTCTTCACGACCGCGCCTTCCGGCGCGAGGTTGCCGCCAAGGAACGTGATCGTGCTGGTGAGACCGCGGGCGCGGGCGGCCGTGGGGGAGAGGATGACGTCGTCGGCGTCGATGCCGTCCAAGGCCCGGAGCTTCGCGCGCAAGCGGGTGCGGCGCTCCGACTTTTCCCACCAATCCAGGTTTTCCCCGAGGGTGCGGCCGCTGACCGTGCGCACGTTCTCGCGGAGCAGGCCGGCCGCGCGAAGGTGCCGCATCACCTCGGGCACGCCGCCGGCGAGAAACACCTGCACGGTGGCGAAGTTCCGCGGGCCATTGGGCAAGACGTCCACGAGCCGGGGCACCTTGCGGTTGATCTCCGCCCAGTCGGCGGCCGTCGGGCGCGGTAGCCCGGCCGCGTGCGCGATCGCTGGGACATGAAGAAGAAGATTGGTTGATCCGCCGAACGCCGCGTGCGCGACCATCGCGTTGTGCAACGCGTCGGGGCAGAGGATGTTCTTCGTCGCCGTGCCGGCCGCCTCCAGGGAAATCAGCGCGCGCGCGGAGCGCCGCGCGAGGTCGCGCCAGATTTCCGCGCCGGAGGGGCTGAGGGCGGAGTGGGGCAGGGCGAGACCGAGGGCCTCGGCCACGACCTGGCTGCTGGCCGCGGTGCCCATGAATTGGCAGCCGCCGCCCGGTGAGCCGCAGGCGCGGCAGCCCATCGCGGCGGCGTGATCCAGCGAAACTTCCCCGCGGGCGAAGCGCGCCGCGAGCGTCTGCACCTTGGCGGTGTCCTCGGCGTCCTCGGCGAGCAGCGTGACTCCGCCCGGCACGAGCACCGTCGGGAGATCGGGTGATCCGGCGAGTGCCATGAGCATGGCAGGCAACCCTTTGTCGCAGGTCGCGATCCCGAGCACGCCGCGCCGCGTGGGCAGCGAGCGGATCAGGCGCCGCAGTACGACCGCGGCGTCGTTGCGGTACGGCAGGCTGTCGAGCATCCCCGCGGTGCCGTTCGTTCGCCCGTCGCAGGGGTCACTGACGTATCCGGCGAAGGGCGTCGCCCCCGCGGCGGCGATCGTACGCGCCGCCTCCTCCATCAGCAGGCCTACCTCCCAGTGCCCGGTGTGGTACCCGAGGGCCACAGGCGTTCCGTCCGGGGCGCGAATCCCACCCTGCGTGCTGAGGATCAGAAACTCCTTTCCGCGCAGGCGCGATGGATCCCAACCCATCCCGGCGTTTTGCGTCAGCCCGAAGAGGTCGCCGCTGCTCAAGCGCGCGAGTTGCCCGGCCTCAAGGGGAAGCCGGCCCGCCGGTCCCGGCGCGGTCGTGCGCAGCTGAAAAATGGCATCGCCGGGCGTGTCGAGGATCGGGTCCATGTCGGAAATGCGGGGTGCCCGCACGTTGTCGCCCCGCCCGCGCTGCTGGCAACCTGCAAGCGCCCGCCGCGCGCGCCTCACGTGAGGTGTCGCCTGATCGCGGAGGCCGGTTTGCGTTTGATTTCAGGGGGGCGCGATGGGAACTTGCCCGCTTCGCCGCGGCGACGGGCCGCGGTCCGCGCCATGACCGAGATCCTCATCATCAAGCCTTCGTCCCTGGGCGACATCGTCCATGGGTTGCAGGTCGCCGCGTCCCTCAAGGCGCAGGTGCGGCACCTGCGCATCTCGTGGGTGGTGCGGGAGATCTTCGCGCCGATCGTGCGCGCGTGCACGGCGGTCGACGAGGTGTTCATCTTCGAGCGGGGCGGCGGCGCGAAGGGCTTCCTGCGCCTCACCCGGGAGCTGCGGCGGCGGCGGTACGACTGGGTTTTCGATTTCCAAGGGCTCCTGCGCACCGGCCTGCTCACGTCGCGCGTCCACGCCGACCGCAAGGTGGGACGCAGCGACGCCCGCGAATTTTCGGGCGTTTTTTACACCGAACGGGTGCCGCTGCCCGAACAGGGCAGGCGCAGCCACGCCTTGGAGATCCTGCTGCAGTTCTGCCCGGTCCTCGGAGCCAAGCCTGAGCTCGCCGGCGAACTGGAGTTCCGCGAGGTCGAGAGCCTCCGCCTCAGTTTCGCCGACGCTCGCGGGGGCGGCCGCCCCATCGTGATGTTCGTCGACAGCCGCCGCGCCGAGAAGTGCTGGGGAGGCTTCAAACAGCTCACCGAGCTCGTGCTCCGCGAGGACCGCAATCGCAAGGTCGTCTGGGCCGGAAGCAGCTACGTCCACGATCGCAACGCCTTCCCGCCGGCGCAGTTCGCCAACGTCACCGGCAACACCAGCCTCGTCTCCCTGCCGGCGCTCATCCGCCGCGCCGATTGGGTGATCGCCAACGACAGCGGCCCCATGCACCTCGCGGCCGCGATGGGCGTGCGCGTGATGGGGGTTTTCGGGCCCACCGATCCGCGGTTGTTCGGTCCCTATCCGTCCAACCGCCCCGGCAACGTCGTCGTGCAGGCCCCGCTCGGGGACCTGAAGTTGCTTTCGGCCAAGGACGTCTACACCCGTTTCCAGCGCGCCCGCGCGCGATTCGCCTGAGGCCCACTCGTTTCCCATGCTCGATCCCAAGCTGCTTCGTGAATCGCCCGACGTTGTCCGGGCCGCCATCGCCAAGAAACACCTCCAGGTCGACGTCGACGCGGTCCTCGCGATCGACGCCTCGTGGCGCTCGCTGCTCCAGGAGACGGAGGCGCTGCGCGCGTCACAAAAGACCGCGAACACCGCGATGGCCGCGCTGCCCAAGGGCTCGCCGGAATTCATCGCGAAGGTCGGCGAGATGAAGGCCGTCTCCGCGAAGGTTAAGGAGCACGAGGTGCGGTTGAAGGAGATCGAGGACCGCTTCCGCCAGGCGATGCTTTCGGTGCCCAACCTGCCGCACGCCAGCGTGCCGGAGGGCCGCACCCCGGAGGAGAATGTCGTCTTTTCGACGCACGGCGATCCCGCGTCGGTCTCGGGCCACGCGGTGGCCCATTGGGAGATCCCCGGTTTCGACCGGCTGTTCGATTTCGCGCGCGGCGCCAAGGTGACGGGCGCCGGGTTCCCGTTCTACGTCGGCGACGGCGCCCGGCTCGTGCGGGCCCTGCTGCAGTTCTTCCTCGATGAGGACACCCGCGCGGGGTACGTCGAGGTCTCGCCGCCGATCTTCGTCAACGCCGCGAGCGCGACCGCCACCGGGCAGCTGCCCGACAAGGAAGGCCAGATGTACGAGACGACCCCCGACCACCTTTACGCGGTCCCCACGGCGGAGGTGCCGCTCACCAATTTCTTCCGCGACGAGATCCTCGAGGAATCGGTATTGCCGGTCTGCCGCTGCGCCTACACGCCGTGCTTCCGCCGCGAGGCCGGCAGCTACGGCAAGGACGTGCGCGGCCTCAATCGCCTGCATCAGTTCGACAAGGTAGAGCTGCTGAAATGGGTGCATCCCTCGACGAGCTACGTGGAGCTCGACAAACTGCGTGACGACGCCGAGCGGATGCTGCGCAAACTCGGCCTGCCTTACCGCGTGCTGCTCATGTGCGGCGGCGACCTCGGCTTTGCCCAGTCGAAGAAATACGACCTCGAGGTCTGGTCCGGCGGCCAGAAGCGCTGGCTGGAGGTCTCGAGCTGCTCGAACTTCGAGGCTTTCCAGGCCCGGCGCGCCCAGATCCGTTTCCGTTCGAAGGAGACCGGCAAACCCGAGTTGGTGCATACGCTCAACGGTTCCGGCCTCGCCGTGCCGCGGGTGCTCGCCGCGCTGCTCGAGAACAACCTCCAGCCCGACGGACGCGTGAGGATCCCGGACGCGCTGGTCCCGCACTTTGGCAAGGATCACCTCTCGTTTGCGTGAGCGGGCGGAGGCGCTGGCCGCGGTTATCCCGCGGGAGCGCCTCGATCCCGCGGTGCTGGCCTGGGCGGCGCGTTCAAGTCGCGCCCGCTGGGGCTTGGCGTTTTCCGGCGGAGCGGACTCGCTCGCTTTGGTTTTGCTGGTGTGGGCGCTCTGGCCCGGACGCCGGAGGCGTCTGGTCGTGCTGCACTTCAATCACCGCCTGCGCGGGCGGGCGGCGCGGGCCGACGCGACGTTCTGCCGGCAGGTTTGCGCGCGGCTGGGGTTGCAATGCGTGACCGGCGCGTGGGCGGGGCACCGCCCCGGTGCCAGCGAAGCGGAGGCCCGCGAGGCGCGTCTGGGTTTCCTCCGGAAGCACGCGCGGTTCCTGTGGTTCGGCCATCAGCGGGATGACGTGGCGGAGACGATGCTCATGCGGTTGGCGCGCGGAAGCGGCGCCGGGGGCCTCGCCGCGCCGCGGCCGGTGCAGAGCGCGGGTGGCGGCCGCGTGCACCTTCGGCCGTTGCTCCGGCTGCGTCACGCGGAGTTGACCACCGCGTTGCGTGCGGCGGGAATTGCCTGGCGGGAGGATGCCAGCAACGCGACCGGCCTCTACCTGCGCAACCGGGTGCGGCGCGACATCCTGCCTCGCTGGGAACGGGTGGCCGGACGCGACGCCGTCGCCGGCGCAGCCCGTTCCCGGGAACTGCTGGAGGAGGACGACACGGCGCTCGAGGGCTGGCTCGATCGTGTGCGTCCGCTCGATGCGCGCGGACGGCTTGACCTCGCCCGTCTGCATGGCGCCCCGCGGGCCCTATGGCGCCGGGCGCTGCATCGGTGGGTCCTGGTCAATCCGCCGGCCGCGGTGCTTTCGCGGGCCGCCTTCGACACGCTGCTGCAGCAGGTCGAATCGGGGACGCGGATGCGCCAGAGCGCGGGACGCGCCTGGTTCGCGGTGAGTGACGGCCGCCGGCTATCCCTCGAGGCCGCGCCGCGGGCGCGCGGGGACCGGCCGAGGCGGGGGCGGGCCAATTGACTTATCCTGGTGGAACATCCACGGTGGTTTTAAAGTCTTTCCCGCAATGCCCGAATCCGAAAACAAGAAGCCGCGTCGCCAGCTGAAGAGTCTCCCGCCGGACCGCTTCCAGCCGAAGATGCTCTTTTTCTGGCTGGCGCTCGTCGCGGCGGTGATGGCGCTGATTTTCCTCCCCAATCAGACGGTCTCCAATCCGGAGACATTGACGATTCAAGAGGTCGTGGAGCGCGCGGAGGCCGGTAATATCAACCGGGAGCCGGGCAAGGCGGCCGTGATGCGTGCCGATCCGAGTGGCGGGCGTTCCGACTGGATGGTGGTCGTCGGCCAGAGCCGGCGTGAAACCTCGGCGCCGTTCCGCGATTTCCGCGCTTCCGGGCGCGTGACCGAGGCCACCCACGAGCGCCTCGCGCGCACCAAGGTTTTCTCGGAGCAACCCTCGCAGACGCTGCTCACCTCGATCGCGGCGCAGGTGGTCCCTTTCCTGATCATCATCGGTCTGCTGTACTTCCTTTTTGTGCGGCAGTTGCGGCAGGCGGGGCGCGGCGCGCTGAGCTTCGGCAAGAGCCGCGCCAAGCTGCTTACCCGGGACCGGGACAAGATCACGTTCGCCGACGTCGCGGGCTGCGACGAGGCCAAGGAGGAGGTGTCCGAGGTCGTGGAGTTCCTCAAGGATCCCAAGAAGTTCACGCGCATGGGCGGCCGGATCCCGAAGGGCATTCTGATGGTTGGGCCGCCTGGCACGGGCAAGACGCTGCTCGCCAAGGCCGTCGCCGGCGAGGCGGAGGTTCCTTTCTTCAGCATCTCCGGTTCCGATTTCGTGGAGATGTTTGTGGGCGTGGGTGCGAGCCGTGTGCGCGACATGTTCGAGCAGGGGCGCAAGCAGGCGCCCTGCCTCATCTTCATCGACGAGATTGACGCCGTGGGCCGCCAGCGTGGCGCCGGGCTGGGGGGCGGCAACGACGAGCGTGAGCAGACCCTGAATTCACTGCTGGTGGAGATGGACGGCTTCGACACCACCGAGGGTGTCATCATCATCGCCGCCACGAACCGGCCCGACGTGCTCGACAGCGCGCTGCTGCGGCCGGGCCGTTTTGATCGCCAGATCTATGTCGACCTGCCGGACCTGGTGGGTCGGGAACAGATTCTGCGGGTGCATGCGAAGAAGGTGAGCCTGGCGGAGAACGTCGACCTCCAGGTTATCGCGCGCGGCACGCCCGGTCTCTCCGGCGCGGAACTGGCGAACCTGCTCAACGAGGCCGCCCTGCTGGCCGCCCGTCGCGGCAAGAAGAAGGTCGAGATGATCGACGTCGACGACGCCCGGGAGAAGGTGCAATTCGGGCGCGAGCGGCGTCGCCTGATGGACGACGAGGAGAAGAAGCTCACCGCTTACCACGAGGCGGGCCACGCTCTGGTGCAGGCGGTGCTCGATGACGGTCACATGCCGGTGCACAAGGTGACGATCATTCCGCGCGGCCGCAGCCTCGGCAGCACGATGTTCATCCCCAAGAAGGATATTCTGACTCACGCCAAGAAGCGGATGCTCAGCCAGATCGCGATGGGGCTGGGTGGCCGCATCGCCGAGGAACTCGTGATGGGTGACGTATCCAGCGGCGCTGCCGGCGATATCAAGCAGATCACCAAGATCGCCCGCCACATGGTGTGCGACTGGGGCATGAGCCCGCTGGGGCCGGTCGCCTACGGCGATCCGCACGACACGGTTTTCCTTGGCCGCGAGATCACCCGCAACGAGAGCCTTTCCGAGGAGACCGCCCGCCGGATCGACGAGGAGATCCACCGGATCATCGACACCGAGTACAACCGCGCGCGGCAGATCCTCACCGAGCACCGCACGTCGCTCGACAAGATCGCCGCCGCGCTGCTCGAGCACGAAACAATCGACGGCAAGCACGTCTCGGAGATCCTGCAGTTCGGTGAGATTCGTACGCCGGTCGTGACCGCCGCCCCGCCGAAGCTCGAGGCGGCGGCGCCGAAGAAACCGGTGGAAAAGCCGCCCGTCGAACCGGAGGCCATGAGCCCCGCGGCCGCTCCGAATCCGGCTTGAACCCTTCACCTCCGGCGTATCCCCGCCGGAGGTTTTTTGTGGCCTGATCCCGGGTGCTCGCCCATCCCTTCCGGCCATGAAGATCTGCTGCATCGGCGCCGGGTACGTCGGCGGGCCCACCATGGCCATGATCGCCCACCAGGCGCCCGACATAGAGGTGGAGGTGGTCGACATGAACGCCGCCCGCATCGCCGCGTGGAACGCCGGCACGCTGCCGATCTACGAGCCCGGACTCGACGAACTGGTGCGGCGCTCCCTCGGTCGGAATCTCCGCTTCTCGACCGATGTGGCGGGTGCAATCCGCTCGGCCGACATAATCTTTGTCGCGGTCAACACGCCGACGAAGACCTACGGTGTCGGCGCCGGCCGCGCGGCCGACCTGCGTTTCATCGAGTCGGTCGCGCGCACGATCGCGGAGCATGCGCAGGGCCCCAAGATCATCGTCGAGAAGTCGACCATCCCCGTGAAGACGGCGGAGACGATCAAGGACATCCTCGCCGCCAACGCGCGGGGCTTCACCTTCGAGGTGCTCTCCAACCCGGAATTCCTCGCGGAGGGCACCGCCGTGGCCGATCTCGAGGCGCCCGACCGCGTTCTGATCGGCGGGGAGCGCACGCCGGGCGGGGAGGCGGCGATGCGTAAGCTGGTGGACGTGTATGCCCGCTGGGTGCCGCGCGACCGCATCATCACGACCAATCTGTGGTCGTCGGAGCTCTCGAAGCTCGTCGCGAACGCGTTCCTCGCGCAGCGCATTTCCTCCATCAACTCCATCTCCGCGCTGTGCGAGGCGACGGGTGCCGATGTCGACGAGGTCGCCCATGCCATCGGCCGCGATTCGCGCATCGGGCCTAAGTTTTTGCGCGCTTCCGTCGGCTTCGGCGGCTCCTGCTTCCAGAAGGACATCCTCAATCTGGTGTACCTCTGCGAGCACTTCGGTTTGCCCGAGGTCGGCGCCTATTGGGAGTCCGTGGTGCGGATCAACGACTGGCAGAAACGGCGGTTCGCCTCGCGCATCGTCCGCTCGCTCTTCAACACCGTCGCTGAAAAGCGCATCGCGGTGCTCGGCTTCGCCTTCAAGAAGGACACCAACGACACGCGGGAGTCCGCCGCCATCGCGGTGTGCCGCGATCTGCTGGCGGAGCAGGCCCGGGTGGTGGTCTACGATCCGAAGGTGCCGGCCGGGGAAATCCTGGCGGATGTGGTCGGGAAAGGGCGCGAGGAGCCGCGGCTCACGGTGGCGAAGAGCGCCTACGAGGCCGCGGCCGGCGCGCACGCGGTGGCGATCGTCACGGAGTGGGACGAGTTCCGGACCCTCGACTACGCGCGCATTTTCGCGTCGATGCAGCAGCCGGCGTTCCTTTTCGACGGCCGGAACATCACGGATCTTCCCCGGCTGCGCGCCCTAGGGTTTCGCGCTTCGGGGATCGGGAAGTAGCCGCGGCGCGGGCGCGCGATCCGCGCTTCAGAGGTCCAGCACGCGGTCCATGCGGCGGGAGACGTCGGCGAGGTAGTCCCAGCCGCCACCTTTCACCTCGGCCGCCGCCCAGCCGGTGAAGCCGATCCTGCCAAGCTCGACGCGCACCGCGGACCAGTTGATGTCGCCATCGCCGATGGGGACGTCGAATCCCTTGTTCAGTCCCGTCTGCATCGCCTGCTTCTGGCTCCATTCCTTGACGTCGAGTTTCTGGGAGCGGCGACCAAGAACCTGCGCCCAATGCTCGGCGATGCCCCAGCGCATCATGTTGCCGATGTCGAAATGCACCTGCACCCAGGGGCTGCCGATCTCGTCGATGAACCGCGCCATGTCGAAGGGACTGATCAGGAAGGTGGCCCACACGTTTTCCACGAGCAGCTTGATCCGCTGGCGCTCCGCCTCGGGCGCCGCGGCGCGCAGTTGATCCCGGCAACGACTCCAATTGTCGACCAGCGGTTGCTGCTGGTCGTAACGAGCCACCACCAGCATGGAGTCTCCGCCAAGCTTCTTGGTGAGGGCGATGCCGTCATCCAGCTTCTCCGTGCGCGCACCCACGGTGCCGTCGATGATCAGCCCGCTTTCCCGGCTGGCCGCCAACCACTCATCGGGGTTGGTGACGTGAGACAGGCTGGGCTCCACACCCTCGAAGCCGCAGGCGCGCAGCTTCCGGAAGGACTCGACCAGCGGGAGCCCCTTGGCGCCGGTGACCATGCCCCATTTCAAGGACTTGCGGATGCGCCCGGTGAACTGGCCGCCGCGGGCAGGGCGGGTGACGGCGAGGGCGCCGGCCAGGGCGGCGGTGTCGCGCAGAAAGGTGCGTCGTTTCATGGAGAAGGGGATATCGGGGGATGCGCCGCCGCGAAAGGATTCCGCGGCGGTCGGGGGACGGTCGGGAGGGTTACAACCCGGAAGGTGCGGGGCAATCCTGCCCGCGAG
Source organism: uncultured Opitutia bacterium (assembly GCA_903900845.1). Taxonomy (GTDB): domain Bacteria; phylum Verrucomicrobiota; class Verrucomicrobiia; order Opitutales; family Opitutaceae; genus ER46. Next base: position 28,568 of record CAIUOU010000011.1, read on the forward strand.
AGAATCGGCTTTCATCGCCCGTGATTACCCCGACGATGGATCTCGCATGCATTCACCGGAGCTCCTTTCCCGCATCGAGGCCGCGGAGGCCGCGGTGCTCGCCCAGACCGAATTGCTGCACCGCGAGTTCGGGCGGGTGGAGAGCCGTTGGAAGCACGATGGCACGCGTGTCACGGCGATCGATGTGGCGATCTCGGAGAATATTTTCCGTCTGCTATCGGCCCGATTCGGCGCGGACCAGTTCCTGAGCGAGGAGCTGGCGGAGACGGATCGGCCGATCCCGGTCACCGCGCCCTACGCATGGGTGCTCGATCCGATCGACGGCACGAACAACTTCGCGCTCGGCATTGCGTGCTGCGCGATCTCGCTCGCGCTGCTGAAGGACGGGGAGCCGGTCTACGGCGTGGTCTACGACCTGGCGCGGCGGCGGCTGATCCGCGGCGGCCCCGGTTTCGGCGTGCGCGACGGGGATCGTGAGGTGCGCGTGAACGCCGCGCCGCTCTCACGCGAGTCGCTGGTGGGATTCCACAGCCCGCATGATCCGGCTTACGCCGCGATGGCGGCCCGGGTCACCGGCGCCTTCAAGGTGCGCGCGCTCGGTTCCGCCACGCTTCACCTGGCCTACGTGGCGGCGGGGCTGTTCGACGGCTGCGTGGATTTCAACGTGAAGATCTGGGATCTCGCGGCCGCTATCCCGCTGGTCCGGGCAGCGGGCGGGGAAGTGCGTTTTCTCAACGGTCAACAGCTGCCGGTGCGGACGTTCGATCTCCGGATGCGCAAGATCCTTTATCTGGCCGGGTCCCCGGCGATGGCCGAGCGCCTCGGTGAGCTCATGCGGGACTGAGACCCGCGGCGTGGTCAGCGGGTCTGCTCGAGCGGCAATTCGTGGAGCTTCAGCTCCGGGTTCTTCTCGCAGAAGTACCGCATCGTCCACTCCGACGGAAAGAGCACGACGGGGTGGTCGAACTTGTCGGTGCCGAAGCTGACGCCGCTCGCGATGATCAGGTTGCCGGGCTGGGCGAGGCTCGGGTGCGGCTCCACCCAGCGAAGCAGGTTCCAGGGCGTGGGTGTGAGGCGGGACTCGGCGTTGTACTCGCTCTGCAGGCGCCACTGCACGACTTCGAACTGCAGCGGTCCGACCGCGGCGAGCAGGGTTGAACCCGGCGGGGCGTTGCGGGCGTTGAACGCCTGCACGACGCCCTCCTGCAGCAGCTGCTCGAGTCCTGCCCGGTATTTCTTGGCGTCACCCGCGTTGGGGTTCGAGATGAAGGTGAAGACCTCGGGCGGGAAGCGCGGGATCTCGTCGTAGGCGATCGTCTTGTCCTCGGTGAGCGTGTCGCCGATGCCGAACTCGCCGTGGCCGACGAGGCCGATCACATCGCCCGGCCACGCCTCGTCGACCGTCTCGCGGTCCTGGCCGAAGAGCTTGTGGGAGGACGATAGTCGCACGTTTTTCCCGGAGCGCTGGTGCGTCACCATCATGTCGCGCTCGAATTTGCCCGAGCAAACCCGGAGGAAGGCGATGCGGTCGCGGTGCTTCGGATCCATGTTGGCCTGGATCTTGAAGACGAAGCCCGAGAACTTGCCGTGCTCGACGGGGATCACGCGGCCGCGCTCGGCGGGGGGCTCGGTGATCACGGCGGCGGCCGGAGCGGGCGTCGCCGCGCGCCGCGGGGCCGGCGGGACGGAGTCATGGAGGAAGCCGTCCAACAGCAGCTGGATCCCGAAGTTGTTCACGGCGCTGCCGAAATAGACCGGCGTCTGCCGCCCGGTGCGGATGGCCTCGAGATCGAAGGGGTGGCCGGCCCCGTCGAGCATGGCCAGCTGCTCCTTCACCTCGTTGAAAGTGTAGTCGTCCAGCTTCTCACGCACGAGCGGATCGTCCAGCGATGCCACGCTCACCGGCGCTTGGTATTTTCCGCCAGGAACACGCTCGAAGAGGTGCACCTGCCGCGAACGGCGGTCGAACACGCCGCGAAACGAGGTCCCGTTGCCGAGGGGCCAGATGACCGGCGAGGATTGGAGCCCGAGCACCGTCTCAAGCTCGTCGAGCAGCTCGAGCGCATTGCGCGTCGGCCGGTCGCACTTGTTCATGAAGGTGAAGATCGGCACCCCGCGTCGGCGGCAGACTTCGAACAGCTTGCGGGTCTGCGACTCCACGCCCTTGGCCGCGTCGATCACCATCAGCGCGGCGTCGACCGCGGTGAGCACCCGGTAGGTGTCCTCCGAGAAGTCCTTGTGGCCGGGGGTATCGAGCAGGTTGACCGCATAACCACCGTAATCGAATTGCAGCACGGTCGAGCTGATCGAGATGCCACGCTGCTTTTCCAGCTCCATCCAGTCCGAGGTCGTCGCCCGCTGGTTCTTGCGCGCCGTCACGGCGCCAGCGAGGTGGATGGCGTTGCCGTAGAGCAGGAACTTCTCCGTCAGCGTCGTCTTGCCCGCGTCGGGATGCGAGATGATCGCAAAGGTGCGGCGGCGGGCGATTTCTTCGGCGGGAGACACGGTGGAGGTACGGGATCGGAGCTTGGTTCGGATTAAGCGGTCCAGCAAACGGAACGCGGTTTTCAGAGGGAAGCGGAAAACGTCCGCGGGCGCCGCGGAGATTTTCGCGTGGCGACGCGGCGGTTTCGCTGAACAGTTCGGGGCGTGTCCGCCGTTCCTGCCTTCCTGAAGATTCGTTCCAACGTCCGCGCCCGCGCCGTGGCCGGCCACCCGTGGGTGTTCGCCAACGAGGTGGAGGCGCTGCTGCCGGCGGAGCATGACGGGGAGGTGGTCGAGTGCCGCGACCGCACGGGACGCTTCATCGGCTGCGGCATCTACAACTCCCGCTCCCAGATCGTGTGGCGCCGGCTGAGCCGCGACCGTGTGGCGCTCGACGAGGCGTGGCTGCGCGGCGCCCTCGAACGCGCGGTGGCGCGGCGGGCCCCGGAGCCGGCGCGGCGGCTGGTCTGGAGCGAGTCCGACGACCTGCCCGGGCTCGTGGTCGACCAGTATCACGACACGCTGGTCGTCCAGATCCAGACGCTTGCGATGGAGAAGCGCGCGGCGTTGGTCGGGGATATTTTGGCCGGCCTGCTGGAACCGGCGGAGATCATCTTCCGCAACGACGCGCCGATCCGGCGTCTGGAAGGCCTGCCGATGGAGGTGCACACCCGCTCCGGAAAGCCGTGGGAACCGCGTTGGCTGCGGATAGGCGGCTTTGACCACTGGATTGATCTGCAGGTCGGGCAAAAGACGGGGTTTTACCTGGATCAACGTCTCCAGCACCCGGCGGTCGCGAAATACGCGTCCGGCGGCCGGGTGCTCGACGCCTTCTGCAACCAGGGGTCGTTCTCGCTGCATGCCGCGCGCGCCGGGGCGGCCGAGGTGCTCGGGCTCGACAGCGCTGAGGATGCGGTGGGGGCCGCGCGACGGAACGCCGAGCGCAACGGCGTGAAGGCGGATTTCCTGGTCGCGAATGTCTTCGATTGGTTCAACGACCCCGCGCGGGCGGTGGAGCCGCGGTGGGATCTGATCGTGCTGGATCCGCCTCCTTTCGCGAAGTCCCGCTCCGCCCTCGAGGGCGCGCTGCGCGGCTACAAGGAGATCAACCTGCGCGCCGTGAAACTCTTGGCGCCCGGCGGCGTGCTCGCCACCTACACCTGCTCGCATCACATGCAGGATGCCGAACTGCGGCAGGTGCTGGCGGATGTTTCGGCGGACGCCCGTCGAAAACTGCGCGTCCTCGAGTGGGCGCACCAGCCGCCGGATCACCCGGTGTTGGCGACGATGCCCGAAAGCGAATACCTCCGCGGCTACATCCTGCGGGCGGAATAGCCCCCCTAAGGGGTCAGGGCGTTTTTTGTTTAAAGCCCCGTTTTAAACGTTCAACGCCCTGACCCCTTAGCGGAGGGTTTTGTCGAGCTGGCGGCGCATCTCCCGGAGTTCGTCGAGTTGCTTCTGGAGCAGCTGCTTCTCCTCGGCCTTCTGGGCGATGGCGATCTGCTCGATGATGTCCTTCTCCGCCTCCAGGAGCTCGAGGCGCTCGGCGGCGACACGCTTGCGGTACGACGCGGACTCGCCGCCGAAGACCGAAAGCGCCGAGGAAACCTTGGCGTTGTTCAAAGCGGAGTCGGTCTCGGAAGTCTTCAGGTTCCGCTTCTCGCGCTCGATCTCCTGGTCCTGTTTGTGGAGGTCCTGGGCCAGCTGGTAATCGCGCTCGGAGAACTTGCCCTTTCGCACCTCCATCTTCGGGAGGACGGTCGTGGAGGCTTTTTCGCCCTCGGGTTTCGCGGTGGCGGACTCGTTGGAGGCAGAAGTGCCGGCCGGGACTGCGGCGGATGTGGCGGGTGCAGTTGCAGCGGCGGGCGGTCGATTGGCGGAGGAGGGTGCGGCGGTCTTCGCGGTGGGGGCTTTTTTCGCGTCCTCGGCGGCGCGGGCCCGGAGGGCGTCGCGGACGCTAGGGCGCGGCGGTTCCGTTGGCTCGGGGGGCGACTGGGCGAAGGCGAGCGAGGCGGCCAGCGGGGCCAGGAGGGCGAGCACGGCTTTCATCCTGCAAAAATAGCCGGGTCCGGCGGGGTGTCGAGGTCCACAAAAAAGGCCGGTCTTGCGACCGGCCTTGGGTGGCGAAGGGATGGCTCAGAGGCCGCGCATCTTGCCGCCGTAGATCGCGGAAGCGCCCAGTTCCTCCTCGATGCGGAGCAGCTGGTTGTACTTCGCGACGCGGTCGGTGCGGCAGAGCGAGCCGGTCTTGATCTGGCCGGCGTTGGTGGCGACGGCGATGTCGGCGATCGTGACGTCCTCCGTCTCGCCTGAGCGGTGGGAGATGACGGCGGTGTAGTTCGCCTCCTTGGCCATCTCGACGGCGTCAAAGGTCTCGGTGAGGGAGCCGATCTGGTTGACCTTCACGAGGATCGAGTTGGCGGTGCCGGTGGTGATGCCGCGGCGGAGGAACTCGGTGTTGGTGACGAAGAGATCGTCGCCGACGAGCTGCACGCGGTCGCCGATGGCGTCGGTGAGCTTCTTCCAAGTTTCCCAATCGCCCTCGGCGCAGCCGTCCTCGATCGAGACGATCGGGTACTTGGAGGTGAGCTTGCGGTAGAACTCCACCATGTCGTCGCCGGTGAGCACCTCGCCGGACGACTTCTTGAACACGTAGTGTTTCTTCTCCTTCACGTAGAATTCGGAGGAGGCGACATCGAGCGCGAGGTGGATGTTCTTGCCCAGCTTGTAGCCGGCGTTCTTCACGGCGAGGGCGATGGCGTCGAGCGCGGCTTCGGTGGAGTCCAGCTTCGGGGCGAAGCCGCCCTCGTCGCCGACGGCGGTGGCGAGGCCCTTTTCCTTGAGGACCTTCTTGAGCGAGTGAAACACCTCGCAGCCCATGCGGAGGCCGTCGGAGAACGACTTCGCGCCGGTGGGCATGATCATGAACTCCTGGAAATCAATCGGGGCGTCGGAATGCGCGCCGCCGTTCATGATGTTCATCATCGGCACCGGGAGGACCTTCGCGTTCGGTCCGCCGAGGTACTTGTAAAGCGGCTGGCCGAGCGCGTTGGCGGCGGCATGGGCCGTGGCGAGGGAGACGCCGAGGATGGCGTTGGCGCCGAGTTTCGCCTTGGTCGGGGTGCCGTCGAGCTTGAGCATCGCGCGGTCGACGCCGACCTGGTCGCAGGCGTCGTGGCCGATGAGGGCGGGGGCGATGCGGGCCTTCACGTTGGCGACAGCCTTGAGCGTTCCCTTGCCGAGGTAGCGCTTCTTGTCGCCGTCACGGAGCTCGAGGGCCTCGTGCTCCCCGGTGGAAGCGCCGGACGGGACGGCTGCCCGTCCGAGGGCGCCGCAGGCGAGGCGCACGTCGACCTCAACGGTCGGGTTGCCGCGGGAATCGATGATCTCGCGGGCGGTGATGGCGGAGATGGTGGTGTTCATGGTTAAAAGAGGACAGTGGCTGACGCGTTCAGCCGATCAGGAAAAGTGACGCGGCGGGAGAGGGGAAGGGCAAAGTTGGGCGGGAGGAACCGGGAGGGCTTGGGCAAGGGGAGAAGGAAGGCCCGGACAAAATGCCGGCTGGGCAAAGGCTGGCCGGTGCTTAGGTTCCGATTCCCCACCATGAAGCGCTCCCTGCTTTTCATCCTGTTTGCGTCCTTGATCGCGTTGGTGCCGACGTCGCTCGCCGCCGCGGAAGCGAAGCCGGCGCTGGATTCGTCCGGTCACCCGTTCGACCTGAAGACGCTCGCGATCGGCGAATCCGCCCCGGACTTCGCGTTGCCCGGGATCGATGGCCGCGTCTGGCGGCTGGCGGACTTGAGCGGGACGGACGTGCTCATGGTGCTGTTCACCTCAAACCATTGCCCGACCTCGCACGGCATCGAGGGCCGACTCAAGAAACTGCGCGATGACCTGCGAGGACGCAGCGTGTCGATTGTGGCGATAAACCCCAACCACCCCGATGGCTTGAGCGTGAATGAGCTCGGCTATGGCGAGTACGGCGACTCGTTCGAAGAGATGAAGCCCTACGCGGCGAAGCTGGGTTGGGATTTTCCGTATCTCTACGACGGGGAAAAGCAGCTCACCGCACGCGCTTACGGCTGCCTGGCCACCCCGCATGTGTTTATTTTCGATCGCTCCCGCCGGCTGCGCTACGCCGGGGCGTTTGACGACTCGCGCTATCCGCAGGAGGAGACCGTCAAGAAGCACTACGCGCGGGATGCGATCAATGCCCTGCTCGCCGGGCGGGCCGTGCCGGTGGAGACGACGAAGCCGTTCGGCTGCTCAACCAAGTGGCGGGAAAAGCGCGCCAAGCATGTCGAGACCGAGGCGGCTTGGACGAAGATTTCGGTCAACCTCGGGCCGATCGACGCCGCCGGGGTGGCCGCGCTCCGCGCGAACGCGACGGGTCGTTTTCGCCTCATCAACGTTTGGGCGACCTGGTGCGCGCCCTGCGTGCAGGAGTTTCCCGACCTGGTCGCGATCGCGCGGAAGTTTGATCTGCGCGAGTTCGACTTCATCACGCTCAGTCTCGACGACCCCGCGCAGAGCGCGAAGGCCAAGGCCTTTCTCGAGCGCCAGGGTGCGGGGATGACCACCCGCAGCTTGAATTCCGCAAAGCGCGAGGGTCGGACCACGAACCACTACCTTTTCTCGGGGGCCCGGCCGGAGGACCTGCTCAATGCCCTCGATCCGAAGGCGCCGGGCCAGATCCCCCACACGGTGCTCGTCGCGCCGGGCGGCGAGATCCTTTGGCGGCACACGGGGGTGATCGACCGCTCCGCGGCCATCGATCGCATCCTCGCGGCCATGACGCCCTACTACCAGCCCGAGGCCGGCCGCGCGCCGCGGGCGACCCCGGCAAAGAAGTAACGGCTCAGCGGACGACCCGCGCGCCGCCGCCCTGGATCTGCTTCTCGACCTCCTTGCGCGTCGCCATCGAGGTGTCGCCGGGGGTGGTCGAGGCGAGGGCGCCGTGCGCGGCTCCGTAGTCGACCGCCCTCTGCGGGTCGTTGAACTCCAGGAAACCGAACTGCAGCCCGGAGGCGAAGCTGTCTCCGCCGCCCACGCGGTCGAGGATCTCGAGCTCGGGGTACTGGCGGCTTTCAAAGAAATTGCCGTCGTGCCACAGCACCGCGGACCAATCGTTCTTTGTGGCCGTCACGACGCGGCGGAGGGTGGTGGCGGCGACCTTGAAATTCGGGAACTCGCGGACCGCCGTCCGGATCATCTCCTTGAACGCGTCCAGCTCGATGCGGGACAGATTGTGGTCGGTGCCCTTCACCTCGAAGCCGAGCGACGCGGTGAAGTCCTCCTCATTGCCGATCATCACGTCGACATGCCGCGCGATCTCGCGGTTGATCTCGCGGGCCTTCTTCTGCCCGCCGATGCTCTTCCAGAGCGACGGGCGGTAATTGAGGTCGTAGCTGACGATCGTGCCGTGGCGCTTCGCGGCCTGCACGGCCTCGATGGCGAGCGCGGCGGTGGTCTCGGAGAGCGCGGCGAAGATGCCGCCGGTGTGGAACCACCGCGCGCCGATTCGGCCAAATATCAGATCCCAGTCGAAGTCGCCCGGCTTGAGCTGCGACGCGGCCGTGTTGCCACGGTCGGGCACGCCGACCGCGCCACGGATGCCGAAGCCGCGCTCGGTGAAGTTGAGGCCGTTGCGCACCGTGCGGCCGATGCCGTCGTCCTCCCGCCAGCGGATAAAGTCAGTGGCCACGCCCCCCTGCATGATGAAGTCCTCCACGAGGTGCCCCACCTCGTTGTCGACGAATGCCGTGCACACCGCGGTCTTCAGGCGGAAGCATTTCCGCAGACCACGTGAGGTGTTGTACTCCCCGCCGCCCTCCCAGGCCCGGAATTCGCGGGCGGTGCGGACGCGGCCCTCACCGGGATCGAGGCGGAGCATCACCTCTCCGAGGGAGACCTGGTCGAAACCGCACGAGGCGGCGGGTTTGATGGGAAGGCTCATGGTCGAAGGCCGTCGAGCGAAGGCGGAAGGCGGGGCCCCCGCAAGGCGCTTCCCGGCCCTGGAAATCCCGGCATCGCTCCGGGGATAGGTGGGGCCGGAGTTGGGAAACGGGAGGGCGCGTTCCCGCGGATCGCGACGACACAGACGGTGAAGCGCGGTCGGCATGGCGGCCGTGCAGGGAAGTCGCCGGTCGGATTCGAATGGGGCAAGGGTGGGAAAAAGTCCGGAAGGCGGCCTCGTGCGAAGAGCCGCCTTCCGGCAAGGAGGGCGGCGCTCAGCGCGCGGCGGTCTCCTTCTTGGCGCGGGGCTTCCGGGCGGGGGCGAACTCCTCGCCGCTGAGAGAGCCGTCCTTGTTCTTATCAAGGCGGCCGAACTTCGCCTTCGCGGCGGCACCGTCCATCGCCGACTGGTGGGCGGTGGTGTACTCGCGAAGCGAGACCTTGCCGTCGAGGTCGGCGTCGGCGACCACGAAGGTGATCTTCGAGGTCTTCTTGTCAGCCGCGATGGCGGCCGTGCCCAGGATCAGGAATGCGACCAGGGTCGCGGGGATCAGGTTGTTTTTCATTTTTTCGTTTGGATTATGCCCGGCCGCCGTGAGTGGTGGCTTGGGGCGGTGAGCACGCTGGCGGCGCGGCGGCGAGCCGCGACGCCGCCGAGACCCCGAAATTGGGGTGATGCCAATGCGGTGATCCGCATGGTTTCGCGCGTGAGAAATCGCCGCGGCAGCGGACAACGTGAGATCCGAGGGCGCACCCCCGGCTACACCGTGGAGTGGGCCGCTGCTCCTTGATACCGCCGGCGTTGCGAAATGATCCGGTCGAAGGCATGACACCATGCATGTCCGCAGAGGGAATCATGTTTCTTTCCGACGATCCCGCGCTCGGGCCGGTGATCCGGCGCGTGGGGCCGATCGCCTTGAAGGCGCGCCGGCTGACGCCGTACGAGTCGTTGGTGCGGGCGGTGATCCATCAACAGCTGAGTGGGAAGGCGGCGGCGACGATCCTCGGGCGTTTCCAGGAGCGTTTCGGCGCGGGCGGGTTTCCCGTCCCGGAGTCGGTGCTCGGCGCGTCCGACGAGAAACTCCGGGCGGTGGGGCTCTCCGGGCAGAAAGCCTCCTACCTGCGTGGCGTGGCGCGCGCCGCGGCGGACGGCACGTTGCCGACGTTGCGCCAGTGCAGTCGGATGGAGGACGAGGCGATCATCGCGACGCTGACGACCTTGAAAGGCGTGGGGCGCTGGACGGTGGAGATGTTCCTGATCTTCAACCTTGGCCGTCCGGATGTCTTGCCGGCGCTCGATCTCGGTGTGCGGCGGGGATTCCAGATCGCGCACCGACGCCGCCAAATGCCCGAGCCGAAGGTGCTCGCGCGGCACGGCGCGCGGTGGGCGCCACACCGCACGCAGGCGACGCTTTATCTTTGGAAGGCGGCCGACGGTGCCGCGTCGCCGTCGGCGTAAGCCGGAAAAACAAAAGGGCGGGCCGGAGCCCGCCCTCGATGAAATCGCCAGATTCGGCGAAAGCTCAGCTGAGCGTCACGCCCTTGGCCTTGGCGGCACGAAGGAGCGCGTCGGCCATGTCGCTTGGCGTGGCGGCGACCTCGATGCCGCACTCGCGGAAGATGGCGATTTTGGCGGCGGCGGTGTCCTCGGCGCCGCCGATGACCGCGCCGGCGTGGCCCATGCGGCGGCCGGCGGGGGCGGTGGAGCCGGCGATGAAGCCGGCGACGGGCTTGCGGCAATGCGCCTTGATCCAGCGCGCGGCCTCGACCTCGGCGCTGCCGCCGATCTCGCCGATCATGATGATGCCGTGGGTCTCGGGGTCGGCGTCGAGGAGCTTGATGACGTCGAGGTGAGAGGTGCCGTTGACCGGGTCGCCGCCGATGCCGACGCACGTGGTCTGGCCGATGTTCTTCGAGGTGAGCTGGAAGACCGCCTCGTAGGTGAGGGTGCCGGAGCGCGAGACGACGCCGACATGGCCCTTCTTGTGGATGTAACCCGGAGCGATGCCGATGCGGCAGCCGCCCTTCGATCCCTCGCCCGTGCCGGGCGTAACCAGACCGGGGCAATTCGGGCCGACGAGGCGCGTGCGGCGACCGGTCATGGTGCGCTTCACGCGGATCATGTCGCGGATCGGAATGCCCTCGGTGATGGCGACGGCGAGGTCGAGATCGGCGTCGACGCACTCGAGGATGGCGTCGCCGGCGAACGGCGGCGGGACGAAGATGGCGGAGACCGTGGCGCCGGTGGCTTTGGCGGCATCGGCGACGGAGTTGAAGATCGGCACGCGATGGGCCCCGTGCTCGAAGAATTGGCCGCCCTTGCCGGGCGTCACGCCGGCGACCACCTTGGTGCCGTAGTCAAGCGACAGCTTGGTGTGCCGGGCGCCGAACTCGCCGGTGATGCCCTGGATCAGGATCTTGGTTTCGGGCGTGATGAGAATGGCCATGGGAGAAAAATGGGAGGGGGAAGGAGGTAAGCGCGAAGACGCGAAGGTGGCTGAGGTTCCGCAAAGAGGGCGGAGGACTTCGCGCGTCTTCGCGTTTGGTTTGCTGTATTTAGGCGGCGACGAGTTTGACGATCTTCTGCGCGGCGTCGGCCATGGTGTCGCCCGAGACGAGCTTGAGGCCGGAGGCGGCGAGGGTGGCCTTGCCGGCGGCGACGTTGTTGCCCTCGAGGCGGACGACGAGGGGCAACTTCAGACCGACCTCCTTCACCGCCTCGACGATGCCCTGGGCGATCACGTTGCAGTCCATGATGCCGCCGAAAATGTTGACCAGGATACCCTTCACGTTCGGGTCCCCGAGGATGATCTTGAACGCGGCGACCACCTGGTCCTTGGAGGCCCCGCCGCCCACGTCGAGAAAGTTGGCCGGGGTGCCGCCGAAGTGCTGGATGATATCCATCGTGCTCATCGCGAGGCCCGCGCCGTTGACGAGGCAGGCGATGTTACCGTCGAGCGCGATGTAACTGAGCGAGTATTTGGAGGCCTCGATTTCCTTGGGATCCTCCTCGTTGAGGTCGCGCAGCGCGACGATCTCCGGGTGCCGGAACAGCGCATTGCTGTCGAACGACACCTTGCCGTCCAGGGCGAGGACGTCGCCGGCGGGGGTGGTGATCAGCGGGTTGACCTCGACCATCGAGGCGTCGGTCTCCCAGTAGCACGTGTAGAGCGCGCGGATGAGGCGCGCCGCGTTTTTCGCCTCGTTGCCGGTCAAGCCCAGCTTGAAGACGAGCTCGCGGACCTGATAGTCGGCGAGGCCGTAGGCCGGGTCGATGAAGACCTTGGTGATCTTCTCCGGCGTCTCATGGGCGACCTTCTCGATCTCGACGCCGCCCTCGGTGGAGGCGACGATCACGGGACGGGACGAAGCGCGGTCGAGAAGGATGGCGAGGTAGTACTCCTTCTTGATGTCGCTCGCGACGGTGAAGTACACCGTTTGAACCTTCCGGCCGGCGGGACCGGTCTGGAGCGTGACGAGCGTGTTGCCCAGCATCTTGCCGGCGATCTCCAGCGCCTGCGCCTTCGTGGAGCAGAACTTCACGCCCCCCTTGAAACCGTCGGTGAACGTGCCCTTGCCGCGCCCGCCGGCGTGGATCTGGGATTTCACCATCGTCGGCCCTTCCGGGAGTTGGGCGAGGGCGGTTTCTAACTCGGCGGCCGATCGGGCGGCGGCGCCCTTGGGCACGGGAACGCCGAATTTTTCGAACAACGCCTTGGCCTGGTACTCGTGGATGTTCATGCGGGAAGGGAAAGTTGAGTAAGTCACAGCGGTCGACGGGAACGCACGAAAAAAAGCGGTCCGAGTCCGCGGATTGCCTTTCGGGCATCTTCCGCGCACGCTTTTCGCTTCTATGGAACCTCATGAGGTGATGCGCGCGGTGCTCAAGACCACCAGCGCCAAGCAGATCTCGGCCGGCATGAACCTTTCGCTCTCGCTCGTCTACAAGTGGGGGGAGCCACCCGTCGACGGTGTGCCCTCGGGTAGTCCCCTCGACCGCGTGGGGCAGCTGGTGCGCATCACCAAGGATCCGCGCGTCGCCCAGTGGGTGTGCGAGCAGGCCGACGGGTTCTTCATCCGCAACCCGGAGAAGCAGCCCGCCGACCCCAAGCTAATCCCCGCCACCAACGACATCGTGCAGGAGTTCGCCGACATGCTGGCTTACATCGCGCAGTCCTCGGCTGACAACGTCATCACCCGGGATGAGGCGAGGACCATCCGCCGCCGCTGGGAGGAATTGAAGACCGTGACGGAAGGGTTTGTCCGGGCGGCGGAGGGCGGTAATTTCGGAGGCCCGCCCCCCGCGGCGCCGGTCGCCGCGCCGGAACCCAGGCCGCGCGTCAAAGGAGGCGTTTTGCGAGGAAAGCCGTCTGCAGCGCCGTGACCTCGCGCAGCCCGCGCTGGGCGAGCGCGACGAGGCTGGTGAGTTGGTCGGGCGAGAATGTCGCCTCCTCCCCGGAGCCCTGCACCTCGACGAACTGTCCGCGGCCGGTCATCACCACGTTGAAGTCCACCTCGGCGTCCTTGTCCTCGACGTAAGCGAGGTCGAGGAGCTCGGCGCCGCCGAAGACGCCGACGCTCACGGCGGCGACGGAATCGGCGAGGGGGTTTTCGGCGAGGCGTTTGTCGTCGATGAGCCGCTGCACCGCGAGACGGGCGGCGAGCCAGGCGCCGGTGATCGCGGCGGTGCGCGTGCCGCCGTCGGCCTGGAGTACGTCACAGTCGACCCACAGGGTGTTGGCGCCGAGCTTCTCGAGGTTGAGGACGGCGCGGAGCGAGCGACCGATCAGGCGCTGGATCTCGACGGTACGGCCGTCGATCTTGCCGCGGGAGATATCGCGGGCCTTTCGCTCGTGGGTGGAGTAGGGGAGCATCGAGTACTCGGCGGTGAGCCAGCCGCCGCTGATTTTCTGCTGCTTCATCCAAGTCGGCACGCCGGGCTCGACGGTGGCGGCGCAGATGACGCGGGTGCGGCCGAACGAGACGAGCACGGAGCCGGTGGCGTGGGGCGCGATATCGGCCTCGAAGGTGATCGGGCGCAATTGCGCGGGTTGGCGGCCGTCGGCACGGGTGGCGGAAGTTGACATGGGGCGCGACCGTAGGCCGGGGGATGCGGTGCGCGAGCACGGAAAATCACCGAGTGGCTGAGCTGAATCCCGCAGAGCCGCGGAGAAGAATCACGAAACACACGAAAGGCACGAAACCGAGCTGGGTTGGCCCACGGAATACACGGAAGGCACGGAACGGAACCAAGGCGTGGGACCGGTTCCAGCTCGTGCGCCTCCTGGGCCTCTTCGCGGCCATTTCCAGAACAACCGCCCCGCCTGCGGAGTTGCGTCGGGGCGGTTGTTGCGCATCGGCTTACGCGCCCACCCCGCTTTACGCCCATGCTCATGCGTCCCCGCCTCGGTTCCCTGCTCGCCGTGTTCGCCGCCTCCGTGTTCGCCGCGGACGACCGTCCGAGCGTCGTCTTCATCTTCGCCGACGACCAGCAGGCCGACACCATCCGCGCGCTCGGTAATCCGCATATCCGCACGCCCAACCTCGACCGGCTGGCGGCGCGCGGCGTGGCGTTCGACCGCGCCTACATGCAGGGCGGCCTGCACGGCGCGACCTGCGTGCCCTCGCGCGCGATGCTGCTGTCGGCTCGACCGCTCTTCCGGAGCGACGAGAAACTAGCCCGTGACCCCACCTGGCCGGCGGCCTTCGGTGCGGCCGGCTACCGCACGTTCGTGAGCGGCAAGTGGCACAACGGCGCGGCCTCGGTGCCGCTGAGTTTCCAGCGCGCGACCTCGATGTTCACCGGTGGCATGACCAACCCGATGAAGGCGTCGCTCAGCAGCTGGGAGCACGGCAAGCAGGGGCCGGCGCGCGTCGAGCCCCGCCACGCGTGCGAGGCGTTCGCCGAGGCCGTGGTCGCCTTCCTTCGCGAGCCCGGCGAGGGCCCGAGTTTCGCGTACCTGCCGTTCGACGGCCCGCACGATCCACACATCGTGCCCGACGATTTTCCAGAGAAGTACGACCCCGCGGCGCTGCCGTTGCCGCCGAATTTCCTGCCTCAGCACCCGTTCGACAACGGCGAGATGACCATCCGTGACGAGGCCCTCCTGCCATGGCCGCGGACCTCGGCCGACATCCGCGGCATGCTCGCGGAGTACTACCGCTACATCACCTATCTCGACCTGCTCATCGGGCGCGTGATCGACGCGGTCGATGCTTCGCCGCGGGCGCGGAACACCATCATTGTCTTCACCGCCGACTCCGGGGTCGCGCGCGGCAGCCACGGCCTGATCGGCAAGCAAAACCTGTACGAACACTCCGTGCGCGTGCCGCTGATCGTGGCGGGGCCGGGAATCCCGGCTGGCCGGCGCACGGCGGCGATGTGCTATCTCTTCGATCTCATGCCGACGCTCGGCGCGCTGTGCAGCGTGCCGGCGCCCGCGACCAGCGAGGGGCGAGACCTGTCGGCGGTGCTGCGGGATCCGTCCCGCGGCGGGCGCGAGGCGCTGATGTTCGCGTACCGCGACGTGCAGCGCGGGGTTCGCGACGAACGTTGGAAACTCATCCGCTACCCGCAGGTGGATCGCACCCAGCTGTTCGACCTGGCCGCGGATCCGCATGAGCTGCGCGACCTCTCCGCCGAGCCTGCGCACGGGACCAGGATCGCGCAACTCACCGCGCGGCTCGAGAGCGAGATGAAGTCTTTCGGCGACCCCGCGTCCCTGCGCGTGGCGCAGCCCAAGCCCGCGGCGTGGTCACCCCCGGCGAAGGGAACCGGCGGCAGGGCGGGCAAGAAGACCGCGAAATCGGAGTAAGCGCGCTTCGCGGTCTTCCTCTTCTTCGCTTCATCCGATGAAAATCGTCGTCCTTGACGGCCACGCGCTCAACCCCGGTGACCTTTCGTGGGACGAGCTAAAGGCGTTTGGCGAAATCGTGGTCCACGCGCGCACTCCGGCCGCCGATATCATTCCGCGGGCGGCGGGCGCCGAGGTGGTGCTCACCAACAAAACGCCGCTCGGCGACGCGACTTTCGCGGCTTTGCCGGGGCTCCGCTACGTCGGTGTGCTGGCGACCGGTTACAACGTGGTCGACGTCCGTGCGGCGCGGGCCCGCGGTGTGGTGGTGAGCAACGCGCCCGGCTACGGCACCGACTCGGTCGCGCAGCACGCGTTCGCGCTCCTGCTGGAGTTGGCCGCGCGCACCGGGCATCACGCCGCGACGGTCGCGGGGGGGCGTTGGGCGCGCAGTCCGGACTACTGTTACTGGGATTATCCGCTGCTGGAATTGTCGGGCCGCACGATGGGTATCGTCGGCTACGGCCGGATCGGTCGCGCCACCGCGCGGATCGCGGCGGCGTTCGGCATGCGGGTGATCGCGCACACCCCGCGGCCGCCGGCGGGCGGCGACGGTGCGGTGAGCTTCTCCGACGTCGACACGCTATTCCGGGAGGCCGACGTGGTGAGCCTGCATTGCCCCCTCACGCCCGAGAATACCGGGTTGGTCGACGCGCGCCGGCTCGCGCTGATGAAGCCCACGGCTTTCGTCATCAATACCAGCCGGGGACCGTTGGTGAACGAGAACGACCTCGCGACCGCGTTGAACGCCGGCCGGATCGCGGGGGCGGGCCTGGATGTGCTCTCGACGGAGCCGCCGCCGGCGGACCATCCGCTGTTCAACGCCAAAAACTGCGTGATCACGCCGCATCTCGCCTGGGCGTCGGTCGCCGCCCGGCGGCGCCTCCTCGGCATCGTCGCCGCGAATCTGCGAGCTTTTCTGGGCGGCACACCGGTCAATGTGGTGAGCTGAGCGGCCCGTTCCCTGCGGCGTGTGCCCGGCCTGGTAGCGGCGGGCAGGGTGCTGATTCCAGTTGGGCGCGCGACCGCTTGGCATGACTCACGACTCCTTCCCATGAAATTTTCCGTCCTGCTGTCCTGCGTGCTGCTGCTGGGCCCCGCGGGCGCGGGCGCCGCGCCGGCGTTGGAGCCGGGTCGTGCCGAGGCGCTGCGCGCGGTGTGGCGGGAGGGGATCTCCGGAGGATTCGTTCCGGGCGGCGTGATGCTTGTGCTGCACCGCGGCGAGCCGGTTTTCCGCGAGGCCTTCGGGCGGCCCGATCTTGCGCGGCCCGCCGCGCTTTCGGTCGACACGCCGTTCCGCATCGCTTCGGTCACCAAGCCCTTCACCGCGACACTGCTGGCGATCCTGGTCGCAGAGGGAAGGCTGCAGTGGGACGACCCGGTTGACCGGCATCTGCCGGAGTTTCGCGGGGTGCGCGTCGACGGCGGTGCCCCCGCGCGCCGTCCGCCGCTGGTGCGCGAGTTGCTCTCCCACACGGCGGGCTTCGCCGGCCAGCAGGCTCGGGGCGAGGAGCGCTGGCGGTTCCAGACCGACGGCACGCTGGCCGACGCCGTACGCGACCTTGCGCGGGCGGGCCTCTCCGCCGAGCCCGGCAGCCGTTACGCCTACTCGGGCCTCGGCTACATGGTGGCCGGGCGTGTGGCCGAAGTGGCGGGGGAGGCGGAGTTCGCCGGGTCGCTGGCCCGCCGTCTTCTGCTCCCGATAGGGGCAGGGGAGGCCGGTTTTCTCGCGGAGCAATCGGCTGGGCGGCGCGCCCGCCTGCCGGTTTTCTACGAATGGAAGGACGGCGTGCTATCCCCGGCCGCCGCGGCCGGCCGGGATGAACCTCCGCTGGCCTTCCCCAATCCCGGTGGAGGCTTGGTGGCCACGGTGGACGAGGTGGCGGCATTGCTGCTCCTGCACCGGAACCGCGGCCGCGCGGGCGGGCGCGTCATCGTGCCGGACGCTCTGATCGCCGACCTCCACACGGTGCAGCCCGGCACCGCGCGTGACGGCTACGGGCTCGGATTCAATGTGGTCCGTCCGGGCTCCGACGGTCGCGGCGCGCGCCTGCGGCACAACGGCGCCTCGGGCACGCTGGCGGTCCTCGATCTGGATCGGGATTACATCGTCGTGGCGCTCACGTAGGTGCCCACCAAGCAGCGGATGCCGTTCACCCGGCGGCTTGACGCCGCGATCGAGGCGCTGATCGACGGGCGCTGAGCCGGCGGTTCCCAATTGGGACCGGCCGGAAGGGATTCCGACTGGCGGGGCGGCGTAGTCATGGTTTCCCTCGTCCGTAAGCCCATGCTGTTCCGCCCCGCGCTCGTCCTCTTGCTCGCCGCCTCCTCCGCCTTCGCCGCGGCACCCCGTCCTAATTTCCTGTTCATCGTCTCGGAGGACAACGGCCCGGAACTCGGCTGCTACGGCAATCCCCACGTGCGCACGCCGAACCTCGATCGGCTCGCGTCCGAGGGGGTGCGCTTCGACCGCGCGTATGTCACGCAGGCCGGCTGCAGCCAGTCGCGTTCCAGCATCATGACGGGCCTCTATCCGCACCAGAACGGGCAGATCGGCCTCGCGACGTGGGGATTCCGGCTGTACCGGCCCGAACTCCCGAACCTGCCCCGCAGCCTGAAGGCCGCCGGTTACCGAACGGGCATCATCGGCAAGCTCCACCTCAACCCCGAGGACGCGTTCCCGTTTGATTTCACCGCGATCCCGCGCGGCAACTTCGCGCGCAAGGACCTGCCCGACTACGCGCGGCGCGCCGAGGAGTTTTTCCGGGCCTCGGACCAGCCATTTTTCCTGAGCCTGAATTTCCCGGACGCCCACCGGCCGTGGATGCGCCAGGTGGACGGGCTTCCCGCGAACCCGCTCACGGGGGCCGACCTCACGCCGATGCCATACATGGGGGTGGACCGGCCCGACCTGCGGGAGTTGGTCGCCGACTACTACAACTGCATGAGCCGGCTGGACTCGCTGGTCGGCGACGTCCTCTCGGCGCTGGCGCGCGCCGGCAAGGCCGAGAACACGCTGGTGATCTACCTCGGCGACCACGGGGCCGATCTCCTCAGGGGGAAGCGTACTTCCTACGAGGGCGGCGTGCGTATCCCGCTGCTGGTGCGCTGGCCGGCGGGGGTTCGGGCGGGTCAGGTGCGGAGGGAACTGGTTTCAACCGTCGACCTGCTGCCCACCGCGCTGGAGCTGGCGGGCGCGACCCTGCCGTCTGGTCTGGCCGGGCGGTCGCTCGTGCCGGTCTTGCGGGCGCCGGGCACCGCGTGGCGCGAGCACCTGTTCACGGAGTTCCACACGCACGCGGCCCAGGTTAACTTCTGGCCGCAGCGTACGGTGCGCGACGACCGCCACAAACTGATCGAGAATCTCCTGCCGGGGGAGATCAACCCGGGCTACGAGTTCACCCTCCATCACCACGAGGCTGACCTGGCCGCTGCGATCGCCGCCGCGCCGGAGCACGTCCGCGCCGCCTACGCCCGCATGCAGCGCCCCCCGCGCTGGGAGCTCTACGACCTCGAAGCCGATCCCCATGAGTTCCGGGATCTCGCCGCGGATCCGGCGCACCGCGGGACTCTCGTGCGGCTCCAGGGCATGCTCGCGCGCTGGCGCGAGGAGACGGCGGATCCCCTGCTCAAGCCTGCCAACCTCGCTCGGCTGAAGGCGGAGGTCGGCGCCGCGCGCAAGCAGGAGGCGCGGGAACTCTCATGGGATTACCCGTACTATTTTTTCGGTGAGGAACCACCGTCCCGCGCTTCCGCTCCCGCCGCCGCGGGCCGGCGCCAGAATCAACGCTGAAATGAACCTCCCGCGGCTCGCGCTCTCCCTCTTCCTCGCGTCGTGGTCGGCGTCCGCCGCGGCGCCGGCGGCGCGGCCGAACGTGCTCATGATCGTGCTCGACGATCTCAACGACTGGGTCGGGCATCTCGGCGGGCATCCCGACGTCCGCACCCCGCACCTCGACGCGCTGGCGGCGCGCGGCCTCGCCTTCACCAACGCCCACGTCGCGGCCCCGGTCTGCAATCCGTCCCGGGCCGCCGCCATCACTGGCCGTCGGCCGAGCGGCCTGGGCATCTACCTGAACGATGCCAAATGGCACGAGACGCATCCGGGCATCCTGTCCATCCCGCTCCATTTCAAGAACCACGGCTACCGCGTCGTCGGCGGCGGCAAGGTCAACCACCACACGCCCGGCTTCAACCGCCGCTCCGATTGGCACGACTACTTCGACCAGGTGTTCGACAGCCCTTACCAGCAGCGGGTCGCCGAGGGCGGGGATTCCCGCGGGTTCTCGTGGCCCGCCGGGTTTCCGCGGAACGGTCTCGAGGCCGTGCGTGCGCTGTCGCGTCCGCCGCAGAACGCCCCCGAGTTCGACTGGGGGCCGTTCGATCGGCGCGACGAGGAGATGGGCGACGGCCGCCTCGCGGAGTGGATCGCCGCTTTCCTCGCGCGCCCGCCGGCCGAGCCCTTCTTCCTCGCCGCCGGCATCTACCGGCCGCACCTGCCATGGTACGCGCCGCGGAAGTATTTCGACCTGTACCCGCCGGATCGCATCACGCCGCCACCGATTAAGTCCGACGATTGCGACGATCTGCCCGCCGGCGGGCAGCGCATGGCGGCCGACCGCCGCGGTGACTACGAGCTCGTGTGGCGCGAGGGCCGTTACCGCGAGGTGCTGCAGGCCTACCTCGCCAATATCTCCTACGGCGACGCGCTCGTGGGCCGCATCATCGCCGCGCTTGACGCCAGTCCCGCGGCGAAGAACACGATCGTGGTGGTGTGGTCCGACCACGGCTGGCACCTCGGCGAGAAGCAGCATCTCCACAAGTTCACCCTTTGGGAGCGCTCGACCCGCGTGCCTTTCCTGGTCTTCGCACCCGGGGTGACGCGCGCCGGGACGCGCTCCTCGCGACCAGTGAGTGTCATCGACCTTTTCCCGACGCTGAACGAACTGTGTAGCCTGCCGCCGGCGGCCGCGTTGGACGGCCAGAGCCTTGTGCCGCTGCTGCGCGACCCCGCGCGCGCTTGGGAGCGCCCGGCCCTCACGACCCACGGCCGCGGGAACCACGCCGTGCGGAGCGAGCGCTGGCGCTACATCCGCTACGACGACGGCGGCGAAGAGCTCTACGATCACGCCAACGACCCCAACGAGTGGCATAACCTCGCCGGCCGGCCCGAGTTTGCCGCCGTGAAGGCCGACCACACGCGCTGGCTGCCCGCGAACGAAGCGCCTCCCGCGGGCAAAAAGGGGAAGAAAAAGTGATACGCACGGATTCGTCCGTATCGATTGAGAGATCGACGCCCCATGGGGCAGCCGCGGGTGATCCCGCGAACCCTGCGGCGGCCTCATCCGCGTTTTCCTTTTTATTCGAATCCCAACCCCATCTGGTGATTTCGCGGTCCTTCGGTCTGCCGCAGGAAAAGTCCCCTCCGCTCTCGCATCATGAAGCCTAGCCTCGCCTGCCTTTTTCTGCTTTCGGCTCTTTTCTCCGCCGCCGCCGGCGCCGCCGATAGCCGCCGGATGAACATCGTCCTGTTCCTCGTCGATGACCTCGGCTGGCGCGATATCGGCGCGAACGGCAGCACGTACTACCAGACGCCGAACATCGACCGCCTCGCGCGCGAAGGGGTGCGGTTCACCGACGCCTACGCGGCCTGCGCCGTGTGCTCGCCCACCCGGGCGGCGGTGCTCACTGGGAAATATCCGGCCCGGCTGCTGCTCACCGACTGGCTGCCCAACGGCCGTTGGGATCCCAAGTCTCGGCTGCGGAGCGCGCGCTTCGTGCGCAGCCTCCCTTTGGAGGAGCTCACGCTCGCGGAGGCGCTGCGCGAGGGCGGCTACCGCACGGCTAACATCGGCAAATGGCACCTCGGCGGCGAACCGTTCTCGCTGCCCGAGCACCACGGATTCGACCTCAACGTCGGCGGCAACGCCCACGGCGCGCCGGGCGACTTCTTTTTCCCCTACGAGGGAAACTGGGCGATCCCGACCACCGGCCAGCGCGCGCGCTGGAATGTCTTCCCCGACGGGAAACCCGGCGAGTACCTCACCGACCGGCTTACCGCCGAGGCCGTGACGTTCATCCGCGAGAACCGCGAGCGTCCGTTCTTCCTCTACTTCCCGCACTACGCGGTGCACACCCCGCTCCAGGCCAAGCCCGAGGTGGTCGCGAAATACGAGCGCATCCCCGAGGCGGAGCGGCAGGGGAAGCCGGTCTACGCCGCGATGGTCGAGAGCCTCGACGACAGCGTGGGCCGCGTGCTGGACACCCTGCGTGAGCTCGGACTCGAACAGAACACGGTGGTGATCTTCACCTCCGACAACGGCGGCTTCTACAACGCGACGAGCAACGCGCCGCTCCGGGCCAACAAGGGGGCGTACTACGAGGGCGGCATCCGCGTGCCCCTCCTGATCAAGTGGCCGGGCGTCGCGCGGGCCGGCGTGGTGAGCGTCGAACCCGTGACCAGCACCGATCTCTACCCGACCTGCCTCGCCGCGGCCGGCCTGCCGGCGCGCCCGCGCCAGCACGTGGACGGCCTCGACCTGCGGCCGGTGCTCGCGGAAGGGAAGGCGCTGGGGCGCTCCTCGATCTTCTGGCATTTTCCGCACTACAACGAGCACCCGCACAGCGTGCCCTCGGGGGTCATCCGCCGCGGCGAGTGGAAGCTGATCGAGACCTTCGACCCGGCGGGGGTCGAGTTGTACCACCTGGCCGCGGACCTCGGCGAGACGCGCAATCTTGCCGCCGTCGAGCTGGGACGAACCGCGGAGCTCCGCCGTGAGCTCGAGGAATGGCGGCGGGCGGTCGGGGCCGAGATGATGGCGCCGAACCCTGATTGGGATCCGAACTTCCAGCCCGTGCAGAAGGGTAAAAAGAAGAAGGCAGGAAAATGAAGACCGGCGCTTTTATCTCCCGGCCGCTCCTGGCGACCCTTTTTCTGGCTGGCGCTCTCGTCGCGGCCGAGCCGTCCAGCGCCGGGCAGCTCGAATGGTCGCCACTCGCACCGCTGCCCGACCGCGAGGGTTTCGCCTATCCTTTCGCCGGCGTCCACCGCGGCGCCCTGCTGGTCGCCGGAGGTGCGAACTTTCCCGACAAGAAACCGTGGGAGGGCGGGACGAAGGTTTGGTACGACACCGTCTTCGTCTTGGAGCGTCCTCGGGGCGAGTGGCGCGTCGCGGGGCGCCTGCCGCGTCCGCTCGGCTACGGCGTCTCGATCTCGACACCCGAGGGCGTCCTGTGCCTCGGAGGCGGCGACGTTGAGCGGCACCACGCCGACGCGTTCCTCCTCCGTTGGGAACAGGGCGCGATTGCCACCCGGCCGTTCCCGGCCCTCCCGCGACCGGTCGCCAATTTCTGCGGCGCGCTGCTGGGCTCGACGGTGTACGTCGCGGGCGGCATCTCCTCGCCCGACGCCACGGAGGCCCTGGCCACGTTCTGGTCGATCGACCTCTCCGCGCCCCGCCCGCAGTGGAAGGAATTGCCCGCTTGGCCAGGTCCGGGCCGCATGCTGGCGGTCGCGGCCGTGGCCGACGGCGCGTTCTTTCTCGCGAGCGGCACCTCGCTCGCGGCGGACGCACAGGGAAAACCAGCGCGCACCTACCTGCGCGACGCCTACCGGTACGATCCCGGCCGCGGCTGGCGCCGGATCGCCGACCTCCCGCGTCCGGCCGTCGCCGCGCCCACGCCCGCGCCGCGGCACGGGGCGCGGGGTTTCGTGGTGCTCGGCGGCGATGATGCGTCGCAGCTCAAGGTCACGCCGCTTTCGGCCCACCCGGGTTTCCCCGGCGAGACTTGGGCGTACGATGCCGCGCGGGATGAATGGCGCGGGGCTGGCCGCATGCCCAAGGCTCCGGTCACCGTGCCGGTGGTCGAGTGGGAGGGGCTTCACGTGATCCCGAGCGGCGAGATCCGCCCGGGCGTGCGGACCCCGGCCGTCTGGGCCCTGCGGGTCGACAACCGCTGAAACTTCACAACCGATGATCCGGCTCCTCCGCCTTCTTCCTCTGCTCGCGCTCGTGCCCGGCGGCGCGCCAGCCGCTGTGCCCGCGCGGCCCAACGTGCTCTTTATCGCGGTCGACGACCTGCGGGTCTCACTGGGCTGCTACGGCGACCCGCTCACGCTGACGCCCAACCTCGACCGTTTCGCGGCTGGTGCGCGCGTCTTCAACCGCGCCTACACCATGCAGGCGGTCTGCGGGCCGGCGCGCACGGCGATCCTCACGGGCCGTCTCCCCGACCAAAACCGCTCCTGGCACAACCGGAACCTCTTCCGCGCGACAAACCCCGACACCGTCACGCTGCCGCAGCTTTTCAAGCAGCATGGCTACCTCACGCAGGCGATGGGGAAGATCTTCAGCGGTGATGAGCGCGAGCTCGATCCCGCGTCTTGGTCGGTGCCTGAGATCCTGCGGCAGGACGGCTGGCGCAATTACGCGCTGCCCCGCGGCGAAGCGCCCGGGAAACAGGCGCCCTGGGAGGCGGCCGACGTGCCCGACGAGGGTTACAGCGACGGCAAGCTCGCGGCGCTCGCGGTGGAGACACTGGGTCGCTTGAAGGCGGAGTCGAAGCCGTTTTTCCTCGCGGTGGGCTTCTTCAAGCCGCACCTGCCGTTCAACGCGCCGAAGCGCTACTGGGATCTCCACGATCCCGCGAAGTTCGCTCTTCCGGCCGAGTCTTCCCGCGTGCAGGGCGCGCCGGAAGCCGCCTATCACACCCACCGCGAGCTCGGCGGCTACTACGGCATGCCGAAGGACGAGCAGCTCGACACCGAGCAGACCCTGAAGCTGCGGCACGGTTACTACGCCTGCGTCTCCTACATCGACGCGCAGATCGGCAAGGTCCTCCTCGCTCTCGACCGCACCGGCCTCGCCGCCAGTACGATCGTCGTGCTGTGGGGTGATCACGGTTTCGCGCTGGGCGACGCCGGCCGCTGGTGCAAGGGCACCAACTTCGAGCTCGACGCCCGTGTGCCGCTCCTCGTGCGGACGCCCGGTCTCGCCCGGCCCGGTGTCGCGAGCGACGCGCTGGTCGAGTACGTCGATGTCTATCCGACCCTCGCGGAGCTGGCCGGGCTGCCGGCGCCCGCCTACCTCGCCGGGCGCAGCCTCGCGCCCATCCTGCGTGATCCCGACCAACCTGGTCGCGCCCACGCTCTCTCGCAGTTCTCGCGTCCGTTCAGCGCCGGCCCGCCCCGGTCGATGGGGTACAGCCTACGCACCACGACGCACCGCTACACGCGCTGGGTCGACTGGCCCGCCCGCACCACCACCGCGGAGGAGCTTTATGACTACTCGAGCCCGGCGAGCGCCGAGCCGCGGTGGACGACTTTCGTCGAGCGCCGCAACGTGATCGATGATCCCGCCCACGTGCGCCTGCGCACCGAGCTGCGCGCGAGGATGGATGACGTGCTCGCCCATCGCTCCGTCGTCACCCCCGAGCGCGCCGCGCCGGCGGGGGAGGGCGCGGCGAAGAAGAAGCGCCAGCGCGCCGACGCCACTCCTTTACCATGAAAACCCGCCTCCTCCTCAGCCTGCTCCCCGCGACGCTCCTCGCGCAGGTCGTGCCCGCCCCGCGGCCGGCCCCGCCCGGCGAAACCGTCGCGCTCTCCGCTTTCGAGGTCACCACGGCCCGCGACATCGGCTACCAGTCGACCCACGCCGCCGAGGTCACCCGCATGAACACCGCCATCGGCGATATCCCGATGAATGTGACCGTGCTGAACCAGGCGTTCCTCGAGGACACCCTCGCGCGCAGCACCGAGGACGTGCTGGAATACGTCCCGGGTTTCGTTTCCACCTCGAACAACGACTCGTGGACCGTGCGCGGATTCTCGAACGCGAACACCAAGTTCCTGAACGGCTTCCTGCAGCAGGAGAGCATCGGCAAGGTGTCCCTCGCCAACGTGGAGCGCGTGGAGGTGCTCAAGGGGCCGGCCGCCGTGCTCTACGGGCAGGGCGGCTACGCGGCGACAGTCAACCGGGTAACCAAGCGACCCCTGCCCCGCGACGAGACGACCGTGCGCTTCAACGTCGGGCCGGTGGAATCGTGGCGCGGCGAGCTGGATACCTCGGGGGCCCTCGGGTCCGCCGCTTCCCCCGTGCGCTACCGCGTGACGGCGGTCTACGACGACGGCTATTATTACCGCCGCATCACGCACGGCGAGAAGGCCGTCTCCGCGATCGTCTCCTGGCAGGTCGCGCGGAGCACGCGCGTGAGCCTCGAACATCTGTTCGTGCGCGAGGAGGACGGCGGCGCCGTCTGGCGCCAGCCCATGATGCGCGGGGAACCCCGCGGTTTCGCGATGCCCGACGGCTCCTTCCTCGCCTACGGCGACAACCGGCAGGGCTACGGCTCGGCCGGTGACAGCCGGCGCTGGGATCGCGGCTTCACCATGCTGGATGTCCAGCACTCCTTCGGTTCCGCCATCCAGCTGCGCGTCCAGGCCGCCCATGACACCAAGGACCAGCTCTACGACGAGCACCAGCCGGAGCAGGGGTCGCTCACGATCCTCAAGGACGCCGTGCTGATGCCACGCCGCTGGCGCGTCCGCACCCAGGACGTCGGCAACTGGCGCTCGCGCAACGAGGTCGTCGCGATGTTCGCCACCGGCCCCGTGAAGCATCGCGCGCTCGCGGGCTTCAGTTGGGACCTGTCCGACGGGGAGGTCTGGAACCGCGACGGCATTTACAACCGCGGCGGCCTTGCCGCCACGTCCGCCGCGCTCAACCAGCGCTGGCCGACCGCGAGCGTCGGCACGCGCTACAACGTTTTTCCCAGCCTCACGCTCGCCGAGGTCCTCGCCGACGTGCGCCGCGCGGGCTACAACCCCTACATGATTCCCCCGCTCAACGCGGTGGACCCCGGCCGGTCGCCGCCGGTGCAGGCCCGGGCCGACCGGCCGCCGCTGCCCGCCGGCAACCGCAACCTCGACCGCACCGAGAACACCGAGTGGTACGCGGCCGACGTCGCCTCCCTGCTCGAGGAGCGGGTCTTCCTGACCGCCGGTGTGCGCCGCACCGCGACCGATGACCGCCGGCGCAACGGCTTCACCGGGTTGATGACCTTCGACAACCACGCCGACTCCACCACCTGGAGCGCCGGGCTCGTCTGGCATCTGAACGCCGCGCGTTCCGTGACGCTCTACGCCAATGCCAACAGCTCCTTCGTGCCGGTCTTCACGCGCCAGCCCGACGGCACGCCGCTCGATCCGGAGCGTGGCAACCAGCAGGAAGTCGGGCTGCGCTTCAGCCTCGCCCGCGATCGCGTGCAGGGTCTCGTCTCCGTCTATGACATCCGCCAGCAGAACCTCGCGGTGGATGATCCGAATCGCGACGGCGACTGGTACACCCAGATTGACGGCATCCGCTCCCGCGGCGCGGAACTCAGCCTGAACGCCCGCCTCACCGAGGCGTGGTCCCTGATGGGCGGCTACGCCTACAACGATTCGCGCGACACGCGCACCCGGGCCCGCTCGATGTACGCGCCGTTCCACATGGCGACCGCCTTCAACAAGTACGCGTTCCGCGAGGGGCGCCTGCGCGGTCTCGATCTCGCCCTCGGGTCGATCTTCATCGGGGACCGCCCGATCGATCCGGTGGTGCTCACCACGCTCGGTGGCATCGCCAACACGCCCCAGTGGACGATGCCCGGCAAATGGCGGTTCGACGCCGTCGTGCGCTACGCCGTCCCGCGCTCCGGCCGCGTGCGCTACGTCTGGGGCGCCAAGTTGCAGAACGTGCTCGACCACCAGGAGATTTACAAACTGGCCGACTCCAACTCCGTGCAACGCCACCCCGGCCGCACCTTCCAGGCCAGCCTCACCGCGAAATTCTGACCCGGCCGCGCGAGGGCAAAAAAAAGCCCACCGCGGCGGGGCGGCGGGCTGCGCGGTGGATCCGGCCGGGACTCAGGCGTTCACCTTCGGGAGGTCGGCCGCGAGTTCGACGGCGTGCGGGTGGTTGCGCTTCACTCGCAGCAGTTGGTGACGGCGCTGCAGCATGCGGTCCAGCTTGTCGACCAGCATGGCGACCGCCTTGTGGCACTCGTTCGCCTGCACCGACGCGTTCAGGTCGGGCCCGTGGATCTCGATGCGGCCCTTGGCCGCGAACTGCACACCCGCGGCGGGGCTCCGGTTGCACTCCAGCTCCACGCGGAGGCGAATGATACGTTCCTCGTGGCGAAACAATCGCTCCGCCTTTTCGCGCACGAACGTCTTCAGGGACGGCGTGAGCTCTAGGTGGATGCCGGACACGATCACTTCGTGGGTATTTTGGCTGTTCATGTTTCTCCGTATGGTTTCGGTTGAAACGGCGACGGTAGGAACCCGCCGCCGCGAAAATTCATGCCTCCAACGGTGCCGAAGGAACTCCTCCAAACCATCTCCGCCGCCGTGGTGACGGGAGGATCTTCCGGTCTTGGAAAATCGTTCATTCGTCTTCTTCAAACAGGTAACCCGGCAATGCTGGTTTGCAACCTTTCCCGCCGGGAACCCTGCGCGGATCTTGGCGAAAACTCCGCGCGGCCGGTGCGCCATTTCCCCTGTGACCTTGCGCGGCCGGAGCGGATCGCCGCGGCGGCCGGCGAGGTGCTGGCCGCACTCGCGGCGGAGGCCCCCGCGGGCCGGGTGCTCCTGGTGAACAACGGCGGCGTGGGCGGCTTCGGTTCCTTCCCGGCGCCTTCCGCCGGGCGCCAGCTCGAGATCGTCGATGTGAATGTGCGCGCGGTGGTCGATCTGACGGCGCGTCTGCTCCCGTGCCTGCGGCGGCGCGGCGGCGCGATCATCAACGTCGCCTCCGTGGTGGCCTATCTGCCCACGCCTTTCTGCGCCACCTACGGCGCCAGCAAAGCCTTCCTTTTGAACTGGTCCCACGCGCTGGGCGAGGAGTTGCGCGGCTCGGGCGTCCGCGTGCTGGCGCTTTCACCGGGCACCACGCGCACCGGATTCTTCGAGGGCACCGGCGCGACGCGGCCGGAGGCCATCGCGGTTCAGGGCATGGCGCCCGACGATGTGGTCGCCGGCGCGCTGCGTGCGCTCGCGGCTGGTCGCGCGAGTTTCGTGCCGGGCATCGGCAACCGGCTGGCCGCCGCCGCCGCCGCCTGGCTGCCCCGGTCCGCCGCGGCGCGTCTCGCGCGCGGCGCGATGGAACGGCGCGTTCCGCCCCCGTCGTGAGCGAGGCGGACCCCGGGGAGACGTTCGGCGGTCGCGCCTGCGCGTGGCCGCGCCGGCCCAAGACGCCCGTGCGCGTGCGGCTGATCGCTCCGGGCGAGATTCCCGGCTGGATCCTGCACGAGGACGACGAGTTGCTCGTGGTCGACAAGCCCGGCGATGTCGTCTGCCACCCGTCGAAAGCCGGGCCGTGGTCCAGCCTCGTGGGGGCGTTGCGCGAATACACCGGGCTCGCCACGGTGCATCTGATCTTCCGGCTCGATCGCGAGACCAGCGGGGTGGTCGTGCTCGCCAAGACCTCCGCGATGGCGAGTCGCCTCCAGACCGCCCTCCAGCGTCGCCACATCGGCAAGCGGTATCGTGCGGTCCTCACCGGTCGGCTCGCCGGCGAGGCGCGCGTCGATCAGGCGCTCGGGGACGATGTCACGACACCGGTCTTCGTGAAGTCCGCGGTCGTTCCGGCGGGCGAGGGCAAGGCGGCGGTGACCGTCTTCCGGCCGCTCACGGCGTCCTCCGGGGGCGAGTTCACACTGGCGGACGTCCTGCTCGAGACGGGCCGCAAGCACCAGATCCGCGCCCATGCGCAATGGCTCGGGCATCCTGTGGTCGGGGACAAGATCTACGGGCCCGACCCGCGCTTCTACCTTGAGTTCATCGACTCCGGGTGGACGGCCTCCCTGGAGTCGCGCCTGCTGCTGCCCCGCCAGGCCCTGCATTGCGCCGAGATCGACCTCCAGCCGGCTGGCCTGCCGCACGTTTTCCGCGCGCCGCTCGCCGCCGACCTGCGCGCGTTTTGCGCCGGACGGGCGATCCCCGTGCCGGCCGGAATTTGAGTCGTTAATCGGTTCGCGGCGAAGCCGCAACCGGGCTCAGCGCTTGCTCTTGGCGCGCGAGCGGGGACGGCTGTCTCCCTCGTCGGAGTCGCCTTTCTCCTCCTCGGAGTCCTCGTCCTCACCTTCCTTCTTCTTCTCCTTGCCTTCGCCGTCCTCGGATTCCTCGTCGCCCTCGTCCTCGTCCCACTTCAGGGACTCGTCGTTCTTGAGCTTCGCCTCATCCTCCTCGTCGATCTCGGGCAGATCCTGGTCGTCGGTGTCGTCCTCCCGCTTGGCCGGAGCGTCTTCGTCGGAGTCGTAGCCCTCGGGCATGTAGTCGAGGATGTCGGTGAGTTCCGTGAAGGTGTGGACCGCCTGGCCTTGGATGAAGCTGCTGTTCTGGTCCTCGCGGATCACCTCCTCGACTTCGTCGACGGTGAGCTTCGACTCGAATTTAAAGAGGTCGTTGAGCATTTTCACGCGGCAGCGCGTGAGGTGGTCCAGCAGGTCGGCGAAGGGGCCGTTCTCCTCGTCCAGGATGTCGGGCAGCGCAAAGAGCTTCTCGTCGGAGTCGAACAGCGACTCCTTCATGCGCTTCAGGCGCACCTTCCCGTTGCCGAGGTCCTTCTCGATGCGGAATGGGATGAACGCGGAGTCGAAGACGTCCTGGTCGAAACCGTAGTCGCGCAGCGGATCGACGAGCTCGATCAGGTGCTGCACTTGGCGCGGGTCGACGATGCTCAGCCCGTCGACATCCCACCGTACCGGATCACTGGTCTCGGCGACCCACCAATTGTGGTCCTCACCGAGACGGACGGCGCACCAGTCGAGAGCGGAAATTGCTTTGGCCATATGAAGATCAGGAGTTTGCGGATGAAATTTTTGCGCAGCGTGGTAGTGAGGTCTCAAAAAACAAGCACAAAACTGACGCGGAAAACTACGTCGATTGACCGATGTTCACGGGATCGGAAAACCCTCGCAAAGCGCGGTTTCCGCCATTTCGCGGACCTTGCCAACCGCGCGGCGCGAACCCACGGTTGGCCGGATGGGAAAATGGTATGACGGCCTTGTCCGGCCGCTGTTGTTCCGCTGCGACGCCGAGCACGCGCACGAGCTCGGGGTGCAGGCGATGGAGTGGCTCGCGCGGCTGGCGCCGCTGCGGCTCGCGCTCGAGCGCCGGATGTCGACCCACCTGCAGGCGGTCCGCCCGGTCGAGGCGTTCGGGCTCCGGTTTCCCAACGCGGTCGGGCTCGCCGCGGGATTCGACAAGGACGCGCGCGCCTGGCCGGCGGCGGCCGCGCTCGGCTTCGGTCACGTCGAGGTGGGCACGGTGACCGCGCTGGCGCAGCCGGGCAACCCGCGGCCGCGCGCCTTCCGCTATCCGGCGGAGGGCGCGGTGATCAACCGGATGGGTTTCAACAACGGCGGGTCCGAGGCGATGGCGGCGCGGCTCGCCCGCCAGCCGCTCGGCGCGGCGCGGCGGATTCCGCTCGGAGTAAATCTCGGCAAGTCGAAGGTGACGCCGATCGAGGAGGCGACCGCCGACTATCTCGCGAGTTTCCACCGGCTGGCGGATTTCGCGGACTACGTGGTGCTCAATGTCTCCAGTCCGAACACGCCCAACCTGCGGCAGCTGCAGGACGAGTCCCGCCTGCGGGAACTGCTCGCGGCGGTCACTGCCGCCAACCGCGCGCGCGCGGCGCGACCCGGCGGCCGGCACGTTCCGGTGCTGCTGAAGATCGCCCCGGACCTGACGTGGGCGCAGATCGACGCCGTGCTCGCGGTGATCGCCGAGCACCAGCTCGACGGGGTCATTGCGACCAACACCACGCTGGCGCGACCGGGGTTTTTCGCCGGAGTGAACGAGGCGGGCGGGCTCAGCGGGCTTCCTCTGCGCGCGCGGTCGACGGAGATCATCCGCTACATCGCGCGCGCCACGCACGGACGGCTGCCGATCATCGGCGTGGGCGGCATCGATGGCGCGGACGCCGCGGCCGAGAAGCTCGATGCGGGCGCGGTGCTCGTGCAGATCTACACCGGGATGATCTTCCGCGGCCCGTTCCTCGCCGCCGAGGTCGCGCGCGGCGTTTCCGCGCGGCAGCTGTTCTGATCAGGCCACGCGGTTGACCAGTTCCCCGACGGGATCGATTCGGATGCGGATCTCGTCGCCGGAGCGCAGCGTGAAATCATCCGGGGGCACGATGCCCGTGCCGGTCATCAGGTAGGCTCCGGCCGGGAACGTGTTCTCGCGGAAAAGCCAGTCGGCGAGCGAGGCGAGGGGACGCTTGATGCGGCCTACGCTCGTCTCGCCGCGGAAGACCGCCGCGCCATTCCGGTGAATGGAAAGAGCGATCGCGGTCTCCGGCCCCGGCGGCTGGTCGGCGATCACGAGACACGGGCCGAGCGCCGCCGAGCGGTCATAGACCTTGGCCTGCGGCAGGTAGAGGGGGTTTTCCCCCTCGATGTCGCGCGCGCTCATGTCGTTCCCGATCGTGAAGCCGAAGATTCGGCCGGCCGCGTTGATCGCGAGCGTGAGCTCGGGCTCGGGCACGTTCCACTTTCCATCGGCGCGGATCCGCACCAGGCCACCCGGCCCAGCCACGCGGTGCGGGGTCGCCTTGAAGAAGATCTCCGGCCGCTCCGCCTCGTACACCCGATCGTAAAAACTGCCGCCGCCGGCTTCCTTGGACTCGGCCATGCGGGCGGACTTGCTGCGCAGGTAGGTCACGCCGGCCGCCCACACTTCCTGCGACTGGATCGGGGCGAGTGGCGCCGCCGGCGGGGCGGCCGGCCGCCCCGCCGCGAGCGCGGCGCGGACGGTCGCGGCGGGGGCGGCGGATCGGAAGACGTCGTCGAGGCCGAGCGGGACCGAAAAAGCCCGGCCCGCGTCCTCGACGATGAGGCCCTCCGGGGTGGCGAAGAGTCGGGTCATCCCCGTCTACTGGAGCAGGGTCCGCAGGTCCGCGAGGGAAAGTTTCGCGGCGAGCGCGTCGCTCGCCTCGAAGACGTCGGCCAGCAGCGCGCGCTTCTCATCCTGCAGCGCGAGCACCTTTTCCTCGACCGTGCCGGCGGCGATGAGCTTGTAGCTGGTCACCACGCGCGTCTGCCCGATGCGGTGGGCGCGATCGGTCGCCTGCGCCTCGGCGGCCGGGTTCCACCACGGGTCGTAATGCACGACGGTGTCGGCCGCGGTGAGGTTCAAACCGGTCCCGCCGGCCTTGAGCGAGAGCAGGAACACCGGCACTGAGGCGTCGGTCTGGAACCGGTCCACCTCGGCCTGCCGCGCGCGGGGCGCCATCGCGCCGTCGAGGTAGCAGGTCTCCACGCCCTGCGCGGTGAGGTCCGCGCGCAGCAGGGCGAGGAGCGAGGTGAACTGCGAGAAGACCAGCACGCGGTGACCGTCGTCGACCGCCTGCGCGAGGAGTTCCTGGAAGGCTTCCAGTTTGGCCGACGCCGCGGTGTCCCCTGCCGGCGGTTTCAGCAGGCGCGGATCGCAGCACAGCTGGCGCAGGCGGAGCAGCTGCGTCAGGGCCGCGAGCTTGAGCCGGCCGTCGTTGGCGCCGCCTGCCTCGAGGTCGATCAGCTCGCGTTCACCGCGTTCCTGCAGCTCGCGGTAGGCGGCGGCCTGCTCGGGGGAGAACTCGCACCACACGATCTGCTCGATCCGCGCGGGCAGCTCGGGCGCCACCGCCCGTTTGGTGCGGCGCAGCAGGTAGGGCGCGGCCTGCGCCCGCAGGCGCTCGTTGTGCCATGCCTTTTCCTCGCCCCGCACTTCGTTCGGGATCGGCGGCAGGTAGCCGGGCAGGAGAAACGCGAACAGCGAACGCAGGTCGTCGAGCGAGTTCTCGATCGGCGTGCCGGTGAGCAGGAACCTCGCCTCCGCGCGCAGGGCGCGCAGCGCGGCCGCGTTCTGCGATCGGCGGTTCTTGATGTGCTGCGCCTCGTCGGCGACCACGATTGCGAATCCGACGCCCGCGAACAGCGCCCGGTCCCGCGCGAGCGTGCCGTAGCTGGTGATGACCAGCTGAAGGCCCGCGAAATCAGCCGGCGCCCCGAGCCGGCGCGCGCCGTGGTGAACGAACACTTTGAGTTCCGGCGCGAAACGCGCCGCCTCGCGCCGCCAGTTCTCCAGGAGCGAAGCGGGGCAGATCACCAGGGCCGTCCCGCCATCGTTCGCTGCCGCGGCCGCCAGCAGCGCGATGGCCTGGGCGGTCTTCCCGAGTCCCATCTCATCGGCGAGGATGCCGCCAAGCCCGTGGGCGCGCAGGTGCCAGAGCCACGCCGCACCCAGCCGCTGGTATGGCCGGAGCTGGCGGTCGAGCGCCGGCGGGATCGGCGCGGGTTCCAACCGGGAGAGATCCCGCAGCACCGCACCGCGCTTCCGCCAGATCTCCGGGGCTTCGTACCCCGGCGAGATTTCCTCCAGCAGCTCGGAAACCTCCGCCGCGCGCGCCGCCGGCACGCGTTCCACGCGGCGTGCTCCGGTCGGCGCACCGGGATCGCCGACCAGTTTACGCTGCGCCGCCGCGAGGTTCCGCACCCGGCGCGGATCCAGGAGAATCACCTGGCCGCCGTGTTCCGCATAGGCCCGGTCGGCCGAGATCGCTTCCCGGAGCGCCGCCCCGGCCGCCGCATCCGCCTGCAACCCCAGCGACACCTCGAAGCCTTCCCCGGCGGCGGTGACCTCCGCGGTGATCACCGCCGCGCGCAGGTGCGCGGTGCGTGACACGAATCCCGGCGTGAACTCCGCGCCGAAGGCCTTTTCGAGGCGGTCGCGGTGCGTCGCGAGAAAAGTCAGGGTCTTATGGCGATCCCGCAGCCACCACTTGCGGGTGGCCGGCTCGAGTGAAAATCCCGCCTCGCGCAGCAGTTCGCGCGCCTCGTCATGACGGGGGTGCTCTCGCGAGGGCAGGGTGATGGCGAGGTAATGCTCGCTGCCGTCAACGGTCATCGGGGTTTCGCCCGAGCGCCGCGCCGGGGAAGAGGCGGGCTTGGCGGCGGGTTTTCCCGTTGCCACTTCCGCGCTCGCCGGCTCCGCCAGCAGGGCGGCGTGGTTCCAGACGCCCGCCCGGCCATTCTCCACGAAGATAGGTTCGGTTCCGGCCGCGGCCGAGAGTTCGCGCAGCTGAGCGCGCGTGAGCTGCAGGAAAACCGGTGCCTGCGGTCCGCACCAACGCTGCAGGAGCGCGAGCACCGGCAGGATTCCCGGACGCGGTTCCTGCTTCAGATCCATCTCCACGCGCACCGGAACCGCGTTGCGCGCCGCAGCGGCCGGAAGATTGGGCGGAAGGTGCAGGCGAAGCATGCGGAGCGCTCGCAGTGCGGGGGAGCGGGCCGGCGGGGCAACGCGAAAATATGTCGCCGGCCCGTTACGTCGCCGCGCGGGAACAACCACGAATGCACACGAAGGAACACGAATGCTCCGTGCGTGGTAGCCGCCGCCGCTTGCCGCGGACGATGCTGTAGCCGCGGCTGCAGCCGCTGACCATGCGGAGGAAGGTACCGCCGTAGGCTATTCGGCCCCCCCCCCGGAGTTTTTAACCGCGGATGGCGCGGATTTGGCGGATGAGGTAGGGGCGGTTTCCTTTTCTGAACTTCCCGGGCTTCTGTTCAAAACTGACTCGTCGAGATGA